>NZ_JBWQXA010000006.1:0-217855 GCF_056746695.1 Caldimonas hydrothermalis | reverse complement strand
AACGGCGAGCCGGTGCCGCCGGCGCCGTTCGATCGCGAGGAGTTGAGTTGGATCCGGGCCTACAAAGCCACGGGCCAGGTGCCGCCGATGAAAACGCGCGGACGCGAGCCCTTCTTGCTGGGCGCGGGCTATCTGCGCTTTCGGCGCATCTATGCCGGCGGCGATCGGCTCAGGCTCACCCAGACGCCACCGGCCTGGCAGTTGGCCGCTTGAACCTTTTGACCCCTCACCAATGGCGCACGCGCCCGGTGTCCACGTGCACGAAGTTCGAGCGGGCGTAGTAGCCCACGCCGCCGGCCTGCAAGGACAGCGCGGCGTCGCGCAGCCGCGGCAGGGCCACGTCGCCCAGGCGGATGTCGATGGCCTGGCCGCGCATGTGCAGGCTGGTGGTGGCCACCCCACTGTGGGCGCTGCGGCTGCGCAGCATCTCGTTCGTCCTGGGTGAACGGTAGGCGGAGATGACCTCGAAGGGCTGGCGGCTGCCGGTCGCTTCGCGCAGCCGGTGCAGCAAGTCGAGCAGGGCCGGATCCATCTCGGCCACGTCGTTGGTGCGGAAGTCCCGCAGCAGGTGGTTCACTGCTTGCAGCGCGTCGGGCACGTACTGGCCGGCGCTGAAGTACTCGACCGTCAGGCGCTCGCCGGTGTGCAGGTGCAGGAACGCCAGTGTGCGAAAGCCGGTGGACGGCTCACCTCGGCTGGCGCAGGCCAGCCGGGGTGCGGCCAGCGCCACCGGCGCCACCGCCAAGGCGCCCAGCAGGCGCCGGCGCAGGGTTGGCGCGGGCTCAAAAGGAGATGGGGCCCGCGGGAATGCGGGCCAAGAACGGCTGTCGTGCACGGTGCCTGCTCGCTCACAAGGAAACGCCGGGCCGCTCCAAGTGTCCTCGTCCCCCCTCAGGGGAGGGGCGGGCCGGGCCGGGCTGGGCCTGGCCCTGGGGCCCGCAGAAGGCGCCATGGTAACAGTCGCCTACCCGCCTGCTGCGGCCCGAGACGCTCAGGATCGTGACAGATCGTGAATTTGCCGCGCCGATTCGCTGCAGATGGGGCTCAAAGAAGGTTCAGTGCCGCACGAGCTCCATCCCGGTGGCCACCACCCGCATGCGCCCGTCGGCGCGCAGGTCGACGAGCTCCCCGCTGTCCAGATGAAGTTCGGCCACCCCCGTGGGCTCCCAGCGGTCCTGACCGTCAGCGAGCGAAGGGTCGCGCACGAGTTGCTCGAAAGCCTTGACCTTGTAGAGCCGCCCATCGGACCCTTGGGCCGTGAAGGTGTCCAGCAGATGCAGTTTGCGATCCATGCCAACCTCCTGCATGAAGAAGCCGGGGCGGCCGGATCGGCCCCCCGCCGGTCCATTGTCCCCATCGACGCGCCTGGGGCAAGCCCCCGACCCCGGCGACACACCGGGCTTTGACCCCCGACAAAACCCCAGGCCTCAGGGCTGCCTAGAGTCGGTCCGTCGTCTCAACCGGCTTTGTGGATGTCTGTGCCGACCAAACCCCAGCTCGTCTGCCCGGCGGGTTCACTGCGGGCCCTCATGCTGGCTGTCGATGCCGGCGCCGATGCCGTCTACCTCGGCCTGAAGGACGCGACCAACGCGCGCAACTTCGCCGGCCTGAACTTCGATGTGGCCCAGGCGCGCGAGGGCATTGCCTACGCCCACCGGCGCGGCGCCCAGGTGCTGATGGCCCTGAACACCTATGCCGACGCACGCGAGCCCGAGCGCTGGTGGCGCGCTGTCGATGTGGCGGCCGATCTCGGGGCCGATGCCTTGATCTGCGCCGACGTGGCCGTGCTGGCCTATGCGCGCGACCATCAGCCCTCGCTGCGCCTGCACCTGTCGGTGCAGGCCTCGGCCACCACCTACGAGGCCATCGAGTTCTACCGCGAGCGCTACGGCATCCAGCGGGCCGTGCTGCCGCGCGTACTCACCTTGTCGCAGGTGGGCCATGTGGCCCGCCACACCCGGGCCGAGGTCGAGGTCTTCGGCTTCGGCAGCCTGTGCGTGATGGTCGAGGGGCGCTGCGCGCTGTCGTCCTATGCCACCGGCCAGTCACCCAACACGGCGGGCGTGTGCTCGCCGCCGTCGGCCGTGCGCTGGGCCGAGGGGCCCCAGGGCGTGCAGGCGCGGCTGAACGACGTGCTCATCGACGTGTACGCGCCCGACGAGCCGCGCGGCTACCCCACGCTGTGCAAGGGTCGCTTCCAGGTGGACGGCGTGCGCGACTACGCGCTGGAAGAACCCACCAGCCTCAACACCCTGGCCGTGTTGCCGCAACTGATGGAGATCGGCGTGGCCGCGATCAAGATCGAGGGCCGCCAGCGCAGCCCCGCTTACGTCGAGCAGGTCACGCGCGTGTGGCGCCAGGCCATCGACCATTGTGCCGCGCAACCGGCGCGCTACACCGTCCAGCCCCAATGGGTGGCTGTCCTGGGCCGCTGGGCCGAAGGCCAGCAGCACACCCTCGGCGCGTACAACCGACCCTGGCAATAGATGACGATCACCCCCTACGGCCTGCGGCCGCCCCCTGCAAGGGGGCAACACCAGTGGACCGGCGCAGCCGGATCCACGGTGTTCGCTCGGCCAGCCCTTCCGATCGCGGTGCCCGGCGCTTCATGAGACTTCACATGCACGCACACAAGATGTTCTGGACGGTTGGCCCGGTGCTGTACTACTGGCCGCGCAAGACCCTGATCGAGTTCTATGCCGGGATCGCCGATTCGCCCGCCGACACCGTGGTGCTCGGGGAGGTGGTGTGCTCGCGGCGTCATGAGATGAAGCTCGACGACTGGCGCGACCTCGGGCGCGATCTGGCCGCCGCCGGCAAGGAGGTGGTGCTGGCCAGCCAGGCGCTGATCGAATCCGAGTCCGAGTTGCGCAGCCTGCGCCGCATCGCCGATCAAGGCGACTTCCTGGTCGAGGCGGGCGATGCCTCGGCCTTGCGTCTGCTGGCCGGCCGGCCCTTCGTGCTGGGCCCGCATGTCAACGTCTACAGCCGTCCGGCGCTGGCCGAACATGCCCGCCTGGGCGCCGTGCGCTGGGTGGCACCGCTGGAGCTGCCACTCGATGCCATTGCACGCATCAACCCGGCCGAGCAACCAGTGTGCACGTCACGCAACGTTCCGCTGGCCACCGAGGTGTTCGGCTTTGGGCGTATGCCACTGGCCTTCTCGGCGCGTTGCTTCACCGCCCGTCACTTCCACGTGCCCAAGGACGAATGCGGCTTCCGCTGTCTGGAGCATCCCGATGGTCTGCTGCTGTCCACCACCGAGGGCGAGCCCTTCCTGGCGCTCAATGGCATCCAGACGCAGTCGGCTGCGCAGCATTGCTTGATCGGTGAAGCGCAGGCCCTGCGCGCCGCAGGCGTGCGCCGCCTTCGCCTGTCGCCGTGCAGTCACCGCTTCACCGACGTGCTGCAGTGGTTCGACCGTGTCTATCACCAGGGCACACGGGTGGATGAGGCCCGCATCGCCCTGGATGCCCTGAGCCTGCCCGGTGGGCTCGTCAACGGCTTCGTCCACCGGCAGGCCGGTCTGCAACAGGTGTTCGCATGAGTTCCTCCGCTTCGGCCCGTTGGCCTGCGCCGCCTCAGGCCCTGCGTGCGCTGGTGCGGCGCCTGCCCATCCGCCCGCCGTCGCAGGCGCTGGCCCTGGCGCTCAACCGCCTGCTGCGGCCTCGCCTGGGCGAGGCAGAGCGCGCCTTGCTGTCGCACCGGGTGGTCGAGATCGCCGTGTCCGACCTGGGGCTGCGCTGCCGGCTGCGCCTGGACGAGCGTGGCTTTCACCCGGCGCCCGAAGGCAGCGATGTGACACTGCGCATCACCGCCGATGCGGCCAGCTACCTGCGCTTGATGCGCGGGCAGGAGGATGCCGATCGCCTCTTCTTCGAGCGCGCCCTGGTGATGGAAGGTGACACCGAATACGGTCTCATCCTGAAGAACACGCTCGACGCGCTGGGCCCGCTGTGGCCGCCGCGCTGATCACGGTCCGCCCAGCCGCACAGTCACCAGCAGCGAACAATCGGTGTGCGCATGCACGGCATGCGGCTCGCCACCGGGCAGCAGCATGAGCTGTTGTGCCTTGAGCACCCGGTTGCCCTCGGCGGTGGTCACCACCGCTTCCCCCTCCAGCCCCTGGAGGGTGATCTCGCCCGGCACCCGGTGTTCTGGCAGCGACTGGCCGGCGCGCAGCACCACCCGCATCAACTGCAGCCGCGCCGTCTTGATCAGGCTGGTGCTGGGGGTGCGCGCGATCGCCGGGCCCAGGGGCTGCAGGTCGATCACGTCGCGGGGCTGGGCATGGGGCAGGGCCATCGCAAACTCCTGGAGGTGAGGGACATCATGGACCGGCCGGCCCCGAGGTTCAAGTCTTTCGCCCCATCCACACGCCGGCGAGCATGGCCGACGCAAACCACACGATGGCCCATGCGTGCCCGGCACCGGCCCAGGCCAGCGCCGTCGCATGACCGGCCATCAAGGCGACGATGCGCAGCACGAGGCTGGCACTGAGGAGCACGATGGCCCAGCGGGCCCAGGACACATAGGCCGGCCGCAGTCGGGCCAAAGCCGACAGGATGATGGGCGCGTGGCCGAACACCATGGCGAAGACGAAGCCCAACCACAAGGCGTGGCCGGCGGCCTGGGAGGCCGTGGACACGCCCGCCAGACCGGCCAGGCCCAGCAACGCCGCGAGGCCCAGCCACACATAGCCCACGCTCAGGCTCTGCGCCGTGTGGCCGGGCCATTGCGCGGATCCCCATTGGCGCGGCGCGAAATCCCAGCGCAGCAGCCACAGGGCCAGCATCGCGCAGGCGGCCCACCACAGCCCGGAGGCGAGGGCAGCGCCCCCGGTGTTCGCCACGGCATCGACCAGCCCCAGCAGCACGGCCGCCAGGGCCCCACCCACCACCACGACGAAGCCCACCTGCACGGCTTGCGGCAGCCGGCGCATCTGCATCAGCTCGCGCCGCTCGCCGGCGATGGTGAACACCAGGAAGGCCATCCAGGCCCGCAGGGCCGCCTCGGGGGCATTCAAGGCCCAGGCCGCCACACCGAGCCCCCAGCAGGCAGCCCCCAGGGCCTCGACCCCCAGGTGTAGCGACCAGGCCCGCGTGTATCCGGCCCACAGGTAGAGCCCCACCAGGACGATGCTGGCCAGCGCCCACAGCCCCAGGGCCAGCGGCGCCGCGCCGGCTCCCCAGGCCGCCACGCCGCCCAACCCGGCCAGCAGCGGCACGATGTAGCCGCTTGCATGGCGCAAGGCCACGGCCCGTTCCAGCGAGATGAGCGTGCCGAAGAAGCCGCAGACCATGACCGCGCCATGCAGACCCACGGCGCCGACTCCCATGCTGCCCCAGCCCAGGCGTGCCAGCCCGCCGCCCAGCCCCTGAACCAGGTTGGCGGCGGCCAGCAGGGCACACAGCGCCACGGCCACACGCCGCAGTGCAATCCCGGAATTCGACGCGGAAGGATTCACCAGCCAAAGCGTGCCCTGAGGGCCGGGCTGAGACGCTCAGGGCTCCAGGGGGTGTCCCAGTCCATTTGCACGTCCACCGGGACATCCTCCGGGCAGGCCCGGCGCACGGCTTCGGTGGCGTCTTCGATCATCACGTCGGCCATGGGACAGGTGGCGCTGGTGGGGATGAGGGTCACCTGCACGCCCTCGGGGCTGCAGCGGATCGATTCCACGAGACCCAGGTCCACGATGCTCTCGCCGATTTCAGGGTCGTGCACCTTCTGCAGCACGGCACGCAGCGCGGCTTCGTCGGGCAAGGCAGGGGAGGGGGGCATGTCGGGCGTCGGTGTCACGCAACCATCATCGCTGCTGAACAGGCCAGATTCAAGCCCCCGCGCACCGGCAGGCCCCCGTGCCGCCGCATCCTGAGGGGGTGGGCGACGTGAGGGCGCTCATGGCCTGCACGCGCTCGCGCACGTCGGCATAGGCGGCCTCGGCCTGTGCCGTGTCGAAGTCGGCGTGGTAGGTCTTGCGCACCCCGTGTTCGCCCAGCTGCACGTGGGCCGTGGGCACGATGCCGTGGCGCGCCAGGCTGTGGCGGACACAGGCCAGCGCACACCCGTCGATGGCGAGGATGGGCCGGCCCGACTGCGCTGCCTCCTTGAGCTTGCGCACCAGCGGCGGCACGTCGCCGCCTATGCCGGCAATGCAGGACATCTCGGCATGGCCTTCGTGGTCCAGGCGCAGCGCGAGGTGGTTGGCCATCTGTGCCACGCTGGAGCAGCCGGAGCAGGAGTACACGAGGGTCAGTGCATCGATCGGTCGGGTCATGGCCATGTGTCCTTCATGCAAGCGGTCCGGGATGACAAGCTAACGGCCCGAAGGCAGCAGGGGATTGCCCTGCATCAAGCCCCGAAGGTTCCAGGGCCCGAAATAGGCACTTGTGATGCACATCAACCGATCGACGTGCGCGTCGGCGTACCGTGCGCTGCGCCGACCCTGACGCCGATGCGGCCGCCTCTCGACAGCCGCGCCCAAACCGAATTCAATCTCATCAAGGCCCGCACAGGAGACCCTTTCATGCAAGACACCCCGTCTCAAGCCCGTGCCGTCGCCGCCAACCTGCCTGCCCAGGCGATTAGCGAGGAGGTGCTGCTCGAAAAGTACGCCAAGGGCAACGAGCGCACGCTCGACGAGGTGCGCGCCCGAGTGGCGCGGGCCTTGGCCGAGGTCGAGGCGCCTGAGCAGCGCGCGCTGTGGCAGCAGCGCTTCCTCGACGCCCAGCGCCAGGGCTTCATCCCGGCCGGGCGCATCCTCTCGGCCGCCGGCACCGAGCTGTCGGCCACGCTGATCAACTGCTTTGTGCAGCCGGTGGGCGACTCCATCTCGCACTTGGACGAAGGCCACCCTGGCATTTACACCGCGCTGACCGAAGCGGCCGAGACCATGCGCCGCGGCGGCGGCGTGGGCTATGACTTCTCGCGCATCCGCCCGCGCGGCGCCTGGGTGGGAAGCACCCAGTCCAGCGCTTCCGGGCCGGTGAGCTACATGCGCGTGTTCGACCGCTCCTGCGAGACGGTCGAATCGGCCGGGGCCCGCCGCGGAGCCCAAATGGGCGTGCTGCGCTGCGACCACCCCGACGTGGAGGAGTTCATCCATGCCAAGGACAGCGGTGACCTGCGCAACTTCAACATTTCGGTGGCCGTGACCGACGCCTTCATGCAGGCCGTGGAAGCCGGCACCGAGGTGGAACTGGTGCACCGCGCCGAACCCGGCCCGGCCCAGAAAGCGGCCGGCGCCCACCAGCGTTCCGACGGCCTGTGGGTCTACCGCCGCGTTGCCGCGCGCGAACTGTGGGACCAGATCATGCGGTCCACCTACGACCATGCCGAACCCGGCGTGCTCTTCATCGACCGCATCAACGACGACAACAACCTCGGGTACTGCGAGACGATCGCGAGCACCAACCCGTGCGCCGAGCAACCCCTGCCCCCCTACGGCTGCTGCTGCCTGGGCTCCATCGACCTCACACGCTTCGTGCGCGAGCCCTTCGAGCCCGGGGCCCGCTTCGACGAGGCGTCCTTTGCCGAGTTGTGCCGCGTGGCCGTGCGCATGCTCGACAATGTGCTCGACGTGACCTACTGGCCGCTGCCCCAGCAGCGGGAGGAGGCCCGCCACAAGCGCCGCGTGGGCCTGGGCTTCACCGGTCTGGGCGACGCCCTGGTGATGCTGGGCCAGCGCTATGACACGGCGCAGGCGCGCGCCACCGCACGCCGCATCAGCGAGGTGATGCGCGATGCCGCCTACGAAGCCTCGGTGGCGCTGGCGCAGGAGCGAGGGCCCTTCCCATTGTTCAACGCCGATCTCTACCTCTCACGCGGCGCCTTCGCCTCGCGCCTGCCACAGCCGCTGAAGGACCGCATCCGCGCCCATGGCATCCGCAACTCGCACCTGCTGTCCATCGCGCCCACCGGCACCATCAGCCTGGCCTTTGCCGACAACGCCAGCAACGGCATCGAGCCCGCCTTCAGTTGGACCTATACCCGCAAGAAGCGCATGCCCGACGGCACCTTCAAGGAATACACCGTCGAAGACCATGCGTGGCGTCTGTACCGCCACCTGAAGGGCGAGGACGCGCCGCTCACCGAGGCCTTCGTCACCGCGCTGGAAATGAGCGCCAGCGCCCACCAGGAAATGGTGGCCGCCGTCGCGCCGTGCATCGACACCGCCATCTCCAAAACCGTGAACGTGCCGGCCGACTATCCCTATGCCGACTTTCAGGACCTGTACCTGCGTGCCTGGAAATCCGGCCTCAAGGGCCTGGCCACCTACCGGCCCAATGCCGTGCTGGGCTCGGTGTTGAGCGTGGCGTCCACCACGCCCCAGCCCCAGGCGCTGGTGGCTGACGACGCCAACCGCCGCATGACGCTCGACCGCCCGCCCGCCCCCGTGCTGGCCTCGCTGCGCTGGCCGGGCCGGCCGGACCTGCCGGCCGGCAACCCGGCCTGGACCTACATGATCCGCCACCCCTTCGGCGAATTCGCTCTCTTCGTGGGCGAGATCACCGACGAGCTGACGGCCGCCCAGCCCGCCGGCTTGCAGGCCGGCGGTCGCTCGTCAGGCACGGGCGAGTCCGCAGGGACTCACCCGGTCCGGACTCGCCCCTTCGAAGTGTGGGTGAACGGTGCCGAGCAGCCGCGCGGCCTGGGGGCCATGGCCAAGACCCTGTCGATGGATCTGCGCGCCAACGACAGCGCCTGGCTGCAACTCAAGCTCGACGCCTTGGCGACCGTGGCCGAGGAGCGTGCCTTCGACATGCCTTTCCCTCCGCACGGAGAGCCGCGCCGTTTCCCCGGTGTGGTAGCCGCCACGGCGGCCGTCATCCGCTGGCGCTGCGAACAGCTCGGCGTGTGGAAGGACAGCGCCCTGGAGCGCGCCACGCCGGTGCTCGACGCCATGTTCAGCCGCGACGAACCGCGCACCGGCACCTCGGGCACCCTGGCCTGGTCGGTGGACATCGACAACCCCGCCACCGGCGAGTCGTTCACGCTCACGCTCAAGGAAGTGACCCTGCCCGGCCCCGATGGCACACCCGTCACCCGGCCTTGCGCCATGGGCCTGTCGGGCAACTATCCGCGCGCGATGGACGGCCTGGCCCGCGTGCTTTCGCTCGACATGCGCGTGATCGACCCGGCCTGGATCGGCATGAAGCTGCGCAAGCTGCTCAACTACGCCGAACCTCTGGGCCACTTCATGGCCTTCGTGCCCGGCCTGCCCCACGGCGAACGCCGCCAGCAGACCTGGCCCTCCACCGTGGCCTACATGGCCCGTCTCATCATCCACCGCTACGCCCTGTTGGGCGTGCTGGATGAAGACGGCTTCCCCGTGCGCGAGATGGGCATCCTGCAGGCGCCGCATGCCGAAGGCTCGCCACCCAAGGCCACCGCCCCCATGGCCGGCAGCCGCTGCCCCGAGTGCGGGAACATGACGGTCATCCACAAGGACGGATGCGACTTCTGCACGGCGTGTGGGTACACGGGGACGTGTGGGTGAGGCGTCGTGCGCGCTTCATCGGCGGGTTGCACGTGAACCCATGAATTGCCAGCAGGCCCGCCAGGAGCGGAGGGTCGTGTAGTGTCGGATCCCGGATGACGTGGATGACGATCTGCTGAAAAGCAAATCTCCGTTGCGGCTCCCGGGCCATGCGACAGAGGGAAGGTCAGGTTCATCACCTCACGCGGCCTGAGCGGGATGCTGCGTGGGGACCCGGGTTCTTCCGGATGGGCCGGGCCCTTGCCTCATTTGTATGATGACCTGATGAAACGACAGGTCAGTCCCTCCGAACCCCTGCAAGCGCCGGAGCGCCTGTCGGACCAGTTGGCCGATCTGCTGCGCGAGCGCATCGAACGCGGTGAGTTGCGCCCCCAGGACCGTCTGCCCACCGAACAGGAACTGGCCGAGCGCCACGGTGTCTCGCGCACCGTCGTGCGCGAGGCGGTGAGCCGGCTCAAGTCCATGGGTCTGCTGGTGTCGCGCCAGGGCTCGGGGGTCTATGTGGCACCGGTGTCGCGTGCCAAGGCCCTGGCCTTCGATCCGGCCGTGTTGCATTCGCTGGAGGCGGTGGTGCAGATCGTCGAGGTGCGCCGCGCGCTGGAAGGCGAGGTGGCGGCCTTGGCGGCTCAGCGCGCCGACGAGGCGGCGGTCGATCGCATCCTGGCGGCCCTGGCGGCCATCGACACAGCCGTGGCCGCCGGGGGCGATGGGGTCGAGGAGGATTTGCACTTTCACCGCACGGTGGCCACAGCCACCGGCAACCCGCAGTTCACGCGGTTGTTGGGCTTTCTGGAGCAATACCAGCGTGATGCGATGAAGGTCACGCGGGCCAACGAGGCCATGCGGGAAGACTTCATGGAACAAGTGCGCGCCGAGCACCGCGAGATCGCACAGGCGATCGCCGCACGCGAGCCCGAGCGGGCCCGGCGCGCGGCCACCACCCACATGCTGCGGGCAGCCCGGCGCATCGAAGAAGCCGATGCGTCGGTGCGTGCTGCCCTCAGCGCGGCCTTGGTGCCGCGACGACACCCCAAGAAAGGATCCACCCTATGAGCGGCAAGACCCTGGGCGTGATCGGCCTGGGCTCCATGGGTTTGGGCGCGGCCTTGTCGGCCCTGCGCCAGGGTGTGCCCACCTGGGGCTGCGACCCGCGTGCCGAAGCCCGCGAGGCTTTTGCGAAAGCAGGCGGCCGCGTGGCGGCCACTGCGGCCGAGCTGGCCGCGCAATGCGATGTGGTGCTCATCTTGGTGGTCAATGCCGCGCAGACCGAGGACGTGCTCTTTGGCAGTGGCGCCGTGGCCGACCATCTCAAACCCGGCTCGGTGGTGGTGGCCTCGGCCACGGTCGACCCCTCGTTGCCGCCGCAATGGGAAGCACGCCTGCGCGAGCGCGGCCTGTGGCTGATCGATGGGCCGGTCTCGGGCGGAGCGGCCAAGGCCGCGCAGGGCCAGATGACCGTGATGGCCTCGGGCCGCCCGGAAGCCTTCGAGGCCGCCGGTGGCGTGCTGGAGGCGCTGGCCGGCAAGGTCTACCGCCTGGGTGATGCCGCGGGCATCGGTTCGACCGTGAAGATGGTCAACCAGCACCTGGCCGGCGTGCACATTGCGGCGGCCGCTGAGGCGATGGCGCTGGGGATGCGCGCCGGCGCCGACCCGGCCCAGCTCTATGAGGTGATCTGCCACTCGGCCGGCATGAGCTGGATGTTTCAGAACCGCGTGCCCCACATCCTGGCGGGCGACTACCGGCCGCTGTCGGCGGTGAACATCTTCGTGAAGGACCTGGGCATCGTGCTCGATGCGGCGCGCCAGTTCACGATGCCATTGCCGTTGGCAGCCGCGGCTCACCAGATGTACCTGCAGGCGGCCGCCGCCGGCCTTGGCGGCGAGGACGACAGCGCGGTGATCAAGATCTTCCCAGGCATCACGTTGCCGAAGGGAGCGCCGGCATGACGGTGTTGGGCGTCATCGCCGACGACTTCACCGGCGCCACCGACGTGGCCAGCATGCTGGTGCGTGCGGGCATGCGCACGGTGCAGGTGATCGGGGTGCCCGACGGTCCGCCACCGAAGGCCGATGCCGTGGTCGTGGCGCTGAAGTCGCGCACCATCCCCGCTGCGCAGGCGGTGGCCGACTCGCTTGCGGCGCTGCGCTGGCTCCAGGCCGCCGGCGCGAAGCAGTTCTATTTCAAGTACTGCTCCACCTTCGACTCCACGCCGGCAGGCAACATCGGCCCGGTGACCGAGGCCCTGCTGGAGGCGCTGGGCAGCGACTTCACCATCGCCTGCCCCGCCTTTCCCGAGAACGGCCGCACGGTGTTCCGCGGGCACCTCTTCGTGGGCGACCAGTTGCTCAGTGATTCGGGCATGCGCCACCACCCGCTCACGCCGATGACCGATGCCAACTTGGTCAAAGTGCTGCAGGCGCAGTCTCGCGGCCGGGTGGGTCTGCTGCGATACGACACGGTGGGGCAGGGCGTGCAGGCCGTGCGCGAGCGCTTGGCCCAGTTGCGCGCCGAAGGCGTGCGCCTGGCCGTGGCCGATGCCATCGACAACGACGACCTGCGCACCCTGGCTGCGGCTTGTGCCGGGCTGCCGCTCATCACCGCCGGCTCGGGCGTGGCCCTGGGCCTGCCGGCCGTCTATGAAGCGCAAGGCTGGATCCGGCCCGATGCCCAGGCGGCTGCGCTGAGCGCCGTGGGCGGTGCGGCAGCGGTGCTGTCGGGCTCGTGTTCGCTGGCCACCAACGCGCAAGTGCAGCACTGGATCGAGTCGGGCCGGCCGGCCCTGCGCATCGATGCACGCGAGCTGGCGCAAGGCCGGCCCGTGGCTGTCGAGGCCTTGGCCTGGGCGCGCGAGCGGTTGCCCGGCGCGCCGGTGCTGGTCTATGCCACGGCTGGGCCTGACGAGGTGCAGGCCCTCCAGGCCGAACTCGGCGCCGAGCGGGCGGGGGCCCTGGTGGAACAGTGCCTGGCCACCATTGCGCAGGGCCTGGTCGAGGCCGGCGTGCGCCGCCTGGTGGTGGCTGGCGGCGAAACCTCCGGGGCCGTGGTCCAGGCTCTGGGCGTGCAGCGCTTGCGCATCGGCGCGCCCATCGACCCCGGCGTGCCCTGGACGCAGGCCGAGGAACGGCCGCTGCTGCTGGCGTTGAAGTCCGGCAACTTCGGCAGCGCCGACTTCTTCAACAAAGCCCTGGCGCAGGTGGCGTGATGGCCCGGCAAGACCCCCAACGCCTGGAGATCTGCCGCATCGGCCGCTCGCTCTTCGAGCGGGGCTACGTGCATGCCACGGCGGGCAACATCAGTGTGCGCCTGGACCAGGCCGACGGCGGCGGCTTCCTGATCACGCCCACCGATGCCTGCCTGGGCTTCCTCGACCCCGAGCAACTGGCCTGGGTCGATGCACAAGGCGAGCAGCGCAGCGGCGAACGCGCCAGCAAGACTCTGGCCTTGCATCGTCGCATCTATGCCGCGGCACCCGAGGCGCGCTGCATCGTCCACACCCATTCCACCCACCTCGTGGCGCTGACGCTGCAAGGCGTGTGGCACCCGGACGACATCGTGCCGCCCCTCACGCCCTACTACGTGATGAAGGTGGGTCATGTGCCCTTGATTGCCTACCACCGCCCTGGTGATCCGGTCGTGGCCGAGGCGCTGGCGCAGGTGATTGCAGCCGCCGCGCAGCGGGGCACGCCGTTGCGCGCCGTGATGCTCGACCGACTGGGCCCTGTGGTGTGGGGCGAGAGCCCGGCGCAGGCGATGGCCACGCTGGAAGAACTGGAAGAGACCGCCCGGCTGTGGCTGATGTGCCACCCCCGGCCCGCCCCCCTGACCGACGCCCAGATCGATGATTTGCGCCGCCACTTCGGCGCGCGCTGGTGAGACGCCCACCATGCCCCGCTTCGCTGCCAACCTGTCGATGATGTACACGGAGCACGACTTCCTGGACCGTTTTGCCGCCGCGGCGGCTGACGGCTTCAGGGCGGTCGAGTTCCTCTTCCCCTACGCCTACGCACCGGCGGACCTTGCCCGATGCCTGCGCGAGCAGGGTCTCACGCAAGCCCTGTTCAACCTGCCGCCTGGCGACTGGGCCAGCGGTGAGCGGGGCCTGGCCGCGCTGCCGGGCCGCGAGGCCGAGTTCGCCGCCAGCGTGCAGCAGGCTTTGATGTACGCCCAGGCCACTGGCTGCCGCCGCCTGCACGTGATGGCCGGGATTGCGCCCGCCGGTGCCGACCGCGACGCGATGCGGCGCACCTACGTGGCCAACCTGCGCTACGCGGCCCAGCAGTTCGCGCCCCACGGCATCACCGCGTTGATCGAACCCATCAACACCCGCGACATGCCGGGCTACTTCCTGAACTACCAGCAGCAGTCCCATGAGATCGTGGCCGAAGTGGGCGCGCCCAACCTGAAGGTGCAGATGGACCTCTACCACTGCCAGATCATGGAAGGTGACCTCTTGATGCGGCTGAAGCGCCACCTGGCCGGCGTGGGCCACCTGCAGATCGCCGGCGTGCCGCAGCGCCACGAGCCGGACACCGGCGAGGTGAACTACCGCTGGCTCTTCGACGAGATCGATGCGCTGGGCTACGAGGGCTACATCGGCTGCGAATACCGTCCTCGCGGGGGCACCTCGGCAGGGCTGGGCTGGTTTGCGCCCTACAAGGAGTCCCAATCATGAAGGTGCTGATCACCGGCGGAGCCGGCTTCCTGGGCGCGCGTCTGGCGCGCGAGCTGCTGCAGCGCGGCAGCCTGCGTGGCCAGCGCATCGAGCGCCTGGTGCTGGCCGATCTGGCCGAGACCCGCGACGCCGCGCTGCGTGACGACGCCCGCGTGCGGATGCACGTGGGCGATCTGCTCGCCCAGATGCCTGCGTTGATGGCCGACCCGTTCGATGCCGTGTTCCATCTGGCCTCGGCCGTCTCGGCCGAATGCGAAGCCGACTTCGACCTGGGCCTGCGCTCCAACCTCGACACCACACGTGCGTTGCTGGATGCCTGCCGGGCGCAGTCGAGCCGAGGCGCATCGGCGCCGCTGTTCGTGTTCTCCAGCTCGGTGGCGGTGTATGGCAGCGACCCGGCTGTGCCGCTGCCGGCTGTGGTGGACGACCGCACCCTGCCGACGCCGCAGTCGAGCTACGGCATTCACAAGTTCATCTGCGAACAGCTCGTGGCCGACTACACCCGCAAGGGCTACATCGACGGCCGCACCGCCCGCCTGATGACGGTGTCGGTGCGGCCCGGGCGGCCCAATGGGGCCGCGTCGTCCTTTCTGTCGGGCATCGTGCGCGAGCCGCTGGCCGGGCAGGAGGCGGTCTGCCCGGTGTCGCCCGACATGGCGGTGGCCCTGGCCTCGCCGGCCAGCACCATCGCGGGCCTGCTGGCCGTGGCTGAGGCCACGCGCGAAGCTTTCGGGGGGCGCACCGCATTGAACCTGCCGGCGCTGACCGTCACCGTGCAGCAGATGCTCGACGCGCTGCGCGAGGTGGGCGGGGAAGAAGCCTTGCGGCTCGTGCGCTTCGAGCCGGACGCCACCATCGCGCGCATCGTCGGCAGCTGGCCCTCGCGTTTCGACAGCCCGCGTGCGCGCAGCCTCGGGCTTTTCCCGGATCGTGATTTCCACAGTGTCGTGCGGCAGTACGTGCGTGACCATCGTCAGGCCGTGCGCAATGCCCAGGCGCTGGCCTCGTGCTGAATTCCCGTTGAACACCACAAAAAAACCATCCTTCCCCCTCGCTCACACACTCACCACAGGAGACAAACCCATGAAGCTCAAGCAGATCCTCGCCCTCCTTGCCACCGGCCTGGGGCTGGCCGCCGCGACCCAGGCGCAGACCGTGCTCAAGATCGGCTACGCCACCTCGCCGCAGTCGCACTACGGCGTGGGATCCACCGTGTTCTGCGACGAGGTCGAGAAGGGCACGCAGGGCCGCTACAAGTGCCAACACTTCCCCAACTCGGCCCTGGGCGGCGAGCGCGAGCAGATCGAGGCGGTGCAACTGGGCACGCAGGACCTGGTGAACACCTCCACCGGCCCGCTGGGCAACTTCGTGCCCGAGGTGAAGATCGTGGACATTCCCTTCCTCTTCCGCGACTACGACCACGCCCGCAAGGTGATGGACGGCCCCATCGGCCAGGACCTGCTCAAGAAGATGGCCGCCAAGGGCCTGATCGGTCTGGCCTGGACGGAGAACGGCTTCCGTCACATGACCAACTCCAAGCGTCCCATCGTGCAAGCATCCGATGCTGCCGGCCTGAAGATGCGCACCATGGAGAACAAGGTGCACATGGACGGCTACAAGACCTTCGGCATCCTGCCCACACCCATGCCTTTCCCCGAGTTGTTCACCGCGTTGCAGCAGGGCACGGTCGATGGCCAGGAGAACCCGATCCCGGTGATCCTGTCGTCCAAGTTCTCGCAAGTCCAGAAGCACCTCTCGCTCACGGGCCATGTCTACTCGCCGGCCGTGCTGATCCTCTCGCCGGCGGTGTGGAACAAGCTGTCCGAGGCCGACAAGAAAGTCTTCGTCGAAGCCGCGAAGAAGGGCGCTGCCGCTCAGCGCAAGAAGGTCAACGACGACGAAAACAACGGCATCGCCCAGCTCAAGGCCGATGGCATGCAGGTCGTCGAGAAGGTCGATGGCGAGAGCTTCCGCAAAGCGGTGGCCCCGGCCTATGCGCAGTACGCCAAGGAGTTCGGGGCAGACAAGATCGCGGCGATCCAGGCGGTGCGGTAAGGCCCACCCCTGACGCGCTTGGGCGGCTTGCAGCCCGCGCCAGACCGAGGACGGTCTGGCCCTTGGCCAGGCACGCACAGTCCGCAGGGACTGTGCGTGCCCGGGCTCAGCCCCCCCAGGGGGGGCGCCGCTGGCGGGCGGCCAAGCCGGATCCACGGCGGTTGCTGGCGCCTTGCCTATGGCGGTGAGGCTGGTTGATCGCGATCTTCACTTTGGATGGTTGAGATGGGTCTCGTGAGAGCTGTGTTGCGGTCGGTGGACCGGGCGGTGGAGTCCGTGGCGCTGTACGTGGCCTGCGCCTTGCTCGCGGTGATCGTCTGTCTGGGGATGTGGCAGGTGGTGTCGCGCTTCGTGCTGTCGCAGCCGTCCACCTTCACGGAAGAGGCCATGCGCCGCCTGCTGATCTGGATGGTGATGCTCGGCGTGGTGGCGGCCTTCCGGCAGGGGGCGCTGGTGTCGGTGGACCTGATGCTGCGCCTGTCCACCGGGGCCTGGCGTCGTGTCGTGCGCGGCCTCATCACCGCCAGCAGCCTGGCCTTCCTGTCCGTGCTGGTGTGGTACGGCTTCGATCTGGCCTGGCGCGTGCGCTTCCAGACCTTTGCCAGCATGGACCTCTCCATGGGCTGGGCCTATGCGGCGCTGCCGGTGGGGGCGCTGCTGGCGATGGTGGCCGTCGTGGCCCATCACCTCGACCCCCGCCACCCGGAACTCGAGACCGCGCAATGACGCGCATCCCCCTGTGGCCACCTAGGACCTGCTGATGTCGTTCACCCTGCTCGTCACGATGCTGCTGGGCTTTGCCTTCAGCGTCTCGATCGCCGTGTCCATCGGCGGTGCGGCCATGCTCGGCATGGCGATCTTCGAAGCCGACAAGCTCATCCTCGCGCCCAAGGAGATGTTCACCGCCATCGACAAGTTCCCGCTGGCGGCCATCCCCTTCTTCATCCTGGCCGGCAACCTGATGGAGACCGGCGGCATCTCGCGCCGTCTGGTGGACTTCGCCAAGTCCCTCGTCGGGGGCGTGCAGGGCGGCCTGCCGATGACCTGTGTGCTCACCTGCATGATCTTTGCCGCGGTGTCGGGCTCGTCGGTGGCCACCACCTTCGCGATCGGCGCCATCCTGATCCCGGCGCTGATCCAGCACGGCTACCCGAAGAGCTACGCCGCTTCGCTGCAGGCCACCTCGGCCGAGCTGGGCGTGGTCATCCCGCCGTCCATCCCGATGATCCTCTTCGGCGTCTCGGCCGAGGTGTCGATCGGCGAGCTCTTCATCGCCGGCATCGGCCCGGGCCTGCTGATCGGTGGCACGCTGATGCTCTTCGTCTACCTCTACTGCCGCTGGAAAGGCTGGGGCAAGCTCGATGGCGACGGCCGCCAGCCGGTGCTTCAGGCCACCGGCCGAGCCGGTTGGGCGCTGCTGATGCCCGTCATCATCCTCGGTGGCATCTACGGCGGCGTCTTCACACCCACCGAGGCCTCGGTGGTGGCGGTCTTCTATGCCCTGATCGTGGGCTTCGTGATCCACCGCGAGCTCACGCTGCGAGACCTGATCCCCGTGCTGCGCAAGTCGGTCCTCTCCAGTGCGGTGATCATGTTCATCATCGCCAATGCCGGCCTGTTCGCCTACCTCATCACCCGCGCCGGCATTCCAGATGCGCTGGGCCAATGGCTCACCGAAGTGCTGCAATCGCCCGTCTGGTTCCTGCTGGGCGTCAACGCCGCGCTCTTCGTGATCGGCATGTTCATCGAGACTTCGGCGGCCATCATCGTGCTGGCCCCCATTCTCGTGCCGGTGGCCGCGCATTTCGGCATTGACCCGGTGCATTTCGGGATCATCATGGTGGTCAACCTGGCCATGGGCATGATCACGCCGCCCTTGGGGGTCAACCTCTTTGCCGCGTGCACCGTGGCGCGCATCTCGCTCGACCAGATCATCCGGCACCTGCTGCCCTTCGTGCTCGTGATCCTGGGCTGCCTGATGATCATCACCTATGTTCCAGGCATCAGCCTGGGCCTGCGCGATCTGGTGTTTGCCGCACCGATCGCCGGCCCGGCGATCGGCCCGCAGTGAGCGCCGACAAGGAGTCCGCCGTGAGCACCATTCCCCGCCATTTGCATTTCATCGCCAACCGCCGCGTGCCCTGCGCCCGTGGCGACACCCTGCCGGTGATCGATCCCTCCGACGGCCAGGTGTTTGCCGAGATCGCCCGGGGCGGTGAGGCCGAGATCGACCAGGCCGTGGCCGCCGCACGCGGCGCCGCAGAGGGAGCCTGGGGGCGCATGCCGGGCGTCGAGCGCGGGCGCATCCTCGCACGCACCTGTGCGTTGATTCAGCAGCACGCCGACGAGCTCGTGAAGCTCGAATCGCGCGACTGTGGCAAGCCGCTCACCCAGGCACGCAACGACGTGACGGCCGTGGCGCGCTACTTCGAGTTCTACGCCGGCGCGGCCGACAAGGTGGGCGGTCAGGTGCTGCCCTACCTCGCCGGCTACACCGTGCTGGCCGACCGGGAGCCGCATGGGGTGACCGGCCACATCATCCCCTGGAACTACCCGCTGCAGATCTTCGGCCGTTCGGTGGGGGCGGCGCTGGCGGCCGGCAATGCCTGTGTGGTCAAGCCCGCCGAGGATGCCTGCCTGTCGCTGCTGCGCCTGGCCGAGCTGCTGGCCGAAGCGGGCCTGCCGGCCGGGGCCCTCAACATCGTCACCGGGCTGGGCAGTGAGGCCGGCGCGGCGCTGGCCTCGCACCCGGGGCTGGACCACATCTCCTTCACCGGCTCGCCGCCCACCGGCACCCGTGTGGCCCAGGCCGCCGCGGCGAACCATGTGCCGGTGACGCTGGAGCTGGGCGGCAAGTCGCCCCAAGTGGTTTTCGACGATGCCGACCTCGATGCCGCCGTGCCGGTGATCGTCAATGCCATCGTGCAAAACGCCGGACAGACCTGCTCGGCTGGCAGCCGGTTGCTGGTGCAACGGGGGGCCTATGAGCCCCTGCTGGCCAAGCTCTCGGCCGCCTTCTCGGCCCTGCGCGTCGGGCCGGCTTCGGCCGACCTTGCCTGCGGCCCGCTGATCCGTGCCTCGCAACTGGCCCACGTGCGCCACATGGTGCACGAGGCCCGCGACGACGGCTTGATCGTGGCCGCCCACGGCCAGATCGTCACCGATGCGCCGCACGGTGGCTACTACTTCGCCCCCACGCTGTTTCGCGACGTGCCCCACGAACATCGCCTGGCCCAGGAAGAGGTCTTCGGCCCGGTGCTCGCGGCGATGGCCTTCGAGGACGAGGACGACGCCGTGCGCCTGGCCAACGGCACGCGCTTCGGCCTCGTGGCTGGCGTGTGGACGCGCGAGGGCTCGCGTGCGCTGCGGGTGGCCAAGCGCCTGCGCTGCGGCCAGGTCTTCATCAACAACTACGGTGCGGCCGGCGGGGTGGAGCTGCCCTTCGGCGGCGTCAAGGCCAGCGGCCACGGACGCGAGAAGGGCCTGGAAGGCCTGATCAGCTTCACCCGCGTGAAAACCATTGCCATCAAGCACGACTGAGGAGTTCCCGATGAGACTGAAGGACAAGATCGCCATCGTCACCGGTGCCGGTTCCGGCTTCGGCGAAGGCATCGCCAAGCGTTTTGCGCAGGAGGGCTGCAAGGTCGTCGTGAACGATCTCGTCGCCGAGGGCGGGCAGCGCGTGGCGGCCGAGATCCGTGCCGCCGGTGGCCAGGCGCATTTCATCCAGGCCGATGTGTCCAAGGATGGCGATGTCAAACGCCTGATCGAAGGCGGCATCGCCCATTTCGGCGGCTTGCACATCGTCGTCAACAATGCCGGCACCACCCACCGCAACCGGCCCATGCTGGAAGTGAGCGAGGCGGAGTTCGACCGCATCTATGCCGTCAACGTGAAGAGCCTGTTCCTCACGGCCCGGCATGCCGTGCCGCACTTTCGTGCTCAGAAGAACGGCTGCTTCATCACCATCGCGTCCACCGCCGGCGTGCGCCCGCGCCCGGGGCTCACCTGGTACAACGGCAGCAAGGGCGCGGCCATCACCACCAGCCGTTCGATGGCGGCCGAACTCGGCCCGGACAACATCCGCGTCAACGTCATCAACCCGGTGGCCGGCGAGACGGCCCTGCTGGCGCAGTTCATGGGCGAGGACACGCCCGAGCGCCGCGCGCAGTTCATCGCCACCGTGCCGCTGGGCCGGCTGAGCCGCCCGCTGGACATCGCCAACGCCGCGCTCTATCTGGCCAGCGACGAGGCCGAGTTCATCACCGGCGCCTGCTTGGAAGTCGATGGCGGACGCTGCGTGTAACGTCTTGTTTCAGATGTCGCCCCCCTAGATCGGCAGTTGACACGATCGGCGAGAACGAATTAACGGCCGGCTCCCTTTCCCGGGCTGGCTGCATTGACTTGTCGCCTGCGCACCGCAAGATCTCGGGTATCTTCCGCCCCGGCGGCGCTCGGCTGCGAGCGCCGTCCCATGACGAAGCAAGACACTCCGGGGGTAGCGACATGACCATCTCGATGACTGCGCGCGCCGCCGCGGCTGCGCTGGGAGCCGCCGCGGCGCTGGCGGCCGGGCCGCTGGCGGCCCAGACCAAGGTGCTGATCAATCCGGGCGATCAGGGCGAGCAATCCCGCTTTGCCGTCTACAGCGCCTGGAAGACCGCCGTCGAGGCGGCCCTGCGCAAGGACAAGCTCACGCCGGTGGTGGCCCTGTCCACCGATGCCACCGCTGACCTGGCCACCACGCGCTCGCGCCTGCACGACATCTTCGTCGCGCCGGCCCATGTCATCGGCAGCGCGCTGCGCTACGGCTACACCCCCGTCGTGGGCCTCGATGCCCCGGTGCGAGCCGTGCTGGTCGTTCCCAAGGACAGCCCGGTGAAGTCGCTGCAGGACGCCGCCGGCAAGCGCCTGGGCCTGCCCCTGCAGGACAGCCTCGTGACCTACCTGGTGCGCGGCGAGGTCAATGCCGCCAACACCACCATCAAACAGCATTTCGGCGGTGTCTTCGAGACGCGCTACCAGGAGGCGCTGCTGCCGTGCCTGCAGGTGCGCCGCTGTGACATCGTGGCCGTCGAGCGCAGCGTCTACGACCGCTGGGTGGCCGCCGGCGAGCCGGTGCGCATCGTCATGGAAAGCAAGTCCTCGCCCGCGCTGAGCGTGGCGGTCAAGGACGGCAGCGGCGTCAACGCCGACACCGTGCGTGCCGCGATCGCCGACAGCAGCGCCATCACCCAGGGCGTGAAGCTGGCCTCGCTGTCCAAGCGCGACTTCGAATACGTCTCCACCCTGGGCTACTTCACCCCGCGGGTTCTGCCCGGGGCCACGGTCGTCGATGCGAAGACCGTCCAGCAGCTCATGCAGTCCGGCGCACAGTACATCGACACCCGCACCGAGGCGGAATTCCGCGCCGGCCGCGTGCCCGGTGCCAAGCTCGTGCCCTATGTCGAGAAGAGCCCCAAAGAGGCCGACTACGACCCCTCGCTCGACAAGTTCGACCTGAGCCAGTTGCCGGCCGACAAGAGCGCCTCGCTGATCTTCGCCTGCAACGGGGCCGAATGCTGGAAGAGCTTCAAGGCCAGCCATGCCGCCGTGAAGGCCGGCTACACCAAGGTGCATTGGTTCCGCGGCGGGTTCCCGGAGTGGCGCAGCGCCGGGCTGCAGGTGCACAAGGACGACTGAGCGCCGGTCTTCAGCCGTGCAGCCGGCTGCTGCGCGGCACGCTGGCCAGCAAAAACTCCATCTGGTCGGCCAGGATGCGCCGGCCGCGCAGGATCATGTCTTCGTGCAGGCTGGGCACGTAGGGCAGGTAGAGCAGGCTCATGCGCGCTTCCTCGGGCGTGCGGTTGCCCTTGCGCCCATTGCAGGCCCGGCAGGCCGTGATGCAGTTCATCCAACTGTCCAGCCCGCCGCGCGAAGTGGGCACGATGTGCTCGCGCGTCAGCTCGTCGGGAGGGAACTGCCCGCCACAGTAGGCGCAGATGTGACGGTCGCGCGCGAACAGCTTGGTGTTCGACAGCGCCGGCACCTGTCGCCAGGCCCGGCTGGGGATGGCGCCGCGCACCGCGATGATCGGATGCAGTTCGATGCGCGAAGGCAGGCCGCTGGCGCGCTGGATCCCCCCGCGCAGCACGATGAAGGGATCGCCCAGCGTCCAGGCAACGCCATCGGTGGCGTAGAGCGTGGCCGCGTCCCGGGTGGAGATCCAGGCTTGCGGGCGGCCGGACACGTCGAGCTGCAGCACGTCCATGGCGAAACCTTGTGTCCCTGCAGAGGGTGGGCGCAGAGCTTCCGAAACGGGGGCCAAGGCCGTTTCGCGAAGCAACATCGCCCAGCATATGGCAAGACGCCCCGGACGCTCAAGCGCCCGCCGCAAAGCCCCATGCGCCATGCCTCAGCCGGCCAAGCGGGCCTGCTGGCCGGCCTGGCCGTCACCGCGGCGTTCCCGTGTCAGCGCACCGGCCGCCTCTGGAGCGAGCCCCATCACACGGTGCCGCCGCCGTCGTGGCGCCAGGCACCTGCGCGTCGAGCCGCGGGACGTCCTTCAGGAAGCGCGCGGAAGGAAAGCCGCCCTCGGCCGCGCCGCACGCGAGAGCGACGAAGACCCTTCGGGCGTGGATGAGGTCGAGACCGAAGAGGGCCCGTCGATGCCGACGCCTGCCGCGACGGGCTTGTGTCCGCGCAGGCCTTGGTCCACACTGGACCGGCGGGCCCGGCGTGGCCCGGCCAGTCAAGATCAGGGTAAACCCTCAATCGATGACCATGGCTGTGGCTTTCTAGGGATAAAGCCCTAGGAAATGCCGGCAGCGACTTGCCCCGGTGCGGTGGAATTCTGCAAAATAGAACGACCGTTCGTTTTATTTCGGGGTCTCCGTGAGCGCACTGCCTTCCACCACGACCAAACCCCCCCGCGGGGGCGGGCGCAGCCTGCACAAGGGGCAGCAGACCAAGGCGGCCATCCTCGACGCGGCCCTCGCGCTGGCCTCGCAGGTGGGCCTCGAAGGCCTGTCCATCGGGGCGCTGGCCGAGGTCATGCGCATGAGCAAATCGGGCGTCTTCGCCCACTTCGGCTCGCGCGAGGAACTGCAGATCTCGGTGATCCGCGAATACCACAACCGCTTCGAGGAGGAGGTGTTCTTCCCCTCGCTGGCCGAGCCGCGCGGCCTGCCGCGCTTGCGGGCGCTGTTCGAGCGCTGGGTGCGCCGCGTCTCGGTGGAAATCGACTCGGGCTGCATCTACATCAGCGGCGCGGTGGAGTTCGACGACCGCCCCGGGCCCGTGCGCGATGCCCTGGCCGACATGGTGCTGACCTGGCACAAGGCCCTGGGTCGCGCCATCGCGATCTCTGTGCAGGAAGGGCATCTGCGCGAGGACACCGACCCGCTGCAGATGCTTTTCGAGATCCACGGCCTGATTCTCGCCCTGCATCACGACGCGCGCTTCCTGCGCTCTGCTGGCGCCCTGGACCGCGCGCGTCGTGGCTTTGACTTCATCGTGAGCCACTATGCGACGGACAAGGCGCCCAAGGCCATGCCCTTGAAGTCGCCCCGCAAGACCGTTTCCAAGACCTCCCGCCAACCGTCTGTCTGAACCCAGGAGCCCTTCATGCCCCAGTACACCCCGCCGCTGCGCGACATGCAATTCGTGATGCACGAAGTGCTGAACGTGGTCGACGAGCTCAAGACCCTGCCGGCCCATGCCGACATCGATGCCGAGACGATCAATGCGGTGCTCGAAGAGGGCGGCAAGTTTGCTGCGCAAGTCATCTTCCCGCTGAACATCAGCGGTGACGAGGAAGGCTGCACGCTGGACAAAACCACCCACGAGGTCAAGGCGCCCAAGGGCTTCAAAGAGGCCTACCGGCAGTACGTCGAAGGCGGCTGGCCCGCGCTGAGCTGCGACCCCGAGTACGGCGGACAGGGCCTGCCGCATGTGGTCAACCAGTCCTTCTACGAGATGCTCAACTCGGCCAACCAGGCCTGGACCATGTACCCGGGCCTGTCGCACGGCGCCTACGAGGCCCTGCATGCGCACGGCACGCCCGAGCAGAAGAAGTTGTATCTGCCCAAGCTGGTCAGTGGCGAGTGGACAGGCACCATGTGCCTGACCGAACCCCATTGCGGCACCGACCTGGGCCTGCTGCGCACCAAGGCCGAGCCCCAGGGTGACGGCACTTACAAGCTCACCGGCCAGAAGATCTTCATCTCCGCCGGCGAGCACGACCTGGCCGAAAACATCGTCCACCTCGTGCTGGCCCGTCTGCCTGACGCCCCGCCGGGCTCCAAGGGCATCTCGCTGTTCGTCGTGCCCAAGTTCAAGGTCAACGCCGACGGGTCGCTCGGCGAGCGCAACCCCATCTACTGCGGCGGCCTGGAGCACAAGATGGGCATCCACGGCAACGCCACCTGCCAGATGATCCTCGACGGCGCGGTGGGCACGATGGTCGGCGAGCCCCACAAGGGCCTGGCGGCGATGTTCGTGATGATGAACGCCGCCCGCCTGGGCGTGGGCATGCAGTCGCTGGGCTTGACCGAAGTGGCCTATCAGAACGCCGTGGCCTATGCGAAGGACCGCCTTCAGATGCGTGCCCTGTCCGGCCCGAAGGCCCCGGACAAGCCGGCCGACCCGATCATCGTGCACCCCGACGTGCGCAAGATGCTGCTCACTGCCCGGGCCTATGCCGAAGGCGCACGCGCTGTGGCGATGTGGACCACGCTGCAGCTCGACAAGGAGCTGGCCACCGATGACGAAGACGAACGCAAGGAATGCGCCGACCTGGTGGCCCTGCTCACGCCGATCATCAAGGCCTTCTTCACCGACAACGGCTGGATCGCCACCTCGCACTGCCTGCAAGTCTTCGGCGGACACGGCTACATCAAGGAATGGGGCATGGAGCAGTACGTGCGCGATGCCCGCATCAACATGATCTACGAGGGCACCAACACGGTCCAGGCGCTGGACCTGCTGGGCCGCAAGGTACTGGCCGACAACGGTGCCAAGCTCAAGAAGTTCGGCAAGCTGGTGCAGGACTTCATCGAAGAAGAGGGCGTCAACGAGGCGATGCAGGAGTTCGTCAACCCGCTGGCCGACCTGGGCGAGAAGGTGACCAAGCTCACGATGGAAATCGGCATGAAGGCCATGGGCAATGCCGACGAGGTGGGTGCCGCGGCGGTGGACTACCTGCGCGTGTGCGGTCACCTGGTGTTCGCCTACTTCTGGGCCCGCATGGCCAAGGTGGCCCTGGCCAAGCAGGACAGCGGCGACCCCTTCTACACCGCCAAGCTGGCCACCGCGCGCTTTTACTTCGCCAAGCTGCTGCCCGAGACCGCCAGCCTGATCCGTACGGCCCGTGCCGGTCTCAAGCCGTTGATGGAGATGGACGAGGCGCTGTTCTGATGGTCTGACCTCATGCGGGCCGCGTTGGCCCGCACTCATACGCACTGGAGACAAGCGATGAACAACAAGGCCCTGATCGCCGCTGCCGCGTGGCTGCTCAGCGGATTCGTACAGGCCAGCCCCGTGGGGCTGTGGAAAACCATCGACGACGCCACGAAGAAAGAAAAGTCGTTGGTGCGGATCACCGAGCAAGGCGGCGTGCTCAGCGGTCGCATCGAAAAACTGCTCGATCCGCAATCCAAACCCGATGCGGTGTGCGACAAATGCAGCGATGAGCGCAAGGGGCAAGCCATCGTGGGCCTGAACATCATCCGCAATGTGCGCCAAAACGCCGACGATGCCTCGATCTGGGAGGGCGGAGACATCCTCGACCCGAACAATGGCAAGGTCTACCGGGTGCGATTGAAGCCGGTGGACGGCGGCAAGAAGCTCGAAGTGCGCGGCTACATCGGGGCGCCCCTGCTCGGGCGCACCCAGGTCTGGCAACGCGTCGAATGATCCCCGTGCCGCAGGCGCGTGGTTCCGCGCCTGCGGCCTTCACATCAAGGAGAACCCCGTGAGTCGATTCCAAGTCCGCAAGGTGGCCGTGCTCGGCGCCGGCGTGATGGGCGCACAGATCGCCGCCCATCTGGTCAACGTGAAGGTGCCGGTCGTGCTGTTCGACCTGCCGGCCAAGGACGGCCCGAAAAACGGCATCGTCAGCAAGGCCGTCGAGAACCTGAAGAAGCTCAAGCCCGCCCCGCTGGGCATCCCCGAGGACGCGGCCCGCATCGAGCAGGCCAATTACGAGGAGCACATCGACAAGCTGCGCGAGTGCGATCTCGTCATCGAGGCCATCGCCGAACGCATGGACTGGAAGCTCGATCTGTACAAGAAGATCGCGCCCCACGTGGCTCCGCACGCCATCGTTGCGTCCAACACCTCGGGCCTGTCGATCACCAAGCTCAGCGAAGCCCTGCCCGAAGAGATCAAGCCACGCTTTTGCGGCATCCATTTCTTCAACCCGCCGCGCTACATGTACCTGGTGGAGCTGATCCCCACCCCCACGACGAAGCCCGAGATCCTCGACCAGCTCGAAACCTTCGTCACCACGAGCCTGGGCAAGGGCGTGGTGCGTGCCAAGGACACCCCCAACTTCATCGCCAACCGCGTGGGCATCGCCGGCATGCTGGCCACCATCAAGGAAGCCGAGAACTTCGGCCTGACCTACGACGTGGTGGACGACCTCACCGGCAAGAAGATGGGCCGTGCCAGTTCGGGCACCTTCCGCACCGCCGATGTGGTGGGCCTGGACACCATGGCCCATGTCATCAAGACCCTGCAGGACAACCTCAAGGACGACCCCTTCTACGCCAGCTATGCCACCCCGCCGGTGCTGGCCAAGCTGATCGAACAGGGCGCCCTGGGCCAGAAGAGCGGGGCGGGCTTCTACAAGAAGGTGGGCAAGGACATCCTGCGCCTGGACCCGGCCAAGGGCGAATACGTGCCCGCCGGCGCCAAGGGCGACGAGCTCGTCGCGCGCATCCTGAAGAAAGCCCCGGCCGAGCGCCTGAAGCTGCTGCGCGAGTCCAGCAACCCGCAGGCCCAGTTCCTGTGGGCCATCCTGCGCGACAGCTTCCACTACGTGGCCGTGCACCTGGAAGCGATCGCCGACTGCGCCCGCGACGTGGACTTCGCGATGCGTTGGGGCTTCGGCATGAGCCAGGGCCCCTTTGAGCTGTGGCAAGCCGCCGGCTGGAAGCAGGTGGCCGAGTGGGTGAAGGCCGATATCGACGCTGGCAAGGCGCTGTGTTCGGCGCCGCTGCCCGACTGGGTCTTCGACGGCCGCGAGGGCGTGCACACGCCCGAAGGCTCGTGGAGCCCGGCGCGCAAGACCTACATCCCGCGCAGCAGCCTGGCCGTCTACCAGCGCCAGCACTTCCCCGAGGCCGTGCTGGGTTCGGGCGCGGTCGAGCCGCTCAAGGCCGGCACCGAGGTGTTCAAGAACGACGAGGTCCGCGTGTGGACGCTCGACGGCGAGGTGCTGATCGCCAGCATCACCGCCAAGCTGCACCTGATCAGCCCCACCGTGACCGAAGGCCTGCTCAAGGCCGTCGACCTGGCGGAGCAGGGCTACAAAGGGCTGGTGATCTGGTCGCCCGATGACGTCTTCTCAGCCGGCGCCAACCTGGAGGCGCTGATGCCGGTGTTCATGGCCAAGGGCTCCAAGGGCATCGCCCCGGAGGAGAAGAAGCTGCAGGACGCGATGCTGCGCATCCGCTATGCCCAGGTGCCGGTGGTCTCGGCCCTGCGTGGCATCGCGCTGGGCGGTGGTTGCGAACTCGCCATCCACAGCGCCTGCCGTGTGGCCGCCATGGAAAGCTACGTGGGCCTGGTGGAAGTGGGCGTGGGCCTGATCCCCGGCGCGGGCGGCCTGACCTACATCGCCCGCCGCGCGGCCGAGATGGCCGCCGCCGGCAATGCCAATGCCGACATCCTGAGGTTCCTGACCGACGGCTTCACCAGCGCCGCGATGGCCAAGGTGGGCACCAGCGCGATCGAATCGCGCAAGCTGGGCTACCTGCTCGACAGCGACGTGATCGTGCCCAACAAGGACGAGCTGCTCTATGTGGCCCTGTCGCAGGCCAAGGCGATGTTCGAGGCCGGCTACCGTCCGCCGCACAAGGCCGTCTTCCCGGTGGCCGGCCGCTCGGCCAAGGCCACGATCATGGCCCAGTTGGCCAACATGCGCGACGGCGGTTTCATCAGCCAGCACGACTTCCACATCTCCAGCCTGATCGCCGACGTGGTCTGCGGCGGCGAGGTCGAGGCCGGCTCGCTGGTGAACGAGGAGTACCTGATGGCCCTGGAGCGTCAGCACTTCTGCAGCCTGCTCGACCATCCCAAGACGCAGGAACGCATCATGGGCATGCTGCAAACCGGCAAGCCGGTTCGCAACTGATCGGAGATCTCACATGAAACAAGTTCAAGACGCCTACATCGTCGCCGCCACGCGCACTCCGATCGGCAAGTCGGGCCGCGGCTATTTCAAGAACACCCGTCCGGACGATCTGCTGGTGGCGGCCATCCGCGGCGCGCTCAAGCAGGTGCCTCACCTCGATCCCAAGGCCATCGAGGACGCCATCGTCGGCTGCGCGATGCCCGAGGCCGAGCAAGGCATGAACGTGGCCCGTGTGGCCGCGCTGCTGGCCGGCCTGCCCCACACCGTGGGCGGCGTCACCGTCAACCGCTTCTGCGCGGCCGGCCTGACGGCTGTGCAGATGGCGGCCGACCGAATCCGCGTGGGCGAGGCCGACGTGATGATCGCCGGCGGCGTCGAGTCGATGAGCATGGTGCCCATGGGTGGCAACAAGCCGTCGTTCAACCCCGAGGTGTTCGCGCGTGACGAGAACCTCGGCATCGCCTACGGCATGGGCCTGACGGCCGAGAAGGTCGCGCAGCAGTGGAAGGTCTCGCGCGAGGCGCAGGATGAGTTCGCGCTGCACTCCCATCTCAAGGCCCTCAAGGCGATCGAGGCCGGCGAGTTCAAGGACGAAATCACCCCGGTGGAAATCGTCGAGCGCTTCCCCAACCTGGCCGACGGCAGCATCACCGTCAAGACCCGCACCGTGGACGTGGACGAAGGCCCACGCGCCGACACCTCGCCCGAAGGCCTGGCCCGCCTGAAGCCGGTGTTCGCGGCCAAGGGTAGCGTCACCGCCGGCAACAGCTCGCAGACCTCCGACGGCGCCGGCTGTCTGATCCTGGCCAGCGAGGCCGCGATCAAGCGCTACGACCTGCAACCCCTGGCCCGCTTCGTCAGCTTCGCGATCAAGGGCGTGCCGCCCGAGATCATGGGCATCGGCCCGATCGAGGCCATCCCTGCGGCGCTGAAGTACGCCGGGCTGACGAAGGACCAGCTCGACTGGATCGAGCTGAATGAGGCTTTTGCCGCCCAGTCGCTGGCCGTGCTCAACTCGCTGGACCTCGACCGCAGCAAGGTCAACCCCATGGGCGGTGCGATCGCCCTGGGCCACCCGCTGGGCGCCACCGGCGCGATCCGCTCGGCCACGGTGGTGCACGCGCTGCGGCGCCACAACCTGAAGTACGGCATGGTCACGATGTGCGTGGGCACCGGCCAAGGGGCCGCGGGCATCTTCGAGCGCGTCTGAGCGCAGCCGCAGGCCGCCTTGCGCGGCCTGCGTTCCTTCCATCGTCGACAAGGAGACCGGGATGGAGCGGCAAACCCTCGTCACACCCGAAGGCGTGCGCCTGGGGGTGCGCCACTACCGGCCCGATTCGCAGGTCTGTGCCCCGAAGGCCGTGGTGCTGATCGCACCGGCCATGGGCGTGCAGCAGGGCTACTACGAAGCCTTCGCGCGCTGGCTGGCCGAGCAGGGTTTCCTCGCCGTCAGTTTCGACTACCGCGGCATGGGCGAGTCCCGCCCGCCGGGCCTGCGCTCGCTGCGCGGTTTCGAGGCCGACCTCTTCGACTGGGCGCGTGACTTCGATGCGGTGATCGATGCCGTCGTCGATGGCGCACCCGACCTGCCGCTCTACGTGGTGGGCCACAGCCTGGGGGCGCAACTGCCCGGCCTGCTGCGCAACCGCGACCGCATCGCGGGCCTGGTGTCGGTGGCCGCCGGCAGCGGCTACTGGCGCGACAACGCACTGCCGCTGCGACGCATGGTCCTTTACTTCTGGTATGTGCTGGTGCCTGTGGCCACGCGTGTCTTCGGCTACTTCCCTGGCAAGCGGCTGCGCAAGGTGGGCGACCTGCCGCGCGGCGTGATCCTGCAATGGCGGCGCTGGTGTCTGCACCCGCGCTACCATGTGGGGGCCGAAGGGGCGAGCGTGCGCGAGGCTTTCGAGCAGGCGCGCTTTCCCGTCGTGGCCCTGTCGATCACCGACGACGAGCTGATGACCGAGCGCGGCACGCGGGTGCTATTGGACTGCTATGCCAATGCCCCGCGGCGCATCGAGCGCATCACGCCCCAGGACGTGCAGGCCCGTCGCATCGGCCATTTCGGCTTCTTCCGCGACCAGTTCGAGACCACCCTGTGGCGCCGCGTGAAGGAGCTCTTCGAGAGCTTCACCCCCTACAGCAAGGAGACTGCATGAGCATCAAGACCGCCGTCCTCAACGGCGTGGCCAGCATCGAGATCGCCCGGCCCGAGAAGAAAAACGCGCTGACGGCCGCGATGTACCAGGCCATGGCCGACGCCCTGGCCGCAGCCCGGAACGACAAGAGCGTCAGGGCCGTGCTCATCCAAGGCCAGCCGGACATCTTCACCTCCGGCAACGATCTCGAAGACTTCATGCAGCGGCCGCCCCAGGGCATGGATTCGCCGGTGTTCCAGTTCATGCGTGCCCTGCTGGAATGCGACAAGCCCGTGGTGGCGGCCGTCACCGGTGCGGCCATCGGCATCGGCACCACGATGCTGCTGCATTGCGACCTGGTCTATGCGGCCGACACCGCCCGTTTCGCGATGCCCTTCGCCAGCCTGGGCCTGGTGCCCGAGTTCGCCTCCAGCCTGCTTGTGCCGCTGTACGCCGGTCATGTGAAGGCGGCCGAGAAGCTGCTGCTGGGTGATCCTTTTGGTGCTGAGGAAGCCCAGGAGATGCGCCTGATCAACGCCATTGTGCCGGCCGGCGAGGTGGTGAACCATGCGCGGCGCGTGGCCGAGCGTTTCAACCACCTGGCGCCGGCGGCCGTGCGCGAGAGCAAGAAGCTGCTGCGCCGGGCGAATGCCAAGCTGGTGCAGGAGACCATCGCGGTCGAAGGCGAACTCTTCGGTCAACGCCTGCGCAGCCCCGAGGCCCGTGAGGCCTTCCAGGCTTTCTTCGACAAGCGCAAGCCCGACTTCACGAAGTTCGACTGAGCCTGCCCGCTCCGTGCCGCAACGCCCGCCTCGCGCGGGCGTTGTGCTTAACGGGGGATCTCGCGCGAGCGGCCCTGCTCGTCAATGGCCACGTAGGTGAGGTTGGCCTCGGTGACCTTCACCACGCAGGGATTGGCCGGGTTGCGCTCGGCGAACACCTCGACGTGCACCGTCACCGAGGTGCGCCCCACGCGCTCGACGCGCGAGTAGAACGACAGAAGGTCGCCCACCGACACCGGCTGCTTGAAGATGAACTGGTTGACGGCCACGGTGGCGACGCGCCCGCGCGCCAGGCGCGCGGACTGCACCGAGCCGGCAAGGTCGACCTGGGCCATGATCCAGCCGCCGAAGATGTCGCCGTTGGCATTGGCGTCGGCGGGCATGGGCATCACCCGCAGGACGAGTTCCATGTCGTCGGGCACACTGAAGGCCGGGGTCGAGGCAGGGCTGGAAGCGTCAGGCATCGGCACCACATGAGAGAAATCAAACAAAGATCGGATTGTCCACGATGCGCCGCGCCGTCATGAGCCTGCCCGAGGAAGCCGCCTCGGCCGATGCCCCGGGCTCTCCCCGTTCGGACTGGGCCACCTTGGCCCGTTTGTTGCCCTACCTGTGGCGCTACCGGTGGCGCGTGCTGTTCGCGCTGGCCTTCCTGGTGGGGGCCAAGGTGGCCAACGTGGGCGTGCCGCTGCTGCTCAAGGAGCTGGTGGACAGCCTGTCGATTTCGCCCACCGACCCGCGCGCTGTGCTGGTGGTGCCGGCGGGCCTGCTGCTGGCCTACGGCGGCCTGCGGCTGTGCACGTCGCTGTTCACCGAGCTGCGGGAGCTCATCTTCGCCAAGGCCACCGAAGGGGCGGCGCGCAGCATCTCGCTGCAGGTGTTTCGCCATCTGCATGCCCTGAGCCTGCGCTTCCACCTCGAACGCCAGACCGGCGGCATGACGCGCGACATCGAGCGAGGCACGCGAGCGGTGCATTCGCTCATCTCCTATTCGCTCTACAGCATCGTTCCCACCCTCATCGAAGTGGGCATGGTGCTCACGCTGCTGGCGGTGAAGTTCGACGCGGTCTTTGCCTGGATCACGCTGGCCGCACTGGTGGTCTACGTGGCCTATACCGTGGTGGTGACGGAGTGGCGCACCAAGTTTCGCCGCCTCATGAACGAGATGGACTCGAAGGCCCATTCCCGGGCCATCGACTCGCTGCTGAACTACGAGACGGTCAAGTACTTCAACAACGAGGACTACGAGGCTCGACGCTATGACGAGAGCCTGGAGCGGCTGCGTCGCGCGGCGCTGAAGTCGCAGTCCACGCTGTCGCTGCTCAACACCGGACAACAGCTCGTGATCTCGGTGGCGCTGATTGCCATGCTGTGGCGGGCCACCGAGGGCGTGGTGGCCGGCACGATGACGCTGGGCGACCTGGTGATGGTCAATGCCTTCATGATCCAGCTCTACATCCCGCTGGGCTTCCTGGGCGTGCTCTACCGCGAGATCAAGCAGTCCCTCACCGACCTGGACAAGATGTTCCGGCTGATGGACCGGCCGCAGGAGGTGCCTGATGCTCCTGGGGCGACGGAGCTGCAGGTGCGCGAAGGCACGGTGCGCTTCGAGAGCGTCGATTTCGGCTACGAGGCCGCGCGGCCCATCCTGCGCGGCGTGAGCTTCGAGATTCCGGCGGGCAAGAAGGTGGCGGTGGTGGGGCCCTCAGGGGCGGGCAAGTCCACGCTGGCGCGGCTGCTGTTCCGCTTCTATGATGTCGATGCCGGTCGTATCACCATCGACGGCCAGGACATCCGGCAGGTCACGCAGGCCAGCCTGCGCCGCGCCATTGGCATCGTGCCGCAGGACACGGTGCTGTTCAACGACACGATCGAATACAACATCGCCTATGGCCGGCCCGGAGCCTCGCACGAGGAGGTGGTGGCCGCCGCCCAGGCGGCCCACATCCATGACTTCATCCGCGCCACGCCCAAGGGCTACGACACCCTGGTGGGCGAGCGAGGGCTCAAGCTCTCGGGCGGCGAGAAGCAGCGCGTGGCGATCGCGCGCACGCTGCTGAAGAACCCGCCCATCCTGATCTTCGACGAGGCCACCTCGGCGCTGGACTCGGCCAACGAGCGCGCCATCCAGGCCGAACTGCAATCGGCCGCGCGCAACAAGACGGCGCTGGTGATTGCACACCGGCTGTCCACGGTGGTCGATGCGCACGAGATCCTCGTGATGGAGGCCGGGCGCATCGTCGAGCGCGGCACGCACGCGCAACTGCTGGCCCAGGGCGGGGCCTATGCCCGCATGTGGGCCTTACAGCAAAGCGGGCAGGAATAGAAAGGCGCTCAGTCCTGGGCCGGTGCAGGGGCTGGACCCTGTGGCGGCAGGGAAGCGTCGGTGTCCGAGGCCGGGCCGTCTTCCGGCCGGTGCTCGGCCTTGCGCTTGAGCTTTTCTTCCTTCTTGCGCTTCTTGGCCAGCTCACGCTGGCGCTTCTCGTAGGCGTAGTTTGGGGTGGGCAAGGAGATCCTTTCGTCGGCAGGGAGGGTCGTTCCCATCCTAACCCGGCATGGGCGCCAGGGCGAGTCCGGCCGTCGATATGCCAGACTCGCGGGCATGGCTCTCAAATCCACCATCTTCAAAATCGACCTGCAAATCGCCGACATGGACCGCGGCTACTACGCCGACCATGCCCTGACGATCGCCCGCCATCCGTCAGAAACCGACGAGCGCATGATGGCCCGTGTGCTGGCCTTTGCGCTCTACGCCGCCGAGGACCTCAGCTTCGGCAAGGGCCTGAGCACCAACGACGAGCCCGATTTGTGGCGGCGCGACCTCACCGGCGAGGTGCTGTTGTGGGTGGACGTGGGCCAGCCCGACGAAAAGCTCATCCGCAAAGCCTGCCACCGCGCGCAGCAGGTGGTGGTGCTCACCTTTGGGCGCGTGGCGAACGTGTGGTGGGCCCAGAATCGTCACCTGCTCGAGAGCCAGCCCAAGCTGCGCGTGCTGCACCTCCAGTCCGAGCACGTCGACGCCCTGGCCGCCCTGGTGGAGCGCACGCTGCGCCTGCAGTGCACCATCCAGGACGGGCACATCTGGCTGGGGCATGCGCAGCAGATGGTGGAGTTGGCCGTGCAGGAATGGAAGCCTTGGGGATGAGCCTCACTGCGCCACGTAGCGCCCGGGCTTGTGGTTCACGGCCAGGATGAGGTTGAGTGCCACGGCGCCCAGCAGCGACCACACCACCTGCATCGGCGCGACGATGAAGAAGGCCGCGGCCACGATGCAGCAGTCGATGACCATCTGCACCTGGCCGGCGCGCCAGCCGCGCGATTCCTGCAGGTACAGCGCGAGGATGCCCACGCCGCCCAGGCTGGCGCGGTGGCGAAAGAGCATCAGGAAGCCCGCCCCCATCAGCAGCCCGCCCATCACCGCGGCATAGGCCGGGTGCAGGCCGGCAAAGCCCAGCGCCATCGGGTGGAACTCGGCGAAGAGCGAGAGCAGGGCCACCGCGATGAAGGTCTTGAGCGTGAAGTCCCGCCCGAGCTTGCGCAGCGCGATCCCGTAGAAGGGCAGGTTGAGGAGGAAGAAGATCTTGCCGAAGCTGATGCCACTGGCGTAGTGCAGCAGGAAGGCCAGGCCGGCCGTGCCGCCGGTGAGCAGCCCCGTGTGGTTGAACATCACCACGCCCAGCGAGATGAACAGCGTGCCCGTCACCAGGGCCTGGGCGTCGTCGAAGAGGGAATGGCGTTCGATGGGGGCGGTGGCAGACACAGGTAACTTGGCACAGAACAAGGCCGCCAGTGTAGGCAAACCGGGCGTCACCCCCCTGGCGTTGGATCAAGCCGGCTGCGCGGCTGCAGCGCGGCGGCGCCAGGCACGCCACACCCGCGCGCCCAGCAAGATGGCGATGATCAGCGCATACACGCCCACTTCAGCATAGTCGTTCTTGCCCGAGCGCATCCAGAAGAAGTGCAGCAGCGCCAGGCCGGCCACCGCGTACACGAGGCGGTGCAAGGCCTGCCAGCGCACCGCGCCCAGGGCCCGGATGGCCCGGTTGAAGGAGGTGGCCGCCAGGGGCAGCATCAACAAAAAGGCCGCAAAGCCCACCAGAATGAAGGGCCGCTTGGCGATGTCGCGGGCGATGTCATCCACGTAGAAGCCCATGTCGAACCAGGCGTAGCACAGCAGGTGCAGCACACCGTAGAAGAAGGTGATCAGGCCCAGCATGCGCCGAAAGCGCGCCAGGCCGTGCCAGCCGGTGGCGTGCCGCGCCGGCGTGACGGCCAGCGTGAGGCTGAGCAGGCGCAGCGTCCAGTCGCCCGTGCCGCGGGTCAGGGCCTCGGCCGGGTTGGCGCCCAGGGTGTCGGCCACCGCACCCCACAGCAGGTGGGCCAAGGGCAGCAGGCACAGCACGAACACCAGCGGCTTGGCCGCCGGGTGCAGCAGGGTGCGCGAGGCGTTCACACCGTCAGTAGAACTTCTTGAGGTCCATGCCGGCATAGAGCTGACCCACCTGGGCCTCGTAGCCGTTGAACATCAGCGTGGGGCGCTTGCGGGTGAACAGGCCGTCCTCGCCGATGCGCCGCTCGGTGGCCTGGCTCCAGCGCGGATGGTCCACCGTGGGATTCACGTTGGAATAAAAGCCGTACTCGTGCGGGGCCGCCACGTTCCAGGCGGTGTCGGGCTGCTTGCCGGTGAAGCGGATTTTCACGAGGGACTTGCCGCTTTTGAAGCCGTATTTCCAGGGCACCACCAGGCGCAGCGGCGCGCCGTTCTGGTTGGGCAGCACCTCGCCGTACAGGCCGAAGGCCAGCAGCGTGAGCGGGTGCATCGCCTCATCCAGGCGCAGGCCTTCCACATAGGGCCACAACAGCACGCGCGAGTTGAGCCCGGGCATCTGGGCCTTGTCGGCCAGGGTGTGGAACTCGACGTATTTCGCGTTGCCCGTGGGCTCGACGCGGCGGATCAGCTCGTTGAGCGAATAGCCCACCCAGGGGATCACCATCGACCAGCCCTCGACGCAGCGCAGGCGGTAGATGCGCTCTTCCATCGGTGCGAGCTTCAGCAAGGTCTCGATGTCGTAGGTGCCGGGCTTGCGCACCTCGCCTTCGACCACCACGGTCCAGGGGCGCGTCTTGAGGCTGCCGGCGCGGCGGGCTGGGTCGGCCTTGTCGGTGCCGAACTCGTAGAAGTTGTTGTAGGTGGTGACGTCCTCGTAGGCGGTGAGCTTTTCCATCGTCATCGCACCGGCCAGCTTGCTGGGGGTGCCAGACAGTGCGGCCAGGCGGCCCGGGCCGCGGGTCTGGGCCAGGGCCTGCCGGCCAGCCCAGGCGGCCAGCGCGGCGCCGGCGGCCCCGGTGGCCATCCAGCGCAGCCAGTCGCGCCGGGCGGCATAGACCTCACGCGGGGTGATTTCGGAGGCGACCGGGTGGTTGTAGGTGCGGGCGTGTTTCAGGTAGCGCATGGCGGGCCTTCCAGGGACTTCACCGTTGGAAAGAGTGGCATCCGCCGAGGTTCCCTGCCGGCGTGGGGGCTTGTGCTCAGCGCCCCAGATCGTCGTGAAAGCCGGTGTCGATCACGTCCAGCCCCGAGGTGGTGGGGTTGTCGCCTTGCTGCGGATCCCGGTGGGTGACCCCTTCCAGCGCTGCCGGGTCGAAGAGCGTCAGGGCGTTGCGGGCCTGGTTGTCGCGGAAGCGCTTGCGCGAGAAGAGCTTGCGCTGGGCGTCGACAGGCAGGTCGGTGACGCGAATGATGTTGCGTGCGATCAACAGATCGATCACGTCCTCGAGCACCCGCACGAAGTCGGCATCCAGGGCCTGGAAGGCCTCCTGGCGCTGGGTGCTGCCGGCACTGAGGCCGAGGAAACCCTGGACCTCGGCATGGTCATCGGGCAGGAACTCCTGGGTCTCGGGCGTGGGCTCTCGGTGCAGGCTCACGACCACACCGTGGACATTGCGTGCGACGAAGGGCATGGTCGGCGGCCGCGCAGGTGGACAGGCTGCCGACTATACGCCCCCGCCGCCGGCGGCGTTCAAAGTTCGCCGTAGGAGTGCAGGCCCGACAGGAACATGTTCACACCCAGGAAGGCGAAGGTTGTGACGGCCAGCCCCACCAGCGCCCACCAGGCCGACAGCGTGCCGCGCAGGCCCTTCATCAGGCGCATGTGCAGCCAGGCCGCGTAGTTCAGCCACACGATCAGGGCCCAGGTCTCCTTCGGGTCCCAGCTCCAGTAGCCGCCCCAGGCCTCGGCGGCCCACAGCGCACCCAGGATGGTGGCGATCGTGAAGAAGGCGAAGCCCACCGCGATGGCCTTGTACATCACGTCGTCGAGCACCTCGTCGCTGGGCAGCCTGGCGGCGATGCGCCGGCGCAGCGAGAGGATGCCTCCCACGATCAGGGCCGAGACGCCGAAGTACACCGCCCAGTAGCTGCTGATGCCGCCGTCGGGCGTCTGGCGGAACACCAGCGGCTCGAAGCACAGCACCACCCCCAGCAGCCACAGCGGGGCCAGCTTGTACCAGCGCGTCTCGCCGGCCTGCTGCTTGATGAGATACGCGAAGGCCACCATCGCGGCGAGCGCGAAGGTGCCGTAGCCGATGAAGTTGGCCGGCACGTGCAGCTTCATCCACCAGCTCTGCAAGGCGGGCACCAGCGGTTGGATCTCGTGCGCGCCGCGCTCGACCGTGTACCACAGCAGAAAGCCCACCGCGGCGCTGACGATGAGCATCGCAAAGGCCCCCAGGCTGCGCACGTTCTCGCGCTGGCGGTACTGGTCCTCGTAATACAGCCAATACAGCGTGGTGAGCCAGCAGAACAGCACGAAGACCTCGTAGAGGTTGCTCACCGGGATGTGGCCGATGTCCGGGGCGATCTGGTGGCTCTCAAACCAGCGCACCATCGAGCCGATCAGGCCCATGGCCACGGCCGCCCAGGCCAGGCGCGAGCCCAGGCGCTCGGCCGTGGCGGTGTCGGTCCGGGTGAAGAAGCCGATCCAGTAGAACACCGTGCTCATGAAAAAGAGCAGGCTCATCCACAGGATGGCGCTCTGGCTGGACAGGAAGTACTTGAGCAGGAAGACCTTGTCGGCCTGGGACAGGTCGGCCCCGAAGCCGTCAGACACCCGCGCATAAAGAGCGATGGCCAGCAGTGAGGCGGCGCCCACCACCAGCGCCAGCACGCGCAGCGGGCGCCAGAACCAGCCCAGCCACACGGCGGCCGGCGCGGCGCCCACGAGGATGGCCTTCTCGTAGACGTCCATCGAGGCGGCATAGCGCTGGAAGGCGTAGCCCGTGCCGGCGACGATCAGCACGGCAAAGAGCCAGTCGAACCAGGTGCGCCGCGCGAAATAGCCTGGCGCGTCGAGCGAAAGCGTGGTGGTGTTCATCGGGCCTCCGGGGCGGCACCTTGCAGCAGGGCCTGCTTGAGGTGGTCGAATTCTCGGTCGGTGTCCAGGGTGTGGCGGGTGGACGACAGGGCCGTGGTCACACGGGTGTGGCCGCTTTGGCCCGGTGCGTCTTCGAGCCAGATCCACAGGCGGCGTTCCCTGACATAGAGCATCGCGAACACGCCGACGATGAGCAGCACGCAGCCCAGGTAGACCAGGGATTTGCCCGGGGTGCGGGCGACCTGGAAGACGCTGGCCTGCACCTGCTCGAAATCTTTCAGCTCCAGCAGCAGCGGGGCCGGGTAGTAAGCTTCGTCCGACAGCGACAGCACCGCCTGGGTCATGAAGGCGCGGGTGGATTCGTCCTGCGGCAGCGGTGCCAGGCCGGCCTGGGCGCGGCTGTCTTGCAGCAGCTCGAACAGCACGCCGTTGAGGATGCGGATCAGCACCTCGGAGGTGCGCGCCCGGTCGGTTTCGGGGACGTTGGCCTCCATGAACTCCGAAATCGCCTGCAGACCCCCCACCGGGGCCTCGCCGGGACGCACCGGCTCGGCGCCGGCGAACAGCGCCAGGCTGCGCAGGGCCGACACACGAAGCCGCTCGGCCAGGTCGGAGCGGGCCGGATCGACCGCTGCGCGCACGTAGCGCTGCACGGCGCGCTCGCGCATCGCCGGGTCGTGCAGGGCATCGCGCAATCGCATCCAGCCGTCCAAGCTGTCGGCCTCGTCGGCCGGAATGCGCAAGTAGCGGAAGCTCTCGGCCGGCGTGTCGCGCACGCCGGCCAGGAAGACGCGCCGGCCGTCGAGCTCCACCGGCAGCATGTAGTTGTGGAACTCGCGGGCCTGGCCCGAGGCGTCGCGCAGCTTGTAGGTCACCGAGGGCCCGACGTTGCGCAGACCCTTGTCGCTGCCCGGTGCGCCCGAGCCCAGGTGCTGCTGCAGGCTGGCCACCAGATCGACCTTGCGCACGTCGGTGGCGCCGGTATTGGCCTGGCCGAGGTTCTCGACATTGATCACCCGCAGCCCGGTGAATTCCAGCGTCAAGGGCTGGCCGTCGGGGGTGCGCAGCTCGGTGCTGCTGCCCACGGTGCCGGCCACCTCGAATCGGCGGCCCGGCCCGCCCATCGGATAGGCCCGCAGCGTCAGGCGCGAGCCCCCATCGTCAAAGCTGGATTGATAGATCGCCATGCCGGCGTGATAAAGCGGTTTGTTGACCTCAATGCGTGCCTGGCGGGTCTGGCCGGTTTGGCGGTCGTGCACCACCACCTCGCTGGCAAACAGCTTGGGCATGCCGGTCTCGTAGTACTCCACGATGAAGCGCTTGAGCTCCAGGTCGAAGGGCAGGGGCTGCAGCAGCACGCCGTCGGGCTGGTTGAGCAGGACCACACCCGAGCGCGAGCCCTCAGGCACCATCAGGTTGCCGCGGAAGGCGGCGGTGTCGGTGCTCAGCCAATGCTGGGGTGGCACCTCGCTGATGAGGCCGCCGCCGGCGTAGGGGCTTTTGCCGTTGAGCCACATCTGTGCACGCACCATCAGATCGCCGTCGAGCAGGCCGCCGATGCACACCAGCACGATGGCCGAATGCGCCGCCAGGTAGCCGAGCTTGTTGGCCGAGCCCTTCTTGGCGGCCACCATCACGCCGCGCACCGTCTGCCCGTCGCGGCGCACCTGCGCACGGGCTTTCCAGCCGTTGCGCTGCAGCAGGGCCGTCACCCGCTCGAAGACCGCCTCGCGCGGCTCGGCCACCACGCCCCGGGCCTTGTGATGAAAGGCCTGCAGCGCCTGCTCGCGCACCTGTTCCTTGTAGGCCTTGAGCTCATGGGCGATCTTGGGGGCGTTGCGCGCGATGCACAGCGAGGTCGACACCACCAGGAAGGCCAGGATGAGCAGGAACCACCAGGCGCTGTAGACCGCATACAACCCCAGCTGGCCGAACAGCTCGGCCCAGAAGGGACCGAACTGGTTGACGTAGTTCGTGAACGGCTGGTGCTGCTGCACCACGGTGCCGATCACCGAGGCGATGCAGATGACGGTCAGCAGCGCGATGGCAAACCGCATCGACGAGAGCATCTCGATGGCCTCGCGCCAGGCGCGTGATCCACGGGCGAGCTGCAGGCCGGAGGTGGCGGTCATGGGGCGTTCGGGTTGGAGCGTGCAAGCAAAAAAGGCGGGCATCCCTCCCAGGGGGCCCGCCTTCTTGCTGTGTGGGTCTCGGCTTGCGGGTCGCGGTGTCAGCGCAGACCGGCAATATAGTCTGACACGGCCTTGATTTCCACGTCGCTCATGCGGGCGGCGATGGCCGTCATCTGGGCGCTGTTGGCGCGCGCGCCGCTGCGGAAGGCGGTCATCTGGGCCACGGTGTAGTCGGCATGCTGGCCGCTCAGACGCGGGTACTGCGAAGGGATGCCCGAGCCGGCCGGGCCGTGGCAGGCCGCGCAGGCGGGCACGGCCTTCTCGGCGATGCCGCCGCGGTAGATGCGCTCACCCAGGCGGATGGTGTCTTTCTGGGTGGCCACGCCGGGGCGGGCTTGCTTGCTGGCGTAGAACGCAGCCACGTTGCGCATGTCCTCGTCGCTCAGCGTGGCGGCAAAGCCGGCCATCACCGCATTCTGGCGCTTGCCGGACTTGAACTCCTGCAGTTGCTTGACCAGGTACTCCGGGTGCTGGCCGGCGATGATCGGGTTGGCCGGTGTGCCCCGGCTGCCGTCTGCCGTGTGGCAGGCCACGCACACCTGGTTCGCGATCGCCTGGCCCTTGGCCAGGTCGGGCTTGGCGGGAGCTTGGCCAAGCGCCGCCATCGGGGCGGCCCACACAGTTGCGGCAAACAGCAGGGTGACGGTCGATTTCATGTCGTGGGAGGCAGTTGTAGGCCGAAGGCAAAACCCGCGGATTTTACAATGCCCATTCCATGCCCAGCCAATCCACCCCCTCCGGCGCCCGTGCGCCTTCCGCCCAGACCGACCCGGCCGCCCGTGCCGCGCTGGCCTGGCTGCACACCGCCCGATTCCTGACCACAGCCAGCGAACTGCACCAACTGCCGGTCAGCGAACGGCCGGAAATCGCCTTCGTGGGCCGCTCCAACGCCGGCAAGTCCACCGCGATCAACACCCTGGCGCAGCAACGCCAGCTCGCGTTCGCCTCCAAGACCCCGGGGCGCACCCAGCACATCAACCTCTTCGAGCTGGGCCCGCGCGACGCCGCCGATGCCCTGCTGGCCGATCTGCCCGGCTACGGCTACGCGGCCGTGGAGCGCAGCGCCAAGCTGCGCTGGCAGGCGGTGATGGCCGATTACCTCGCGCTGCGCCGCAACCTGGCCGGTGTGGTGCTGCTGGTGGATCCGCGCCAGGGCCTGACCGAACTCGACCACCAGCTCCTGCAGTTCGTGGCCCCGCGTGTGGGCAATGGCAGCGTGAAGCTGTTGGTGGTGTTGACCAAGGCCGACAAACTCACCCGCCAGCAAGCCGCGCAGGCCCAACGGGCCGCGCAAGAGGCCCTGGCCACCTACGTCACCGACGAGGCCGACGTCGGCCTGGCGCTGTTCTCGGGCCTGCGCCGTACCGGCCTGGACGACGTGGCCACCACGCTGCACGGCTGGGTGCACGGCGGCACCCCCGCGTAAACCCCGAGCGGCGCGGGTCGCCAACGCGACGCCGCCACCGCCGCGCCCGGCCGATACTCCAGGGCATCCTGCCCTGGGAGTGTTGCGCATGAGCCTGGAGACTTTCGACGTCGATCTGCCGCACGGCATCCGCCTGGCCTGCCGGGCCCAGGGGCCGCGCGAGGCGCCGGTGCTGGTGTTCCTGCATGGCTTTCCAGAGGCGGCCTTCATCTGGGACGAGGTCGGCGCGATGCTGGCCGGGCGCTTTCGCTGCGTGGCACCAAACCTGCGCGGCTACCCGGGCTCGTCCTCACCGGCCGAGGTCGAGGCCTACCGGGCCAAGCACCTGGTGCGCGACATCGCCGCCTTGATCGAGCACCTGGGCGCCCCCGTTGCCGCCTTGGTGGCCCATGACTGGGGCGGGGCGGTGGCCTGGAACCTGGCGGCACAGCAACCCGCGCTGATCGAGCGTCTGGTGATCGTGAACTCGCCGCATCCGGGCACTTTCTTGCGCGAACTGCAGCACAACCCGGCGCAGCAACGGGCCAGCGCCTACATGAACTTCCTGTGCCGCCCCGATGCGCAGGACCTGCTGGCCGAGAACGACTTCGCCCGCCTGTGGCCCTTCTTCACGAGCATGGGCGCCGGCGCCGACGGCCACGGCTGGCTCACCGAGGCGGTGAAGGACCAGTACCGCGCCGCCTGGCGCCACGGACTGACCGGGCCGCTGAACTACTACCGCGCCTCGCCCCTGCGCCCCGCCCAGGGGCAGGCCGACGCGATCCACGGCCTGCGCTTCGACGACGCCCAGGTGCGCGTGGAGCGCCCCACGCTGGTGATCTGGGGCGAGGGCGACATGGCCCTGCCGCCCTCGCTGCTGGACGGGCTGGAACACTGGGTGCCGCGCCTGGAATTGCTGCGCGTGCCCGGTGCCACGCACTGGATCGTGCACGAGCAGCCCGGTCTCGTGGCCGAGGCCATCGCCGGCTTCGTGCCGGACTGAACGTCAGCGGATCGGATCGTCCAGGTCCTGGATCAGGCTGTCCACCGCCCGCTGCATCAGCGAGCGCTCCTCGAGCAGGGTGATCAGCCCCTCGGACAGCAGCCGCTCCACGGCCCGGCGCGTCAGCGAATGCGACTGGCCCGCATGCTGGCTGGCGAACATGAAGAACTGGCCGTTGTCACTGCTCCACATCAACTGGGCCGTGACCCACTGGCCCTGCACGAACATGTGATACCACGAGCCCGGTGTGAGCTGGGCCAGCCAGGCTTGCCGGGCCAGCCGGCCGGCCTCGGTCTCGGTCTGGTCCATCAGGCCCACCGGCACGGTGGGCAGCACGCTGCGGTCCACCGGCGCGTCGGGCCCGGGCGGCAACGGGTCGGGCTCGTCGCGCAACTGCTGCACGATCTGCTCGGGCGTGAGCGCTTCGGCAGGCGACGGTGCCGGCGGTGCCTCGCCGCGCAGCACCGCGCCATGGTGGGCCGCCAGCTCGGCCAGGATCGCGTCGCGCTGGGCCGCGGGCCAGGCGATCAGGTCCAGGCCGCGGTTCAGGCTGGCCAGCAGCTCGGGCCGAAGGGCGCGCAGCCGGGCCCGGTCGGCCGGGGCCGTCAGCGGCTGCATGCTCCACAGCAGCTCGTCGACCGTGTGCATCAGCTCCTGGGCCTGGGCGGAATGTTCGCCGTGGCGGGCCATGGCCTCGACCATCGCGTCCACCCAGGGACCGAAGAGGAAGTCGCGCAGCGACTGGCTGAGCGAAGCCCCCTGCATCTGGCGCACCTGCTGGCGCAGCACGCCGCGCAACTGGTCGGCCCGCTCGATGCGCTGCAGCTTCTCCAGTGCCGCGCGCGAGCGCTCCAGCGCCTCGCGGCTGCGCTCGTCGATGAAGTGATTGATGTCGTCCTGGCCCTTCAGGAAGTGCTGCGCCTGGGGCGCGGGCAGCGCGACGATGCGGTCGATCACGCTGCGGGCGAACGCCATGAAATCGCGCAGGCGTTCGTCCTGCGGGTCGTCATAACCCGCGCAGTGGGCCGACAGGCGGTTCAGGAGCTGCCAGACCGGATGGTCGGACTGGCGCACCAGGGCCGGGTCGCGTTGTGCCAGCCCGAGCACCGCCGGCTTGAGCCGCCCCAGCAGGCTGCGCACGGCATCGATGAGCTTCGGGTCGGCCAGGATCTGGTCGAACAGGCGGTTGACCAGCGTCTGCGCCTCGGCGGCGGCCCCGTCCAGTGGCGTCGGGTGGCTGCGGCTCACCCGTTCGAGCAGCCGGCCCAGCGTGCCCGAATCGGTGAGCTCGAAGCCTGTGCCCCCCGCCGGCACCGCCGGCGCGGCCGAGGGCACGGCCCGGAAGGCCAGGGGCTGCACACCCAGGGCTTCCAGCCGGCGGCAGATCTGCTCGTATTCGACCTTGAGCGCCTCGGCCAACCGGGCCCCGGCCATGCGCAACAGCAGCATGCGCGACTCGGCCGACACCCGCAGCTCGTGGGTCGAGCGGCTGAGCGCACGGGCAAACACTTCCGGGCGCAGCGGGTTGGCCTCGCGGCGGATCTCCTGCCAGCCGCGCACCGCGGCCATGAAGGCCTGCACCTCCCGCAGCTCCCACTCGGCCTGCTGGTCGATCTGGGCGATCACCCGGGAGATCTCGATGTCCTCGGCCGCCTGGCCCTCGTCCACCAGGCTCAGGTCGTCCAGACTCAGGGCCAGCGGCTTGCGCGGGGCCGCCCGCGCGGCGCCGGAATCGGTCATCGCCTCGCGCACCCCCTGGGCGATGAGCTCCTGCAGCGAGCGTATCCAGTCCGCCTTGCGGGCCTGCAGCACCTCCATCAGCGCGAAGAACTGCCGGCGGTCCTGAGCCAGCGCCATCTGGGCATTGGGATTGCGCAACTCTTCCAGCGTGCGCTCGACCACATCGCGGGCCAGCAGCGGCACGCCCTGGACGATGGAATCAAGGGAAGTCGACAGGGCGGGTGGGTGGCTCATGAAAGAAGGGGCGTGGTGTCCCGTATTGTTGAGCCCGGCGCGGGGCGGCGCAATCCCGATGAGCCTGCCACAGGGGCATGGCTTGACCACAGAATGTAAAAAAGGGCCGCATGCGCGGCCCTTTTTTGAGGCGAGCTGCCTGGGGGACTTACATGTCCATGCCCATGCCGCCCATGCCCCCCATGCCGGCACCGGCAGCCGGGGTCTCGTCCTTCGGCGCTTCGGCCACCATGGCTTCGGTGGTGAGCATCAGGCCGGCGACCGAGGCGGCGTTCTGCAGGGCCGTGCGGGTCACCTTGGTCGGATCCAGGATGCCCATCTCGATCATGTCGCCATAGGTGCCGTTGGCGGCGTTGTAACCGAAGTTGCCCTTGCCTTCGAGCACCTTGGCGATCACCACGCTGGGCTCGTCGCCGGCGTTGGCCACGATCTGGCGCAGGGGCTCCTCGACAGCGCGCAGCACGATCTTGATGCCCGCTTCCTGGTCGGGGTTGTCACCCTTGATCTGGCCGGCCGCCTGCTTGGCACGCAGCAGGGCCACACCACCGCCAGCGACGATGCCCTCTTCCACGGCCGCACGGGTGGCGTGCAGGGCGTCTTCGACGCGGGCCTTCTTCTCCTTCATCTCGACCTCGGTGGCCGCACCCACCTTGATCACGGCCACGCCACCGGCCAGCTTGGCCACGCGCTCTTGCAGCTTCTCGCGGTCGTAGTCGGAGGTGGCTTCCTCGATTTGCACGCGGATCTGCTTCACGCGGGCTTCGATGTCGGCCGCGGCACCGGCGCCATCGATGATGGTGGTGTTCTCCTTGGCCACTTCCACGCGCTTGGCCTGGCCCAGGTCGGCCAGTTGCACCTTCTCGAGCGTCAGGCCCACTTCCTCGGAGATCACCTTGCCGCCGGTCAGGATGGCGATGTCCTCCAGCATGGCCTTGCGGCGGTCGCCGAAGCCCGGGGCCTTGACGGCGCACACCTTCAGGATGCCGCGGATGGTGTTCACCACCAGCGTGGCCAGGGCTTCACCTTCCACTTCCTCGGCGATGATCAGCAGCGGACGGCCGGCCTTGGCCACCTGCTCCAGCGTGGGCAGCAGGTCGCGGATGTTGCTGATCTTCTTGTCGTGCAGCAGCACGTACGGGTTCTCGAGGATCGCGGCCTGCTTCTCGGGGTTGTTGATGAAGTAGGGCGACAGGTAGCCGCGGTCGAACTGCATGCCTTCCACGACATCGAGTTCGTTGTCCAGGCTCTTGCCGTCTTCGACGGTGATCACGCCTTCCTTGCCCACCTTGTCCATCGCGTCGGCGATGATCTTGCCGATGGATTCATCGGAGTTGGCGGAGATGGCGCCCACCTGAGCGATCTCCTTGCTGGTGGTGGTGGCCTTCGAAGCCTTCTTGAGCTGCTCGACCAGGGCGGCGACGGCCTTGTCGATGCCGCGCTTCAGATCCATCGGGTTCATGCCGGCGGCCACGTACTTCATGCCCTCGCGCACGATGGCCTGGGCCAGCACGGTGGCGGTGGTGGTGCCGTCACCGGCGTTGTCGCTGGTCTTGGACGCCACTTCCTTGACCATCTGGGCGCCCATGTTCTGGAGCTTGTCCTTCAGCTCGATCTCCTTGGCCACGGACACACCGTCCTTGGTCACGGTGGGGGCGCCGAAGGAGCGCTCGAGCACCACGTTGCGGCCCTTCGGGCCCAGGGTCACCTTGACCGCATTGGCCAGGATGTTCACGCCTTCGACCATGCGGGCGCGGGCTTCACCGCCGAAAACGACGTCTTTAGCTGCCATAAGAAATTCTCCGGATTCGTTGCTGAGATCTGTTCAGACGGGGGTGGCAGGATTACTTTTCCACCACGGCGAAGAGGTCTTCCTCGCGCATGACCAGCAGTTCTTCGCCGTCGACCTTGACGGTCTGGCCGCTGTACTTGCCGAACAGCACACGGTCACCGACCTTGACGTTGGGCGCCACGAAGTCGCCCTTGTCATTGCGCTTGCCCGGACCCACGGCCAGGACCTCACCCTGATCGGGCTTCTCGGCGGCGTTGTCAGGGATGACGATGCCCGAAGCGGTCTTGGTTTCGTTTTCCAGGCGCTTGACGATCACGCGATCGTGCAGAGGACGAAGTTTCATGACATCTCCTAAGAGTGAGAACCAACTTCTGGTTGATGGCTGATGCGATAAAGCACCAACTTGATAGGCATGATCGGCGGGGAATCCGACCCAACAGGCCTGCCCCGGGATCATTAGCACTCATGTTGGATGAGTGCTAACAGCGACGAATTATAGGGGTGGGTGCAGCTTCTTCAAGAGGGCGTCTCGGCCCCCCGGTGTTCAGCCCGCAGCACCCATGCAGCGCCAGCCGGGAGGCTGTTGGAAGGCATGCGTGCATCTATCGATACATGCGTATCGATAGTCAATCGCAATGCGGCAGTGGGTCGGCACGAGGCCTACGGCGCCTTGCACCGCCACGCCCAGGGCTCGCGGCCGGTCGTCCACGCCGCCGGACCTGGGGCCGTGCCGCCTGTGGCGCACGCGCGCGCAATCGTTCGAGAGCGGGCTGGTGGTGCGGGAGGACGCGGTGTGGCGCTGAAGCCGGGGGTCACCGTCCGTGGCTCGCGTTGCGCATCGCCTGCGCCAGCCCCGCGTGGCCCTGCGCCTCCAGCCCCTGGATGGCGCCGGCGCGGTTGCGGGCCTCGTGGTTCTGGCTCAGCTTGCGCTTGCCCTCCAGACGCGTGATGCGCACCTCCAGCCCCACGATCTTGCCCAGCATGTCGGCCAGATAGTCGGGCGGCGCATCGCCCATCTTCCACGGCACCGGCTGCGTGGCCTCATGCACCCGCGTGAGCCGCGCCACCAGCCCGCGCAGGAACTTTTCGTCGTCGTGCACATGCACCGTACCGTGCGCATGCACCACCTCGTAGTTCCAGGTGGGCACGGCGCGGTGCGTCTCGTGCTTGCTGGGGTACCAGTTGGGAGAGATGTAGCCCTCCACGCCACGGAACACCACCAGCACTGCATCGCCGCTCACCACCTCCTGCCACACCGTGTTGGCCCGCGCCACATGCGCCAGCAGCACCCCGTGCGGGCCCTGCGCCGGGTCCAGCAGGAAAGGAATGTGCTGCGCCTCCAACCCCGCGGCGGTGTGCGTGACCATCATGCCCAGCGGGTGGGTGTTGATGATGCGGTGCAGCTGCTCGGGGCGGGTTTCGGCGAAGTGAGGGGGAAGGTACATGGTGGGGGCTCCGGCGCTGGCGCGTGCGGGATGGGGAAGGGACGGCCCGGTACTGTGCCTGCAAAGAGGCAAGGGCCTCAAGGCCCAACGGCGGGCCCGGGCAACTCAGTTCCCCCCCAAAAGGGGGAATTGGCTGGGTGGCGGCCTCAGGCAAAGTGCGCCTTGCGAAACCTGCGCCAGTTTGCATGAAATTCAGTGCTGTACAAATATCCAGACAATGCCTCGAGGCGCAGGCTGGGCGAGGCTTGCAGCCCGATCGGGCCGTCGGCGTTAGGAAGGCAGTCGACGGTGTTATGCAGCAGTTTTGCTTCCTATAACACGTTAGCGCTATGAAACCTAGAACCATCGCACTTCAAATCATTTGTTGCGTAATTGGGGCCTTCCTCATCTCCGTCGAGTTCATTGCAACGAAGAGTATTTCCGAGAGTGGTTTATTCTTTGGTTGGTTATTTTTCTTTGCCGCAAGCATCCTCGGCGCCGATCACGCGGCCAATGCAAGCACAACGTCCAGGCGCTTTTTCAAATTACTCGTGGTGATCTCCGCGCTTCCATTCATTGCTCTATGTGCATATCTACTAATCAGCGCACCTGATGCAAGCCCGCTCGCCATGTTCGGGCAGGTAGCGAAGATCCTTCTGTTCAGTGTGTGCGTGGCTGCCATCGCCATGGAAAGCCATCCGTTTGTTCAGCGAGCTTTGAAAGCCTGCGGGTTTTCGGTGCCTAAGAATGAGTGCTCGCGCTAACAATTCCGTCGAGAGGGACCGCCCACAAGCTGCGCTTGTGGGTTCCCTTCGCGGCTTTGCCGCTACGGCGGCCCCTCACGTCAAACGTTAGGCATCACAATCCTCGACGCTCCTAGCGCCCAGGTTCAGAAAGGCGAGAGTTCATATGAAGCGCTGCTATCTAGCAATCTTTGGTCTCCCCAAACCGCAGCCTGAGCACGCGAAAATCGTGGAAGTCATCCGAGCAGCGTCCGGTGGCGAATTCAAGCAGTTCATCGTCCCTGGCGGCATCGGGTTCATGTACGAATCCGAGGAGCTGCCGTGGAATCTCTCGTTCTCGCGAATTCTTCACAACGGCGATACGAAGCTGATCGTTGAAATTGGCGAGAAGGTTCTTCTTGAAGGCTATGGTGCCGCACAGGGGTGGCTCAATACTCGCCGGCCGCGGCAATGATGCCTAACCCTTCCATCGAGGGGACGTCTTACAGCCGGCTTCGCCGTCTGCAAGCCGCCCCTCATGTCAAACGTTAGGTGTCGTGTCCCGGATGATTGATCACAACGTGGGCGTTTCGCTCGTCGGCATGTACGAAATCAAACGGATCGACAACGATTACTTCGATGGCGAATGACGCCCAACCAGCCCATGCAGCCGATCCGCTACCGTGGGCTGGCCTCCGGTGTGTCCACGTCAATGTGTGTATTGCTGGGATAGCTCCGCGGCAGCACAAGTCCGTGGTCGGGGTGTCTTGAGCACCAACAACCGGGGAAGGCGATGAAACGTGACCATGGGCACCAGCCCGAACACCCCACGACGACCGACAAGGACGCGCAGTTCTGGGACAAGGCGGCGCGGAAGTACGCCGCCTCTGCGATTGCGGACGAGGCCGGGTTCGAACGGACCTTGGCGCGCACGCGGGCGCTCATGCCTGCCGGTGCGCGGGTGCTGGAGCTGGGCTGTGGCACCGGGACGGCGGCGCTTCGCCTGGCCGACGCGGCGGAGAGTTATCTAGCCACCGACCTGTCCACCGGCATGATCACCATCGCCGAGGAGAAGCTCGCAATGCCTGACCACCAAGGGCTCAGGGGCCGGCTTCGTTTCCGGCAGGCCACGGCAGACGCCTTGGCGCGAGAAGGCGAGCGCCATGACGTGGTGATTGGCTTCAATGTCCTGCATCTGGTGGGCGACCTGCCCGCGGTGCTCGGCCAGGTCCGGGCCTTGCTGGCGCCGGGCGGGCTCTTCATCTCCAAGACGCCCTGCATCGCTGAGATGAACCCGCTGATCCGGCTGGCCGTGCCCGTGATGCAGTGGGTGGGGCTGGCGCCGAGCGTGACGACGTTTTCTGCAGCGGGCCTGGAACAGGCGATCCGTACGGCCGGATTCGACATCCTGGCCACGGAGCGGCACGGCTCGAAGAAGCGGGACTGGCGCCCGTTCATCGTTGCCCGAGCGTTTTGAACGGCGGCAGGGCGGCGGTCTTGGGTCAGCGAGCCTGCGACACGCCAGCGACGCCCCCCTCCCTGCCAGGGGTCATCGTGCAGGCCGAAGACGCCGGGGTGGGGGTGGGGCCAAGCTCGCGCCAGGTGGCGCCGGGGGCTTGGCTGACGAGTTGGCGCTCGACGGCGGCCAGTGCGTTGGCCAGGCGGTCGATCTGGCCGGACTGCCATTGCGGCGCGCTGTAGGCTTCGGCCAGTTGGGCGCGGAGCCGCGCATACTCTTCCTGCAGGACGGGGTTGTTCATGGAGCGGGTCCTCACGCGGGGGTGGGGTCAATATGAACAAGGCCGGATGCGCGAGCCACCCCCTGGTTGGAGGCGGCCCCGGCATTCGCGGGGGGGGGGCGCCGAAGGGGCATCGACGTGTATCGATGGTGCCGCACGGCAGCGCGGCAGGCGGTCGGTGCGGTGGCATGGCGGGCTGTCAGCGGGTTCCGACCGCCGTGGCCTCTGGTGGGGTGGTGCTCAGCGCGGCTTCGATCAACGGCTTGGCCCACTGCGGTGTGGCGCGCAGCGCCTGCGCATCGTCGGCCCGCGGGTGGATGAGCCGCCCGCGGCGCAGTTCCAGCAGCAGGCGCGGGTCGGGGATGGGCTCGCCCGGCGCGGCTTCGGCGCTGTTGTCGTACACCTGCAGGTGGGCGAGGTGGGGCATCAGGGCGATGAGGTTGGCCAGGGCGCGCGGGTAGCGCTGGCGGATGCGGTCTTCGGGAATGTCGTGGCCGCCGGCGCGCACACGGGCCCGCACGCGGGCCAGGTGGTGCTCGGGGGTGTCGAGGCCGCAGAACCACATCAGCACGTCGTGGGTGCGGGTGGCGTCCCGCAGGCGCTGGGCGATGGTGGTGCCGCCCAGGGTGGTTTCGAAGGCGTGGTGGCGGCCCTGGGCCAATGCCTCGTCGAGCCGGCGCAGGCCTTCGGTCCAGGCCAGGCCGCTGGCCTCCTCGGGCGTGGCGAGGCCGGCCGCGACGAGTTCACGTGCGTAGGTGTCGGGGTTGAACCAGGTCAGGCCCTGGCGGGTGAGCAGGTGGCCGCCCAGCGAGCTCTTGCCGGCGCCGTTGACGCCAGCCAGCACGAAGAGGACGGGGCGCGGGGCGGACGGCGGCTTCTTCAATAGCTGGCCCCGGCCTTGACCTCACCGCCCAGGCGGGCCGGGCCGTCCATCAGGCCGCGCAGGCGGTCGCCGGCCTCGGGGGTGTTCAGCACGGCCAGGCGCTCGTCGAAGCGGCGGCGCAGGGCGTCCAGGGCGGCCTCGGCCGGGTCGGCGGCGCGCTGGGCGCGTGCCAGCAGCTCGGCATAGGCCTGCACGGGCAGGATCACCGCCTCGGGCTGCTGGTGGTTGGTGACCAGCACGGGGCCTTGCGTCTGCAGCTGACGCATCACGCCGCGCCAGCCGAGTTTTTTCACGTCGGACGCGGGCGTGCGGTGGAGCTGGTCCACGGGCGGGACGGGCTGGGTCTTGAGGACGGCGGACATGGCAGGCTCCCGGACAGCGTGCACCTATCTTAGGCCAAAAGGGGAATTTTGGCCAAAAGGGGTCCATTGGATTCAAGCACGGGCCGCAGGCGCCACAGCGAGGTCACCTCCGAACGCCGGGCCCGGAACAGCGGGTCGGACGGGTCGGCGGCCTTGGGGTGACGGGGGCGGATGTCGTGGCGGCCGGCCACAGTCAGGCCCGCCTCGGCGATCCAGCCCAGCAGCTCGGCCCGGGGGCGCAGGCCCAGGTGCTCGGCCAGGTCGGACAGGATCAGCCAACCCTCGCCGCCGGGCGTGAGGTGGGCTTTCAGGCCGGCCAGGAAGGCGCGCAGCATGCGGTGGTCGGGGTCGTAAACGGCCTGCTCCAGCGGCGAATGGGCCCGTCCAGGCAGCCAGGGCGGGTTGCACACGATGAGCGGGGCGCGGCCGTCGGGGAAGAGGTCATCGCCGCTGAGCGTCACGCGATCGGCCAGGCCCAGGCGCTGCAGGTTGTCGCGCGCGCAGGCCAGGGCGCGGGGCGAGGTGTCGGTGGCCACCAGCTTGCGCACGCCGCGCCGGGCCAGCACGGCGGCCAGCACGCCGGTGCCAGTGCCCACATCAAAGGCCCGCTCGGGGGGCGGGGAGGGCAGGGGCGTGGTGGCCACCAGATCGACGTATTCCCCCCGCACCGGTGAGAACACGCCGTAGTGGGCATGGATGCGCGCGCCCAGGGCCGGCACCTCCACGCCCTTGAGCCGCCATTCGTGGGCGCCGATGGCGCCCAGCAGCTCGCGCAGCGACAGCACACAGGGCGCCTCGCAGGGGCCGAAGGCTTCTTCGCAGGCGGTGCGCACCTCGGGCGCGCGGCGCAGCGGCAGCGCGTAGTGGGCCTCGAAGGGCAGCAACACGAGGTTGAGGCGGCGGGCCTTTTCGGCCTGGGCCTTGCGCTGCAGGTGGAAGGCATGGGCGAGCGGGTCGGTGCCCGGGGCCGGTGCGGGCGGCGGCTTGCGCGGCGGGCGGTCGAGCCGCCGGGTCAGGGCCACGAGCAACTGGCGGGCGTTGTGGTAGTCGCCGCGCCACAGCAGGGCGGTGCCTTCGCTGGTCAGGCGCAGGGCGGTGTCGGCCGTGGTCTGGTCGTCGGCCACCACCACGCGTTTGGGCGGCGGCAGGCCCGCCTCGGAATGCCAGTGGGCCTCATGGGACCGGCCGTCTTCGGTCCAGCGCAGGGTCGAGATGTCAGTGGGCATGCGCCACTGTAGCGGCTGGGCTGTCGTGCGCCAGCGGTGGCAGCCGGTCGAACCAGGGCTGGGCCTGCTCGAGCTGGGCCGCCAGCTGCAGCAGCGTGGCTTCCTCGCCGAAGCGGGCGATGAACTGCACACCCAGCGGCAGGCCGTTGGCGCACCAGTGCAGCGGCACGCTCATCGCGGGTGTGCCGGTGAGGTTGGCCAGCTGGGTGAACGGCACATGGCGCAGGCTGTCGAGCGCGATCTGGTCGATCACCGGGGCCAGCACGCCCAGGCGGTGCAGGCCGCCCAGCAGGCCGGTGGCGCACAGAACCGTGAGCAGGCTTTCCTGCCAGGCGGGCGGGTCGCCGGTGCCATGCACCACAGGCGGGCCCGCCAGCGTGGGGGTGAGCAGCAGGTCGTGCTGCTGGTGGAAACGGCCCAGCGCGCGGGCGAAATCGTTCCAGCGCCAGAGGTGGCGCGTGGCGGTGCCAGCCGAGGTGGCACGGCCCAGGGCGGCCAGCACGCGGGTGAGCGGTTCGAAATCGCTCTCGCGTGCGCCCTGTTCGCACGCCTGGCTCACGCTGGCGGCCACCACGCCGAAGTAGAGGTGCAGGTAGGTCTGGGCCAGCGCACGGCCGTCGATGTCGGGGGCGCCCGGCACCACCTCGTGCCCGAGTTGGCGCAGCAGATCGACCGTGTGCTCGACGGCGGCCACGGCTTCGGCGTGCACCGGCGTGCCCAGCGGCGAGGCGGTGGTGTAGGCGATGCGCAGGCGCGGGGGCGGCTGGCGCATCAGTTCGACATAGGGTGCCGGCGGCGGCGGGATCTGGAAGGGGTCGCCCGGTTCGGGGCCGGACAGCACATCCAGGGCGAGTGCACTGTCGCGCACGCTGCGCGAGATCACCCCGTCGCTGGAGGCGCCGTACCAGACTTCGCCGAGCGCCGGACCCACCGATACGCGCCCGCGCGAGGGCCGCAGGCCGAAGAGCCCGCAGCAGGCCGCCGGGATGCGGATGGAGCCGCCGCCATCGTTGCCGGCGGCCATGGGCACCACCCCCGCGGCCACGGCGGCGGCCGCGCCCCCGCTGGAGCCGCCCGGGGTGTGGTCCAGGTGCCAGGGGTTGCGGCTGGGCCCCAAAGCGCGCGGGTCGGTCACGCCCTTGAGGGCCAGTTCGGGCAGGCGGGTCTTGCCGAAGATCACCAGGCCCGCGGCCTTCAGGCGGCGCACGATGCTGCTGTCCTGGGCGGCGGGGCGCGTGAAGGCCCGGCTGCCCTGGCCGGTGGGCAGCCCGGCGATGTCGTGCACGGCATCCTTCACGAGGAAGGGCACCCCGCCCAAGGGTCCCGAGGGACGGCCATGGGGCCAGGCCTCGATCTGGGCGCGGGCCTCGCCTTCCATCAGCCGCGCGAGCGACTGGATGCGCGGCTCGACCCGGTCGAGCTGTTGCAGCGCGAGATTCAGCAATTCGCAGGCACTGACCTCGCCGCGGGCCACGGCGGCGGCCAGGGCGGTGGCGTCATGGCGCAGGTACTCGGCGTGGTGCATGCGCCGCCGCGTCAACGCTTGCGCGTGCGGGCCGCCGGTGCTTCGGCGCTGCCCTGTTGCAGCCCTTCGGTCATGCCGATGAGCACGCCGCTGACCAGCGTGGAATAGCCTTCGAGCAGGGCCTGGGCGGTGCGCAGGCCCATGGCCCGGCTCTCGCGCAGGCTGGTGCGCGCCTGCGCCAGGAGCTGCTCGACGGTGTCCGCCGCCTGGGCGCCGGTGTGGGTGCCCTTGAGCTTCATCGCATCGAGCACGGGCTGCCAGGCACCTTGCACGGGGCCCGCCGCGTCCTGGATGGCCTTGCCCACGGTGGTGAAGAAGACGTCTTCCATCTTCTCGAGATTGGCCAGCGCGGTCTTGAGCGGGCCCTGCTGCAGGTCGGCTCCCTGGGAGACGAATTGCTGCAAGGCGGTGCGGTGCGCCTGCACGGCCTTCAGCAAGGCGGCATCCATGCCGTCGAAGGCTTTCTCGAGGAGCTTTTGCACGTCGATGGTGCTGCCCGGGTTCTGGGCCGCGCCGGCCGAGGCCGCCTGGGTGACGGCCTGCAGCACGCTGCGCACGTTCTGCAGTGTGAGCTCGCGCCCCTGCAGGGCCTTGAGGGTGGCCGCGCTCACCGCCTTGCGCAGCGCCTCGCCCTGGCCGGCGGTGGCCTGGGCGAACATCTGGATCAGGGCGTCCTGGTCGATGCCGGATTTCGTGCTCATGCGCGTCTCCTCGTCTTTTCGTTGCGGCGGCCGCGCCCGATGCGGCACCTGCCGCTTTATAGGCGGGATCACGCGCGCTGACCAGGGGGTGGGCCAGCACGGACTGCACCACCGCAACGAAAGGACGAGAATGCCGCGATGGACTTCCTCGAACACCTCGACCCCGGCATCACCGTCATCGACACCGGCTTTGTGCGGCCGCGATTCGATGCGGCCTACCTGATCGTCGAAAACGGCCGCGGCGCGTATGTGGACACCGGCCCCAACAGCGCCGTGCCACGCCTGCTGGCGGCTTTGCAGGCCCGGCAGATCGCCCCCGAGCAGGTCGATTGGCTGATCGTCACGCACGTGCACCTCGACCACGCCGGCGGCGCGGGCCTGCTGCTGCAGCACCTGCCGAACGCAAAGCTGGTGGTGCATCCGCGCGGGGCGCGGCACCTGATCGACCCGCGCCAGCTCATGGCCGGCGTGCGGGCGGTCTATGGCCCCGAGGTGGCCGAGCGTGACTACGGCGAGCTGCAACCCGTGCCGCCCGAACGTGTGCTGGAAACCCACGATGGCCTGGTGCTGGAGCTGGCGGGACGGCCGCTTCACTTTGCCGACACGCCGGGGCACGCCCGCCATCATCACTGCATCTGGGATGAAGCCAGCCGCGGCTGGTTCACCGGCGACACCTTCGGCATCGCCTACCCGGATCTCGTCACGGCCGATGGCCGCTACGCCTTTCCGACCACCACGCCGGTGCAGTTCGAGCCCGAGGCCCTGCACCGCTCGATCGACCGGCTGATGGCATACGACCCGCAGGTGATGTTCCTCACGCACTTTGGCGCCACGCGCGCGGTGGCCGCGCAGGCGGCCATGGTGCGCGATCAGCTCGATGCGATGGTGCGCCTGGGCCGGTCGGTCGCAGACCGGCCCGACCGCGATGCACGCCTGCGTGCGGGCCTGGCGGCGCTGTATGGTGCTGAATACCGGCGCTGCGGCGGCGCGCTCGACGACGAGCGCGTGCAGGCGCTGCTCGAAGGCGACGTGGAACTCAACGCCCAGGGCCTGGGCGTGTGGCTGGACAAGCAGGCGGCCGCGACCGCCTGATCAGCGGCGCGGGCCGCGGGGGCGGTCCGGGCCTTCACGCCGGGGCGGGCGGTCGCCGCCTCGCGGCGGACGGTCTCCGCGCGGGGGCGGGCGTCTGTCATCAGCTCCTCCTCCTTGCGCCTCGCGCAGCAGATGGTGCATCTGCCCCGGGGGCATGTTCTTGCTGGCGGCGAATTCGTTGATGCTCAGGCCGCTGTCGCGGTAGGCCTTGCTCAGCTCGGCCAGGAAGGCCTGCCGCTGCGCGCGCTCGGCTCGGGCTGTCTCCAGCAGGCCGTCCAGCGCGTCGGGCGCAATGCCCTTGAGGGCGCAGAAGTTCTCGCGGGTCAGTGTGGTGGTCTCGAAGGCCCGCAGCAGGCCGGCGCGGAACTGGCGTTCGGCGCGCTGGGCTTCGCGGTGCTTGGCACGGGCCTGTTCGCGTTGAGCTTGGCGTTGGGCCTTGCGACGGGCCTGGGCCTGCGGGTCGGCCGCCTGGGCCACGGGCGCGGCCTGCCCCTCACGCGGCGGATGCAGCGGGCCACGGCGCTGCTCGCGGCGTTGCAGCAAGGTTTCCAGCGCGATTCGGCGGTGTTCTTCACTCAGTTCGCCGGCGGGCTGGCCGTCGAGATCGAAGCGTTGTGTGCCGGTGCTCACCGCCTTGAGATAGGCGTCACTGAGCGTGTAGCGGCGAAAGAAGGCCGACAGCACCGGCTTGGGGAACACGCCTGGCGCACGTTCGTTGATGTCCACCTGGATGCGCAGCTTCAGCGGCTTGGGCTCGCCGCCGAACAGGGCGGGAAAGCGCGCGCGCAGCTCCTCGGCACAGGCCTTGACCGTCATGGCAGGCGGCTGCGCGGGCGCTGTGGGGGGGGCAGCGGTCGCTGTGACATCGGCCGGGGCGGCCTGGGCGGACAAGAGCGGCTCGGTGGGCACCGGCGGGGGCGGCGGGACGTCTGCCCCTTCGGGCGGGGGGAGGTTCGGGGTGTCGGCGTTCATGACGGTTCGCGGCGTGAAGCGGCGATTGTCGCCGCTTCGACGGCCTGATGCCATGCGCGAGCGCTGCGTTGCCACGGTTCGGCTTAGCATCGCCCCATGAGCAACGACCACGAAGCGGCGAGGGCGTCGCGCCGGGCCCGGGCCGTGGGCCTGCTGGGCCTGGCCTCAGGCATGGGCATCGGACGCTTTGCCTTTACGCCGCTGCTGCCGCTGATGCAGGCCGAGGGGCTGAGCCTGACCGCCGGCAGCCAGTTGGCGGCGGCCAACTACCTGGGTTACCTCGCCGGGGCCTTGGCTTGCATGGCAGGCCATCCGCGTGCCGGTGCGGCGGCTCGGGCCGGCTTGCTGGGCGTGGCCGTATGCACCTTGGCGATGGCGGTGTCGCCGGGGCTGGTGATGGCCTGGTGGTGGCGTTTTGCGGCGGGCGTGTGCAGTGCCTTCGTGCTGGTGGGAGTGTCGGCCTGGGCGATGGGCTGGCTGGCGAAGGCAGGCCGCCCGGCTGCGGCGGGCGGCGTGTTTGCCGGCGTGGGCGTGGGCATGGCGGTGGCCGGCGGCATCGCCTGGGTGGCCGGGCTGCGGGCCTGGCCTGCGGCACCCACCTGGGCCGGCCTGGGCCTGCTGGCCGCCGCAGTGGTGGTCGTCGCATGGCAGCCCTTGCGGGAGGACGCCACGGGGCCCGCGCCGGGGCCGCAAGGCGCAGCACAGGGGGTGCCGCGTGCCGTGTGGCCGCTGGTGGCCTGCTACGGCGCCCTGGGTTTCGGCTACATCCTGCCGGCCACCTTCCTGCCGGCGCTGGCGCGCCTGTGGGTGGACGATGCACGCGTCTTTGGCGCGGTCTGGCCGGTGTTCGGTGGGGCAGCGGCCCTGTCCACCGTGGGGGCCGCGCCGCTGCTGGCGCGCCACGGTGCGCGCACCGTGTGGGCCGCCGCGATGGGCGTGATGAGCGTGGGGGTGCTGCTGCCGGTGGTCTCGACCCAAGCCCTGGCCCTGGTGCTGAGCGCCGTGTGCGTGGGCGGCACCTTCATGGTGGCCACGATGGCCGGGCTGCAGGAAGCCCGGCGCCTGGGCGGCGCAGCGCCCACCCGCGTGATGGCCGCGATGACCGCCGCGTTTGCCACCGGTCAGTGGCTGGGGCCGCTCACCGTGGGGGCGCTGGCCCGCGCCGACGATCCGATCACCCGGCCCAGCCTGCTGGCGGCGGCCGTCTTGCTGCTGGCGGTGGGGGCCTTGCTGTGGCGCCGCCGCCCCGATGTGGAACTGCCTCGAAAGGACCCAGCATGAACACACCCCTGTTGCCCGACCGCATGCCGCCGTTGGCGCTGGAAGCGATGGACGATGCGCAGCGCGAAGCCGCCCAGGCCCTGATCGCCGGCCCGCGCAAGGCTGTCAAGGGCCCCTTCATCCCGCTGCTGCGCAGCCCCGCGCTGATGGACCGCGTGCAGCGGGTGGGCGAGTACCTGCGCTTCGACAGCAGCCTGCCCACGCGCGTGTCGGAGTTTGCGACGCTGCTCGTGGCGCGCCACTGGACGCAGCAGTTCGAATGGTGCGTGCACGTGCCGCTGGCGCTGAAGGCGGGAACTTCACCGGAGACGATCGAGGCCCTGCGCGAAGGCCGGCGGCCCACCACGATGGACGCCGACGAGACCCTGGTGCACGACTTCGTGGGCGAATTGCTACAGCACCACGGCGTGAGCGATGCCACCTATGCGAGGGCGGTCGAGCGTTTCGGCGAGCGCGGCGTGATCGACCTCACCGGCCTGGTGGGCTATTTCGCGATGGTGTCGATGGTGCTCAACGTGGCGCACACACCGCCCGAAGAAGCGCCCGGTGTGGCGCTGCTGCCGGCTTTCCCGCGCTGAATCGTCGCTAGTGGGGCGTCATGGTTGAAATCAACTGCTCGAACGTCACGTGATCGACACCGGCCACCAGCGCTCGCACCACAATGTCGGGCTTGTCGGCATGGAGCGCGATGAACTCGTAGCGACCGTCTTCGCCCTCGAAGGCATAGACGAGACGGTGAGCGGGCCTCTCGTCAGGGTTGAGCGGTACGTCGCGGAATGCATCTGCTTCCAGCTCTTCAGGAAGGCGCAGCCTTCCTCCGTTTTGCCTTGGAGCGCGTTGGCGAAGAAGGGACCAGGCTTGCTGTCACTCATGCCTTTCAAGGTGTACCCATCGTCCATCAACACGACGATCCTGCGGCTGTCGCCATAGTGAACGGCCAGGGCATCATGGCTGGGGATCAGGTGAGTCATCCCGGCCGGGATTCGCATACGCAACTGGTTTGCCGGTCGCACTTCCATCGTGCCAGACTCGGCACCAGGCAGGGGGTTCAGGGCGTTGAAGCTGGGGGACGGGCACGCCTGCGCGGCTGCAAGGATCGGTGCCGCCAGAAGGGCACCGAGAAGGGCACTGTATTGCATGGACACTCCCCGACTTTTTGGTGCGGGCAGTGTATGCAGCGCGCACGGCCCCCAGCAAGCGGCTGGCTGTAACGCATTTTTGCGAGCTGGACCCAGGCCGGCCCCGCAGGCATCCATCCAGGGGGTCGGACCCTGTTGCGCTTGCGCGCAGCGTCGTCGGCTGGCAGGACGGTTGCTCAGGCGTCGGCCAGCGGCACGTCGCGCCCGTCGGGCGCCTGCAGTGCCATCAACCCGATCACCTGCTCGAGCAAGTGATTGAGCTGCGCCAGGGCCGAAGGGTCCAGGCGTTCCAGCGCATCGGGCAGAATGCCGGCCACGGGCTTCGGGGCGGCTTGCGCGATGCGGGCGCCCGCTTCACTCAGGAACAGGCTCACCACGCGCTGGTCGCGCTGGTCGCGCCGGCGTTCCACCAGGCCCTTGCGGTCCAGCGACTCGACCAGATTGCTCGCCGTGGCCTGCTGGATTCCCAGCGCCTGCGCCAGTTGGGTCACACGAATGCCGGGCTGGGCCTGGATGGTGACCAGGCACCACAATTGGGAGCCGCTGACCCCGGTGGCTTCTTGCACATGCTGAAAATGCTGCTTGATCGACCGCACGATCATGCGGAAGCTGCGCAGGGCGCGCAGCACTTCGGCGGGCAGGGTGGGGTTCTCGCTGGGATGGGAGACCATGGAATCCGCTTGGGGATAGGACGGGACACCAAGCCGTTGTATGGCATGGTCCCCCCATAACGCGCCATCCGTCATTGGGTTGACGCGCCGCCACGGGCGGCTTGCCGCCTTGAAGACATGAACAAAGAAAGGGAACAGCACGATGCTCGAATCCATCTTTGCCACCCTTGGCATCAGCCTGTCGGGCTCCGGCGGGCTGTTGTGGGGATCGCTGGTCATCATCGTGGGCGCCCTGGTGGGTGAGGCGGTGTTCCGCCGGCTGGGCCTGCCGCGCGTCGTGGGTTATGCCTTGGCCGGCATGGGCGTGGGCCTGGCCGGGTATGGCATGGCGGCTGGCCAGCTCTCGCCGTCGCTGCGGGTCATCGTCGACCTGGCGCTGGGCCTGCTGCTGTTCGAGCTGGGCTCGCGGGTCTACCTGCGATGGCTGCGCACCAACCCCTTCCTGCTCGTCACCAGCCTGGCCGAATCGTTGCTCACCTTCGGGGCGGTCTACCTGGTGATGCGCTGGGCGGGGCTGGCCGCGCCGGCCGCCGTGGCCGTCGCGGTGCTGGCCGTGCCCACCTCGGCGGCGGTGATCTCCCGGGTGGCCTCCGAGTTCGGCGCGGCCGGGCAGGTGACCGAGCGGGTGTCGATGATGACCGCGCTCAACACCCTGTACGCCGTGTTCGCCAGCAAGCTGCTGCTGGCCTGGCTCGACTTGGACACCGGCCAGAACCCGGTGCAGGCCATCGTGCAGCCCTTGTACGTGGTGGCCGGCTCGGTGCTGGTGGCCGGGCTGCTGGGCTATGCCGTGGCTCGCGTGGCCCGTGGCCTGGATCTGCGCAATGAGAACTCCACCTTGCTGCTGCTGGGCCTGATCACCCTGGCGCTGGCGGTCACGCAGGTGCTCAACCTGTCCACGCTGCTCGTTCCGCTGATGGCCGGCCTGTGGCTGCGCAACACCACCGAACGGCCCTGGGTCTGGCCCCGCCACTTCGGCACGGCCGGCGGCGTGCTGGTGCTGCTGTTGTTCGTGATCGTCAGCACCTCCTGGTCTCCCGCGGCGCTGGCCGCCGGGGCCGGCCTGGCCCTTCTGGCCATGGCCGTGCGCCTGGCCGCCAAGGCCGGGGCGGTGCTCACCCTGGGCTGGTTCAGCGGGCAGTCCGTCCGCCAGGGCCTGGGCTTGAGTCTGGCCCTCACCCCGCTGTCGGCCACGGCCCTGGTGCTGTTTGCCGACCTGCAGGGCTCGCATGCCGCCTTTGCCGCTCAGGTCGCGCCCATCGCCCTGAGCGCCGTGGCGCTGATGGAACTGCTGGGCGCCCTGGCCGTGCTGGCCGCCCTGCGCGGCGCCCGTGAGATCACCCCCCAGCGCGGGGCCTGAGCCCTGCACCGAGGACACCCCATGAGCCTGGAAGCCTTCTCCACCTCCGAACCGCTGACCCTGGGCGTCGAGCTCGAACTGGCCATCGTCAACCGCCACGACTACGACCTCTCCCCCAGCTCGGCCGACCTGCTGCGCCTGATGGCCAAGCGCAAGATCCCCGGCGACGTGAAGCCCGAGATGACCGACAGCATGATCGAGCTGTCCACCGGCATCTGCCGCCACCATGCCGACGCCCTGGGCCAGCTCACCGAGATCCGCGACGCGCTGGTCGAGTGTGCACGCAAGCTCAACGTGGGCCTGTGCGGCGGCGGCACCCACCCCTTCCAGGACTGGAGCGAACGGCGCATCTTCAACACGCCGCGCTTCCACATGCTCTCCGAGCTGTACGGCTATCTGTCCAAGCAGTTCACCATCTTCGGCCAGCATGTGCACGTGGGCTGCCCGGGGCCGGATGACGCCCTGGTGCTGCTGCACGGCCTGTCGCGCTTCATCCCCCACTTCATCGCGCTGTCGGCCTCCAGCCCCTACGTGCAGGGCACCGACACCGGCTTCCACTCGGCGCGGCTGAACTCGGTGTTTGCCTTTCCGCTGTCGGGCCGCGCGCCGTTTTGCACCACCTGGGACGACTTCCGGATCTTTTTCGAGAAGATGACGCGCACCGGCGTGGTCCAGAGCATGAAGGACTTCTACTGGGACATCCGCCCCAAGCCTGAATTCGGCACGATCGAGGTGCGCGTGCTCGACACCCCGCTCACGATCGACAAGGCCGCGGCCCTGGCGGCTTACATCCAGTGCGTCTCGCGCTGGCTGACGGTGGAGAAGCCCTTCGAGCTCGCCGAGGACGACTACCTCGTCTATACCTTCAACCGCTTCCAGGCCTGCCGTTTCGGGCCCGAAGGCAGTTTCGTCGACCCCAAGACCGGGGAGCACCGCAGCCTGCGCGAGGACATCCTGGCCACCCTGGCCCGGCTGGAGTCGCATGCCATCGAGCTGAAGGCGGAGGCGGCGCTGGACTACCTGCGCCTGGAGCTCGAGCGCCACGGCAATGACGCCACCTGGGCGCGCCAAGTTCACGCCCGTGAACACCTCCTGCCCGAGCTCGTCCGGCAGCAGTGCGAGCGCTGGAGTGGGGAATGCTCCGTCGAGTGATGGTAATTTAACTACATCGACTCCAGCGAAGGGGTTTTCCGCTCGGCCGCTCGGCCGCCGATTCCGCGGCGTGGAACAGGCGAAATACCTATTGTTTATCAATCACTTGGCAATCGTTCCTGCGCCCCGAATGTTTCAGGGTTTGTCCCAGAGTTGATTTTGTAGTTTTACTTCGCGAACATCCCGGTCGCCGTATCTGGAGGCTGAGCACGCCCTGGCTTCGTCCATCGTGCCCCCTCCCGGTACCGAACTCAGGAGACGACGATGACGAACGGGATGAGACGAGGTTGGAGCCGCTTCTGGGCGGCCCTGATGGTGGCCGGTGGGGTTGGTCTGCTGGCCGGCTGCGGCGGCGGTGGGGGGAGCGATGGCGGCGGCGATGAGGGGGCCCCTGCGGTGGCGCCCGGGACGCTGCGGGTCCATTACCAGCGTGCAGCCGGCGACTATGCCGGCTGGGGCGTCTACGCCTGGCATGGACCGACGACCCCCTCGAGCGGCTGGCCCGGTTCGCCGCGCTTCGAGTTTGGGGCCTCCGACGGCTACGGCCGCTATGTCGACATCCCCGTGAACCCATCGGCCGGCCGGATGGACTTCCTGTTGAACCGGCCCACCAGCGCCTCCGAGGCCGAGAAGGACCAGGAGTGCGACCGCGTGGCGTCCTTCACGGCCGACATCGCCACCCGCGGCCAGGAGATCTGGCTGAAGCAGGGGGACTGCACCACCTACGACAGCGCCCAGGCCGCCAGCGGCCTGAACATCGGCCATGCCCGCGCGATGTGGCTGTCCGCCTCGCGCCTGGTCTGGCCGGGCCTGCCGCCCGGCGGCGAACTGCGCCTGTACCACGCCGCCCAGGGCGGCATCACCGTCAGTGCCTCGGGCGTCCAGGGGGCCGACGGCTTTCATGCGCTGAGCACCACCACGCTGGACACTGCACTGCGCGAGCGCTTCCGCCACCTGGCGGGTGCACCGGCCTTTGCGTTGCCGGTGGCCGCGGCCTCCGAGGTCCGCTCGCTGCTCAAGGGCCAGCTCGTCGTGGCGCGCCTGGTCCAGGGCCAAGTCACCCACGCCACGCAGTTGCAGATCCAGGGGGTGCTCGACGATGTGTATGCTGCCCAGGCGCGCCCGCAGACGCTGGGATTGAGCTTCGACACGCAAGGCCGTCCGGTGTTCCGCCTGTGGGCGCCCACGGCGCGTTCGGTCGAGCTGGCCATCGCCGGGCAGCCGCTGCGTGCCATGACCGAGGATCCTGGTTCTGGCGTGTGGAGCCACACCGGCGAAGCCGACTGGGTGAACAACGCCTACTACACCTACCGGGTGCAGGTCTATTCGCGCCAGGACGGCGGCGTGGTCACGAACACCGTGACCGACCCCTATGCCCTCACCCTCAATGCCAACAGCCAGGCGGCGATGGTGGCGCGGCTCTCCGATGCGATGTTCAAGCCCGCCGGCTGGGACGGCCATGCCATCCCGCCGCTGCAGGCGCCCTCGGACAGCGTGATCTATGAACTGCACGTGCGTGACTTCTCGGCCAACGACGCCACCGTGCCGGCGGCGCACCGCGGCAAGTACACCGCCTTCGCGCAGACCGGCACCGACGGCGTGCGCCATCTGCAGGCCCTGGCCTCGGCCGGCCTCACCCACGTGCACCTGTTGCCCACCTATGATCTCGCCACCATCCCCGAGACCGGCTGCGTGACGCCCTCGGTCACCTCCGACGGTCCCACCAGCACGGTGCCGCAGGCCACCGTGGCCGCCACCAAGGACGAGGACTGCTTCAACTGGGGCTATGACCCGCGCCACTATGGCGCTCCCGAAGGCAGCTACGCCAGCGATGCGGCCGACGGCGCGGTGCGTGTGCGCGAGTTTCGTCAGATGGTGCAGGCCCTGCACGGCAACGGCCTGCGCGTGGTGCTCGACGTGGTCTACAACCACACCAGCGGCAGCTTCCTCGACCGCATCGTGCCGGGCTACTACTACCGCCTCAACGGCGACGGCTTCATCGAGCGCTCGACCTGCTGCGAGAACACCGCTCCCGAGTACGCGATGATGGAAAAGCTGATGATCGACACCCTGAAGACCTGGGCGGTCGAGTACAAGGTTGACGGCTTCCGTTTCGACATCATGGGCCACATTCCGCTGGCCGCGATGCAGGCCGCCCGCACCGCGGTGGACGCCGCCGCCGGCCGCCCCTTGCTCTACTACGGCGAAGCCTGGAACTTCGGCGAAGTGGCCAACGACCGACAGTTCGTGCAGGCCCGCCAGGCCCACCTGCGCGGCACGGGCATCGGCTCCTTCAGCGACCGCATCCGCGACGCCATCCGCGGCGGTGGTCCGTTCGATGTGGGCGACGCGGTGCTGCGCCGCCAGGGCTTCGCCAACGGACGCTGCTACGACAACAACGCGCTCAACGGCAGCACCTGCACCTCGGAGCAGCGCGAGGAGCTGCACTACCAGCAGAACCTCATCCGCTTGGGGTTGGCCGGCAGCGTGCACGACTTCGTGCTCAACGGCCGCTTGGCGTCCTCGTACGACTATGGTGGCCAACCCGCCGGCTACACCGCCGATCCGCACGAGGTCATCAACTACGCCGGCGTGCACGACGGCGAGACGCTGTTCGACATCCACCAGTTCAAGCTGCCCGCCACGACCGCGGCGTCCGAGCGCGCGCGGGCCCAGGTGGTGGCCCTCGGCACGGTGCTGATGGGCCAGGGCATCCCCTTCCTGCATGCGGGCGACGAATTGCTGCGCAGCAAGAGCCTGGACCGCGACAGCTACAACGCCGGCGACTGGTTCAACCGCATCGACTGGTCGGCCACGACCAATTACTTCGGCACCATGGGCCTGCCCTCGGCCGAAAAGAACCAGGCCGAATGGGACCGCATGCGCCCCATTCTGAGCAACACCAACATTGCGCCGTCGGCCGCTGACATCCGGGCTACCCGCGACGCCGTGCTCGACCTGCTGCGCGTGCGCCGCGACACCACCATGCTGCGCCTGCGCAGCGGGGCCGATGTGCGCGACTGCGTCAGCTTCCCCGACGCCGCCAACCAGCGCGACGGCCTGATCGTGATGCGCGTGACCGGTCGCAAGAACGACGGCAGCCTGTGCGGGGACGGCCGCTATGCCAACCTGGTGGTGCTCATCAACGCCGCACCCAACGTCCAGACCTATGCCGTGGCCGCGCTGGCGGGCCGCAGCCTGAGCCTGCACCCCGTGCTGGCCGGTGGCAGCGACCCCCGGGTGCGGGGCGCGAGCTTTGCCTCCGGCACCGGCAGCTTCACCGTGCCCGGCCGCAGTGTGGCCGTCTTCGTGGAGCCTGCAGCCCCCTGAACCGGCCGCCGCCCTCGTGACCCCGGGGCCCCGAGGCCGGCCCCGGCTTCCCGCCCGCCCTCACCCGGCGGGCTTTTTTTCGGCCGGGGTCTTGAAGCCCGCCGACTCGCCCCCATGTTGTGCGCTCATCTGTGGGCTGCCGGCCCCTTCCTTTCCAAAGACGCCATGGACAAGCAAATCCTCTCCTTCCAAGCCGAAGTCAAGCAGCTGCTCCACCTCGTCACCCACTCGCTGTACTCCAACAAGGAAATCTTTCTGCGCGAGCTGATCTCCAACGCCTCGGACGCCTGCGACAAGCTGCGCTTCGAAGCCCTGCACCACAACGAGCTCTACGAGGACCAGCCCAACCTCGAAATCCGCGTGAGCTTCGACAAGGCCGCGCGCACGATCACCATCAGCGACAACGGCATCGGCATGAGCGCCGAAGAGGCCATCGCCAATCTCGGCACCATCGCCAAGAGCGGCACCCGCGAGTTCATGGGCCGCCTCTCGGGCGACCAGCAGAAAGACGCCCAGCTCATCGGCCAGTTCGGCGTGGGCTTCTACAGCGGCTACATCGTGGCCGACCGCATCACCGTGGAGTCGCGCCGGGCGGGCCTCAAGCCCGAGGAGGGCGTGCGCTGGAGCAGCGAGGGCACCGGCGACTTCGAGGTCGAGCCCCTCACCCGCGCCCAACGCGGCACTGACGTCATCTTGCATCTGCGCGAGAGCGAGGCCGATTTCCTCAGCCGCTGGCGCCTGAAGTCCATCATCGGGAAGTACTCCGACCACATCTCCCTGCCCATCCTGATGCGCAAGGAGGAATGGGACAAAGACAAGGGCGAGTACGTCCTGAAGGACGAGTGGGAGACGGTGAACCAGGCCGCGGCCCTGTGGACCCGCGCCAAGGGCGACATCACCGAAGAGCAGTACCACGAGTTCTACAAGCAGATCAGCTACGACACCCAGGCCCCGCTGGCCTACACCCACAACCGCGTCGAGGGCCGCACCGAATACACCCAGTTGCTCTACATCCCGGCCAAGGCCCCCTTCGACCTGTGGAACCGCGACAAGCGCGGCGGGGTGAAGCTCTACGTCAAGCGCGTCTTCATCATGGACGACGCCGAGGCGCTGATGCCGGTGTACCTGCGCTTCGTCAAGGGCGTGGTTGACAGCGCCGACCTGCCGCTCAACGTCTCGCGCGAGCTGCTGCAGGAAAGCCGCGACGTCAAGGCCATCCGCGAGGGCTGCACCAAGCGTGTGCTGTCCATGTTGGAAGATCTCGCCGAGAACCACAAGGACAAGTACGCCCAGTTCTGGAAAGAATTTGGCGCGGTGCTCAAAGAAGGTGTGGGCGAAGACAACGCCAACCGCGAGCGCCTGGCCAAGCTGCTGCGCTTTGCCTCCACCCAAGCCGACGATGGCCTGGTGTCGCTGGCCGACTATGTCTCGCGCATGAAGGATGGCCAGGAGGCCATCTACTACATCACCGCCGACACCCTGGCCGCCGCCAAGAACAGCCCCCAGCTCGAGATCTTCCGCAAGAAGGGGATCGAGGTGCTGCTGCTGACCGACCGCGTCGACGAGTGGATGCTCAACTACCTCTACGAGTTCGACGGCAAGCCCCTGCACAGCGTGGCCAAGGGCGCGGTCGATCTCGGCTCGCTGCAAGACGAGGAAGAGAAGAAAAAAGCCGAACAGGCCGCCGAGGCCTTCAAGCCCATCGTCGAGCGCCTGAAGGAAACGCTCAAGGACAAGGCCAAGGACGTGCGCGTCACCACCCGCTTGGTGGACTCCCCCGCCTGCCTGGTGGCCGACGAGGGCGAGATGAGCGCCCACCTGGTGCGCCTGCTCAAGCAGGCCGGCCAGAACGCGCCGCAGACCCGCTTCATCCTCGAGATCAACACCGAGCACCCGCTCGTCCAGCGCCTGGACGGCAGCGAGCGCTTCGAGGATCTGGCCCACATCCTCTTCGACCAGGCCTTGCTGGCCGAGGGAGGGCAGCTCGAAGACCCGGCCGCCTACGTCAAGCGCGTCAACGCCTTGCTCGCCGGCTGATCCCTCACACCGCCAGCGGCGGCTCGGCCATCGCCTCCAGCTGCTCACGCAGCTGGACCACCTGGCCACTCCACCAGGCCGAGCTGCCGAACCAGGGGAAGGCGGCCGGGAAAGCCGGGTCGTCCCAGCGCCGCGCCAGCCAGGCGCTGAAGTGCAACTGGCGCAGCGTGCGCAGGGCTTCCACCAGGTGCAGCTCGCGCCGGTCGAAGGCCATGAAATCCTCGTAGCCGGCCAGCACCTCGCTGAGCTGGCGTGTCCGTGCCGCGCGGTCGCCCGACAGCAGCATCCACAGATCCTGCACCGCCGGGCCCATGCGCGCATCGTCCAGGTCCACGAAATGCGGGCCGGCCTGCGTCCACAGGATGTTGCCCACGTGGCAGTCGCCATGCAGGCGCAGGCGGGCCACCTCGCCGGCTGCCTCGAAGCAGCGGCGCACGCCATCGAGCGCCGCCCGCGCGGCCGCCGTCCAGGCGGGCGCCACGTCGGGCGGCACGATGCCATGATCGAGCAGCCAGGCCAGCGAGTCCTCGCCGAAGCTCGTCACGTCCAGCCAGGGCCGGTGCACGAAGGGCCGCAGCGCGCCCACGGCATGGATGCGGCCGATGAAGCGGCCCAGCCATTGCAGCGTTGATGCATCGTCGAGTTCGGGCGAGCGCCCGCCGCGCCGTGGGCTCACCGAAAAGCGGAAACCCTCGAACTGGCCCAGGGTCTGCCCGGCCGCCGCCCCCGACAGTACCAGCGGCGCCACCACGGGAATCTCGGCCTGGGCCAGTTCGCAGGCATAGGCATGTTCCTCGAGGATCTGCGCGTCGCTCCAGCGCTGCGGCCGGTAGAACTTGGCCACCACGCTGCTGCCGTCTTCCAGGTGACACAGGAACACGCGGTTCTCGTAGGAGTTGAGCTGCAGCAGACGTCCGTCGCCGCGCAGCCCGGCGTGGTCCAGGGCGTCGAGCACCAGATCGGGGGTCAGGCGGGCGTAAGCGTGGGCAGAAGAGGTGGGGTCGCTCATCCCGACATGCTACGCGGCCGGCCGCCGTTCAGTGCCGCGGGGCGGCCGGCGCCGCAGAGTCCACCACCACGCCGCCGATGTCGCTGGGCCGTTCGGCGGGCCATGCCGCAGCGGCCGGTGGCAGAGGGGTGAAGCCGCTTTCGACCATGCCGTCGAGCCGGCTGTCGGGTGCGAAGAAAGAGTCCTGCGCGAACGCCGAGTCCTGCCACAGCGCGCTGCGCTGCTCGCGGCGCTGGCGCACCGTGCGCTCCAGCGTGTGGCGGGCATCGTCCAGCGGCGACGGGGCGCTGGCTGCTCCGCGTGTGGCCGGCATCGGCAGCGGGCTGTCGTGCAGCACCAGGCGCTGCACCTCCAGCAGCGAAGGCAGGTCGTCCACCATGAAGCACAAATAGCGCACCCGACAGGCGTTGAGCACGCCGGTCTTGATGGCCGTGGCGCGGCGCGATCCGCCGCGCGCGCCCTCGATGTCGATGGCCGCGATCACCCGGCCGTTGAGATTGCAGATCGCAAAAGTGACATGCAGGTTGCCGATGAGCTGGTGCCAGTAGCCGGCCCGCTCGGGCTCGCTGGCCTGGGTGAAGCGCGTCAGCGGCAGCTTCACCAGGATCGCATGCTCGGGAAATGCCTCGCGCAACTGGCGGTACATGCGCCGCTCGTCGGCGGTGAACACCGGGCGCAGCGTCAGATGCCATTCGCGCGGCAGGGTCTCGCCACGATGCCGGTGGGTGATCCACAGGCTCAGACCCGCCCCCAGCAGCACGGAACTCACCACGACGAGAATCAGGGTCAGGGATTGCATGGCCATTGCGGAAGGGGGCCCGCAACGTCAGGGGCGCTCGCGCTACCGCGTGCCGCCCGTGGGGCCATCACATGGACGCGATGCTAAGGGCGCCTGGCTGCTGCGGCCATCGCCCAGTTGAGGGGCCAGGCCGCGGTGCGGGCCTGGCGGCCCGTGGGGCGCCCGTTCAGCTGCTGCTCGGGTGGTGCGGTCCGATGTTGGCCTTCACTTCGGCCAAGGCATCCAGCCACTCGGCGAACCGGCGGGCGTGGAGCTTGAGCCGGTAATCCATCTCGGCGGCCTGGGTCTCCAGCAGGGCCTCGAAATGCGTGGCCAAGGTGTCGGGCGGCAGCTTCAACCAAGCCTGGGACTCGCTGCCGTCGCGCACCACGGTTGCCCCCGCCTTGCGGGCGATCTTCAGCATGGCCGTGTTCTCGCTCAGGGCGTGGATGTAGAGCGTGTCGACCTGCCGGTTGCGGGCGTGCATCACCGCCCGTTGGAACAGCCGGGCCCCGTAACCGCGCCCGCGGGCCGACTTCGACACCGACACCCCGAACTCGACCATGGCCGGTTGTCCGCGGACCTGCTGCGGCGCCTGGTAGGCCAGATGGGCCACCGCGATGAGCTGCAGCCGCCGGTTGAAGATGCCGAAGACCTCGTCGCGCTCGAAGTCGAGCTTGTGCACGTACTGTTCGATCTGGGCGTCGCTGGCCGGGTAGCCGAAGCGCAGGTAGCGATCCTGGGCGTCCAGCCCCAGCAGGTGGGCCAGGATGCGCGGGCGGTGCCGCGGCGCCAGCGCGCGGATCGGCACCCAGTTCGCCAGCCAGGACGGCGTACCAGGGCCCTGGGGCGGGGTCTGCGGTTCGGACTGGGGCCGGTCGTGTCGGTCCAGTCCATACTTCGGCCGGCTCAGGATGTCGCCGGGGTAGCCCATGACATGCTCTCCGATAAGGGTTAACCCTAGTATGCCTCGAAATCACGGATCTGGCCACCCCCCGGGCCGACCGCCGCGAAGGCCGTGAGGTCTTCTCATCAAGCCGCTGTGGCACGGCCGGCCTGGCAGCCGGCCCCGCGAGCCTGTATACTTGCGCGTTTTCCCGAGTGCAACCCCGGGAAATGCGCTGCCGGACTGGCGCTCTTTCGAGTCGGCCCAGGTCGATTCCCAAAAGCTTTGGTCGGGTGGCGTTGTGGAAGATTCCCGTGCCCCAGGGCCTAAGAGGCTGCAAACCACAAGCAGCACCGACCGCCTGCGCGGAGCTTCCAGGGTTGGACCTCACTGATCGGAACTTCCATGAAAACCTTCAGCGCCAAGCCCGCTGACGTGAAGCACGATTGGTTTGTGATCGACGCCACCGACAAGGTGCTCGGACGAGTGGCCAGCGAAGTCGCTCTGCGCCTGCGTGGCAAACACAAGCCCATCTACACGCCCCACGTCGACACGGGCGACTACATCATCGTCGTCAACGCCGACAAGATCCGCGTCACCGGCAACAAGGCCGAGGACAAGATCTACTACCGTCACTCCGGCTATCCGGGCGGCATTTACGCCACCAAGTTCAAGGACATGCAGGCCAAGCATCCCGGCCGCGCCTTGGAAAAGGCGGTCAAGGGCATGCTGCCCAAGGGCCCCCTGGGCTACGCGATGATCAAGAAGCTGAAGGTGTATGCCGGGGCCGAGCACCCGCACACCGCCCAGCAGCCCAAGACGCTGGAAATCTAAGGAGCGGCGATGATCGGCAATTGGAACTACGGCACGGGCCGGCGCAAGTCGTCGGTGGCCCGCGTCTTCCTGAAGAAGGGTACCGGCCAGATCCTGGTCAACGGCCGCCCGGTGGACCAGTACTTCGGCCGCCAGACCTCCATCATGGTGGTCAAGCAGCCCCTGGTGCTCACCAACAACGATGGCGCCTTTGACATCAAAGTCAACGTGCATGGCGGCGGTGAGTCCGGCCAGGCCGGTGCGGTGCGTCATGGCATCACCCGCGCCCTGATCGACTACGACGCGGCGCTCAAGCCCGCGCTCAGCCAGGCCGGTTTCGTGACCCGCGACGCCCGCGAGGTCGAGCGCAAGAAGGTCGGTCTGCACGGCGCCCGCCGTCGTAAGCAGTTCAGCAAGCGCTGAGACGCCCCCCACCCCCTGCGGCCTGCGGCCGCCCCCTCTAGGGGGCGCCTCAGGCGGACCGGTGCCGCCGAATCTGCGGTGGCCGCTGAGGGGAAACAGATCGCAAAAGCCGCCTTCGGGTGGCTTTTGTGCTTCTACAATGAACAATTCTTCGCTGGAGAGCGGTCCATGATCAAGGTTGGTATCGTCGGGGGAACGGGTTACACGGGCGTCGAGCTGCTGCGCCTGCTGTCGCAGCATCCCCAGGTGAAGATCACCGCCATCACCTCGCGCAAGGAAGCGGGCATGCCGGTGGCCGACATGTACCCCTCGCTGCGCGGCCGGGTGGACCTGGCCTTTACCACGCCCGACGAGGCCCGGCTGAACGAATGCGATGTGGTGTTCTTCGCCACCCCCCATGGCGTGGCGATGGCGCAGGCGCGCGAGCTGCTGGCCGCGGGCGTCAAGATCATCGACCTGGCGGCCGACTTCCGCCTCAAAGACACGGCCGAGTTCGAGCGCTGGTACGGCATGCCCCATGCCTGCCCCGACCTGCTGGCCGAGGCGGTCTACGGACTGCCCGAATTGCATCGCGAGGCCATCCGCAAGGCTCGCATCGTCGGCAACCCCGGCTGCTATCCCACCAGCGTCCAGCTCGGCTTTGCGCCGCTGCTCAAGACGCCGGGTCTGGTCGATGCAGCCCACCTGATCGCCAACTGTGCCTCGGGGGTGTCGGGCGCGGGCCGCAAGGCCGAGGTGCACACTTTGCTGGCCGAAGCGTCCGACAACTTCAAGGCCTATGGCGTCAAGGGCCACCGCCACGGGCCCGAGATCAATCAGCAGTTGCGCGTGATCGCCGGCGTGGCCCCGGGCTCTTCCGAGGTGCACTGCGTGTTCGTGCCGCACCTGATCCCGGCCATCCGCGGCATCCACTCCACGCTCTACGCCCGTCTGACGCCCACTGGCCAGCAAACCGACCTGCAGGCCCTGTTCGAGGACCACTACCGCCACGAACCCTTCGTGGACGTGATGCCGGCCGGCTCGGCGCCCGAGACCCGCTCGGTGCGCGCCTCCAACTTCGTGCGCATCGCGGTGCACAAGCCCGCACCCGACCTGGCCATGGTGCTGGTCGTGGAAGACAACCTCACCAAGGGCGCCTCGGGTCAGGCCGTGCAGTGCATGAACCTGATGTGCGGCCTGGACGAAACCACCGGCCTGCTGCAAGTGCCGGTGCTGCCTTGAACCGCGTCGTCGGAGACCGCGCTTGCGCTGGAAGCTGATCAGGCGGCGGCTGTCGGTCAGTGCCCCGCGCATGATCGTGCGCAGCCATCTGCCCTGGCCGCTGCGCTGGGCCGCCCTGGCGCTGGTGCTGGGCTTTTCCGGCGCCATCGCGCTGTGGGCCTTCGAGTTCGGCAAGGACATCGCCGGGCTTGACCGGGTCGAGCGCGCCGAGCTGGCGCGCCTGCAGGCCGAACTGCGCCAGTTGCGCGAGGAGCGCGACCAGGCCCAGTCGATTGCCAATGCGGCCGAAAGCCTGCTGAAGATGGAGCGCGCCGCCCAGGAACGCCTGGCCGAGCAGATGCGGCAGCTCGAAGCCGAGAACCTGGCCTTGCAGGACGACCTGGGGTTCTTCGAGCGTCTGCTGCCGGCCACCGGCGGGCCGCTGGCGGTGCGGGGTTTGCAGGCCGAGGTTGCCCAGCCCGGGCAGATGCGTTACCAATTGCTCATCATGCAAAACGGCCGCACCCAGCCTGAATTCCGCGGGCTCTACGAGATCCGGCTCGTGGGCACGCTCGACGGCCGGCCGTGGAGCCAGACCCGGGCGGAAGGGGCGCGTGCCGTGGTCGTAAAACATTACAAACGTGTGCAGGGCATCATCGACTTTCCGCCGACGGCCGTGGTACAACAACTCGAAGTCCGCGTGACCGATGCCGACGGCACGGTGCGGGCTCAGCAGACGCTCAAGCTCTGAAGCCGCAGCGCCGCTGGGAACAAGCCCGCGGCGGGCGTGCGTGCCGCAGCCAGGCCAGGGCCGGGCGGGACATCGACATTCGCACGAGCAACCCAGGCGGCACCTTGCCGCTGCCGCCTCGGGTGGCCACCACGTTGGAGAGCACCATGTTCGGACGCAAGAAGCAGCCCCCCATCCGCACCCTCATCGGCGAGGGCACCCGCATCGAAGGGCGCGTCGCCTTCGCCGAGGGGCTGCGCATCGACGGCGAAGTGCTGGGCGACGTTGTGGCCCAGGGCGAGGCGCCGAGTGTGCTGGTCATCAGCGAGAAAGCCCGGGTCCGCGGCAAGGTCAAGGCCGGCCATGTCATCATCAACGGGATCGTCGAGGGCCCCGTGGAGGCCGAAGACCTGCTCGAATTGCAGCCGCGTGCCCGCATCATCGGGCCGGTGCGTTACGAATCCCTGGAGATGCACCAGGGGGCCACGATCGACGGGGAGTTGCACCCGCTCAAGGGCGATGCGCCCGGGCCGGCCGCCGAGTCGGCCGGCAGCGGGGCTGCTGCGTTGAAGCTGGCGTCCAATAACGGATAATCCGGTCACCGGGCCGCGTCGGCCCACCAGGAGTTTGCATGAGTGCCGTCCTTGAAACCCCCACCGCCGAGATGCCCGCCCCGCTGATCTTCACTGACAGCGCTGCCGAGAAGGTCAAGCAGCTCGTCGACGAGGAAGGCAACCCCGACCTGAAGCTGCGCGTGTTCGTGCAGGGGGGCGGTTGTTCGGGCTTCCAGTATGGCTTCACCTTCGACGAGGTCGTCAACGAAGACGATACGCAGATGCAGAAGAACGGCGTCACCCTGCTGATCGATGCGATGAGCCTGCAGTATCTCGTCGGCGCCGAGATCGACTACAAGGAAGACCTGCAGGGTGCCCAGTTCGTGATCAAAAACCCGAACGCCACGACCACCTGCGGCTGCGGTTCGAGCTTCTCGGTCTGAGCCGCTCCTTCTCCGATCCTGTGCGGCGCGCCCTCGGGCGCGCCGTTCGTTTTGGGGGGGCTTCGGGGCTTCAGGCGTGGTGCAGGGCGCCCAGCACGCGCGGACCGGACGCCCCGGTGACGGCGGGCAGGTTGCCCGCTCGACCCTGCAGGCGCGCGCGGGCCAACCAGGCGAAGGCGGCCGCCTCCACCTGCAGCGGGGGCAGGCCGTGTTGTCCGGAGTCCCGCACCACCATGCCCGGCAGCCGCGCGCGCAGCCGAGCCAGCAGGTCGGTGTTGAACGCGCCGCCGCCACAGACGATCAGTTCCTGTGTGGCCGGGGCATGGCGCTGCAGGTGGTCGGCAGCACAGGTGGCCGTGAACTCGCACAGCGTGGCCTGCACGTCCACCGGTGCGCAAGGCGGCCCGGCGTCGAGCCGGGCCTGCAGCCAGTCGGCATGGAAGAGGTCGCGCCCGGTGCTCTTGGGCGCAGGCGCAGCCAGCCAGGGTTCGGCCTGCAGCGCCTGGAGCAGCCAGGGCAGCACCCGGCCCTGGGCCGACCAGCGGCCTTGCGCGTCATACGGTTGTCCGAGATGGCGCTGGCACCACGCGTCCAGCAGCACATTGCCCGGACCACAGTCGAAGCCGCGCACCTCACCCTGCGGGCCGAGCAGGCTGAGGTTGGCGATGCCGCCCAGGTTGAGCACGGCCACCCAGGCGCCGGGCCGGGCGAAACAGGCGGCGTGGAAGGCCGGCACCAGCGGGGCACCCTGGCCCCCGGCGGCCACGTCGCGGCTGCGCAGGTCGGCCACCACGTCCAGGCCGCAGAGCTCGGCCAGCAAGGCGGCATTCAGGAGCTGCACGGTATAGCCATGCCCATCGAATTCGCCCGGCCGGTGCCGGACCGTCTGGCCATGGGCGCCGACGGCCCGCACGGCCCCGCGCAGCGATGCCGGCAGGGCATCGAGCAGCCGCCGCACCACGCCGGCATAGACCCTGGCCAGGGCGTTGGCGGCCAGCGCCGCACGGTGCAGTTCGTTGTCGCCGGGGCGGTTCAGGGCCAGCAGCTCCTCGCGCAAGGTCGCATCCAGCGGCTCGGCGACATGGGCGAGAACTTGCAGGGCTGGCGGCTCGCCGCGGCCGAAGCGCACGGCCACGCCATCCACCCCGTCCAGCGAGGTGCCTGACATCAGGCCGAGGACCACCTCGCCGGGCGCCGCCTCGTCGCTGGGGGCTGGCTCGGTCATTCAGCCTGGGCGAATTGCTGCTGAGAGGCCAGGGCGAGCTGGTTCCGCAAGGCCAGGGCCTGGGCCTGGAACTGCGTGCGCGAGGCCGGGGCGATCGAGAAGGCCTCGGAGCTGCGGGCCACGCGCAGCGGGTCCACATGCTGGCCGTTCTCGCGGATCTCGAAATGCAGATGCGGGCCGGTGGCCCAACCGGTGGCGCCCACGGCACCGATGTGCTGGCCCTGCTCGACGCGCTGGCCCTGGCGCACGTTGATGCGGCTCAGGTGGGCGTAGACGGTGACACGCCCGCCCGTGTGCCGGATGAAAATCACGTTGCCATAGCCGTTTTGCCAGCCGGCGAACTCGACCACGCCATCGGCCACGGTGCGCACCGGGGTGCCGGTGGGCGCGGCGTAATCCACCCCGAGGTGGCGGCGCCAGGTCTTCAAGATGGGGTGGAAGCGCATCGCGAAGCCCGAGGACACCCGCGAGAACTCCATCGGCGAGGCCAGAAAGGCGCGCCGCAGGCTCTCACCCTTGCGGTCGAAGTAGGCGGCATTGCCCAGCACCGGATCGCGGAACCAGTAGGCCTCGTGCACCCGGCCGGCGTTGGTGAACTGGGCGGCCAGCACGCGCCCGGCCGCCTGGTTCCAAGTGATGGGCTCCCCATCGGCTTCGAGCGATTCGAAGATCACGGCGAAGAAGTCGCCGCGGCGCAGGTCGCGCCGGAAGTCGATCTCGTTGGCGAAGATCTCCGCCATTTGGATGGTGACGGTGTCGGGGATCTGCGAGGCCGCGGTGGCCGCCCACAGCGAGCTTTCGATCGTGCCGCTGCGCAGGGCCACCTGGCTGTTCAGTTCGGCCTGCTCGATGCGGGCTGCAAAGCTCTCGCCCGAGCGCTCGACCGTCAGGCGGGTGAAATGGGTGGCGTATTGCTCGGCCTTTTCGGCCGGGTAGCGGGCGATGAGCCGATGCAGCTCTCCCGAAGGGCCGACCTGGGCCTGTACCATCTTGCCCGCGCGGCCTTGCATCAGGCGGCGCGCGACGGGGTCGTTGCGCAGGAAGGCGGCCGCCTGGGCGTCCGTGACGTTCAGTCGGGCCAGCAGGGTGTCGACGGTGTCGGTGGCGCGGGTGAGGTCGTTGCGGGTGAGTTGCAGCTCGAACTCCCCCAGCGCTTCGAGCTGGGCCTGCCAGTCCGGCGGCTCGACCTGCTCGGCGATCAGGCGCTTGGGCAGATCGGCGGCATCGGGGGCGAGCGGCGCCACTCCGAAGGCGGTGATGGCCGTGCCGAACAGGGCGGCCAGCACGACACCGGCCAGCCCGCGATGATGACGATGCGCCCACGTGGCGGCGCGGCGCGCGTGGCGCTCCCAAGACTCCAACAACTTCACGGATCTTCTGACTGCTGAGGAGCGACACGCCGCGCCGGTCTCACCGGCCGGGGCCCCGCCCGCGAGTTGAACCCCCCTGGTCACCAGCGGAGGGCCTTTGCCGCTCCACTAGAATCCAAGGCGCCTGCCAGGGGCTGTTTTTAAAGCGTTGGAGTATATCAACCGCCTCTCGCGACAACCCTCTGAAATAACCCGTATGTCCACCTCTTCGGCTCAGTCTTCCGCTTCGGGCAGTCCTTCCTCGTCCACCTTGACACCGCGCTACCCCGTGACTGACAAAGTGCGCGAGGCGATGAACATCTCGTTACGCGGTTGCGAGGAATTGTTGCCGCAGGAAGACTGGCTGAACAAACTGGCCCGTTCTGAAGCAACTGGCGTGCCATTGCGCATCAAGCTCGGCCTGGACCCGACGGCGCCGGACATCCATCTGGGCCACACCGTGGTGCTGAACAAGATGCGCCAGCTCCAGGACCTGGGCCACACGGTGATCTTCCTGATTGGCGACTTCACCTCGATGATCGGCGACCCGTCCGGGCGCAACTCCACCCGTCCGCCGCTGACGGCCGAGCAGATCCGCGCCAATGCCGAGACCTACTACCGCCAGGCCAGCCTGGTGCTCGACCCGGAGAAGACCGAGATCCGCTACAACTCGGAGTGGAGCGATGCGCTCGGGGCGCGCGGCATGATCCAGTTGGCCGCCAAGTACACCGTGGCGCGCATGATGGAGCGCAACGACTTCCACGACCGCTTCAAGGCCGGCACGCCGATCTCGGTGCACGAGTTCCTCTACCCGCTGATGCAGGGCTACGACTCGGTGGCGCTCCGAAGCGACCTGGAGCTGGGCGGCACCGACCAGAAGTTCAACCTGCTGATGGGCCGCCACCTGCAGCAGGAGTATGGCCAGGAGCCGCAGTGCATCCTGACCATGCCGCTGCTCGAGGGCCTGGACGGCGTCGAGAAGATGTCCAAGTCCAAGGGCAACTACATTGGCATCACCGAACCGGCCAACGACATGTTCGGCAAGCTGATGTCGATCAGCGATACGCTGATGTGGAAGTACTTCACTTTGCTGAGTTTTCGCAGTGAGGCTGAGATCGCCGCGCTGAAAGCCGAGGTCGAAGCCGGTCGCAACCCCCGCGACGCCAAGGTGATGCTGGCCAAGGAGATCACCGCTCGGTTCCACAGTGCCGCCGCGGCCGATGCGGCCGAACAGGACTTTGTCAACCGGTCCAAGGGAGGGATTCCCGACGAGATGCCCGAGGTGCAGCTTGCCGGGGCGCCGCTGGGCATCGGGGCCCTGCTCAAGCAGGCGGGGCTGGCGCCATCCACGAGCGAGGCCTTGCGCCTGATCGAGCAGGGCGGCGTGCGCATCGACGGCGCCGTGGTGTCCGACAAGGCCCTGAAGGTCCAGCCGGGCCGCTTCGTCGTGCAGGTGGGCAAGCGCAAGTTCGCGCGCGTGACGCTCACCTGAGCCTGGCCGGTAGGCCGCTGTGATGAAGGTCGCCCGCTACCTGCAGTGGTCTGTCGCCGCGGCGGTGGTCACGATCGCGCTGAAGACGGCGGCTTGGTGGTTCACCGGGTCGGTGGGCCTGCTGTCCGATGCGATGGAGTCCTTCGTCAACCTGGCCGCGGCCGTCTTCGCGCTGGCGATGGTGACGATTGCTCACGCGCCGGCCGACGACGAACACCCCTTCGGTCATGGCAAGGCCGAGTACTTCTCCAGCGGCTTCGAGGGCCTGCTCATCCTGGGGGCGGCGCTGGCCATCATCTGGGCGGCGGTGCAGCGCCTGCTGGCTCCCGAACCCCTGGAAGCGCTGGGCCTGGGGGTGGTGCTGTCGGTGGTCAGTTCGTTGATCAACGGCGGCGTGGCCTGGATGCTGCTGCGCGCCGCGCGCGAGCACGACTCCATCGCGCTGGAGGCCGACGGCCGCCACCTGATGACCGATGTGTGGACCTCGATCGGCGTGGCCGGTGGGGTGCTGCTGGTGCCGGTGACCGGCTGGCTCTGGCTGGATCCGGTGCTGGCCATCGGGGTGGCACTGAACATCACGCGCGAGGCCTGGAGCCTGCTGCGCCGATCGATCGACGGGCTGATGGACCGGGCCTTGGGCGCATCCGAGCGGGCGGTGATTCAGAGGGTGCTGGCGGGGCTGGCCAGCGAGGAGATCCGCTTCGATCACCTGCGCACGCGGCGGGCGGCGCGCTACAAGTTCTGCGAGTTCCACATGCACGTGCCTGGGCGCTGGAGCCTGTCGCTGGCCGCGGCCCGGCGCTCCGAGGTCGAGCGCGCGCTGACCGATGCGGTGCCGGGCCTGAAGGTGACGATCGAGCTGCTGCCCCAGTCGGTGGAGCCGGTGGGGCTGCACGAGGCGGCGGCGAAGGAGACCTGATGCTGGCGTTGGTGCAGCGGGTGCGGCAAGCCCATGTGGAAGTGGCCGGCGAGGTGGTCGGTGCGATCGGCCGCGGCCTGCTGGTGCTGGTGTGCGCACAGCCCCAGGACACCGAGATCCAGGCAGCGCGCCTGGTGGACAAGCTGCTCAAGCTGCGCATCTTCGGCGACGAGGCCGGCAAGATGAACCGCAGCGTGGTGGACGTGGGCGGTGGCCTGCTGATCGTTTCTCAGTTCACCCTGGCCGCGGACGTGTCGGGCGGCAACCGGCCCAGCTTCACCGGGGCGGCGCCCGCCGGGCAGGGGCGGGCGCTGTACGAGCAGGTCCTGGCCTGCGCCCGCGCGCGCCACACCCCGGTGGCCGCCGGCGTCTTCGGTGCGGACATGCAGGTGCACCTCATCAACGATGGGCCGGTGACGATTCCGCTGACGGTGGGCTGACGAGGCGTCAAGTACAACGGCCCGCCGAGGCGGGCCGTGTGTTCAGGTCGCGAGGCCGTTCAGTCGGCGTACTGGCCGGCGGCTTTGATGACCGGGGTCCACTTGTTGATCTCGGACTCGACGAACTTCTTGTGCTCGGCCGGGTTGACGCGGTTGTCGGTGACGACCACGGCCCCCAGGGCGGCCTGGCGTTTGATGAATTCAGGATCCTTCAGCGCCTCCTTGAGCGCAGCGTTCAGCTTGTCGAGCACCGGCTTGGGCGTGCCTTTCGGAGCGTACAGGCCATGCCAGATGCTCACGTTGAAGCCCTTCAGGCCGGACTCGTCCAGCGTGGGCAGGTTGCGCAGCTCGGGCGTGTTCAGGCGTTGCAGCGAGGTGACGGCGTAGGCCTTGACCTTGCCGGCGGCGATTTGGGGGGTGGTGTTGGTGGTCTGGTCGCACATCAGATCGACCTGGCCGCCGATCAGGTCGGTCATGGCCGGGCCGGTGCCCTTGTAGGGCACGGTGGTCATGTCCACCTTGAGTTGCGACATGAAGAGCAGACCGCACAGGTGCGAGGCCGCGCCCAGGCCGGCGTTGGCCAGGTTGACCTTGCCTTTGTTCTCATTGATCCACTTGACCAGTTCGGCGTAGTTGTTGGGCGGCAGGTTGGGGCGGCCCAGCAGGGTCATCGGCACTTCGTTGATCAGGCCGAGGTATTCGAAGTCCTCCAGCGGCTTGAACTGCAGGTTGCGGTACAGGGCCGGCGAGGTGGAGATGCCGATGTGCCACAGCAGCAGGGTGTGGCCGTCCGGGTTGGCCTTGGCCACGCGGGTGCCGCCCAGCGTGCCGCCGGCACCTGCGACGTTCTCGACGATGATGTTGCCGCCCAAGGGCTTGCGCATTGCCTCGGCGAGGTCGCGTGCGACCTTGTCGGTCGGACCGCCTGCGGCAAAGGGCACCACGAAGGTGACGGGCTTGCTGCCGGGGAAGTCCTGGGCAGCGACGCCGCTCATGGCAAGGGCCGCGGTGGCGGCCAGCAACAGGCGTTTCATGGCTTGATCTCCTGGGTTGGCAAAAGGCGGAATCGTACAGCGAGGCATCGTAGGTCGGCGGCGCGCGCACGCCATGACGGAAACTACGTAAGCCGGGCTGCGGGATTGCCCTGGCCCCGTGCAGCACGACGGGTTCAATCGTACCGGCGCGCGTCCTCGATGACCTTGCCGTCGTTGGGCAGGCTGCCGGGGGGCACCACGACGACCTCCCCGCGCAGTTTGGTCACCTCGCGGATCGACTCGGCCACCCGATCGGCCAGCCCTTCGGGCGCCTGGGCGCATTCGACGTGCAGACGCATGCGGTCCTGGGCCATCTCGCCTTCCACGACCAGGCGCACCCGTCCCAGCTCGGGGTGTCGGCGGGCGATCTCTGCCACCTGGCCCGGGTGCACGAACATGCCGCGCACTTTGGTGGTCTGGTCGGCCCGCCCGAGCCAGCCCCGGATGCGGGTGTGGGTGCGGCCGGTGGGGCAGCGACCGGGCAGCACGGCCGAGAGGTCGCCGGTGCCGAAGCGGATCAGCGGGTAGTCGGGGTTGAGGGTGGTCACCACCACCTCACCGACCTCCCCGTCGGCCACGGGGTCGCCGGTGCCGGGGCGCACGATCTCGACGATGACGCCTTCGTCGAGCACCAGGCCTTCGCGTGCGGCGGTTTCGTACGCGATGAGCCCCAGGTCGGCCGTGGCATAACACTGGTAGCCCTCGATGCCCCGCTCACGCAGGTGCTCGCGCAAGGCCGCAGGGAAGGCCTCGCCGGATACGAGGGCCTTGCGCAGGCTGGGTAGGCTCAGGCCGGTCTCGCGTGCCCGGTCGAGCAGGATCTTCAGGAAGCTGGGGGTGCCGGTATAGCCTTGGGGGCGCAGCTCGGCCATGGCCTGCAACTGCAGTTCGGTGTGGCCCACTCCGCCGGGGAAGACCGTGCAGCCCAGGGCATGGGCGCCGGTCTCCATCATCGAACCGGCCGGGGTGAGGTGGTAGCTGAAGCTGCAGTGCACGAGGTCGCCGCGCCGGAAGCCCGCGGCAAACAGGGCGCGACCCATGCGCCAGTAGTCGGATGCCTCGCCCTCGGGTTCGTAGATGGGCCCGGGAGACTGGAACACCCGGCGCGCGCCGGCGCCGCCGGCCATGCCGCGCCAGCCGATGGTGGCAAAGCCGCCGAACGCATCGGCGCTGCGCTGGGCCTTCTGGCGTTCGAGCAGCTCGTGCTTGCGCGTCACGGGCAGCCGGGCCAGGGCTTCGCGGCTCGTCACCGCGCGGGCGTCGATGCCTTCGAGAATCTGGGCAAAGGCGGGTGACCGGGCCTGGGCATGGGCCACCTGGCGGGGCAGTGCCGCCATCAGCGCGGTCTCGCGCTCGGCCGGGTCGCGGGTCTCCAGCGCGTCAAAGAACTCGGGTGTGGCGCTCATTCCTCACTCCATCGGGCCAGGCGGCGCTTCACTTCGTCGATGAAGCTGCGCACCTCGGCGGCGTTCCTCAGTTGGCGCGTGTCCCATTGCGGGCTGCGCGCGGGCTTCCTGGCGATGCGCACCTGCAGGTGATCCGCCTGCGCACCGAGCTGCAGCACCGGCTGCCCCTGCAGCTCGAAGCCTTCGCCGCGCTCGAGCAGCGGCCGCAGCTCACGCAGGCTGCGCTTGAGTTGCACCAAAGCGGCATCGGGCTTGAAGGGCGGTGACGCAAAGAAGTCGTCGGCGCTCATATCGTCAGGCCAGCCAGCGCTTGCGGCGCTTGTAGCTCTTCACGTCGCGGAAGCTCTTGCGGTCGCCGCCGCCCATGCCGAGGTAGAACTCCTTGACGTCCTCGTTCTCGGCCAGGGCTTTGGCCTCGCCGTCCATCACGATGCGACCGTTTTCGAGGATGTAGCCGTAATCGGCATAGCGCAGCGCCATGTTGGTGTTCTGCTCGGCCAGCAGGAAGGTCGTGCCCTCCTTGGTGTTGAGGTCTTTCACGATCTCGAAGACCTCCTCGACGATCTGCGGTGCCAAGCCCATCGAGGGTTCGTCGAGCAGCACCATTTTCGGGTTGGCCATCAGCGCACGGCCGATCGCGCACATCTGCTGCTCGCCGCCGGAGGTGTAGGCGGCTTGCGAATGGCGGCGGGTCTTGAGCCGGGGGAAGTAGTTGTAGACCTTCTCCAGTGTGGCGTTGATCGCCGCTTTGCCGTCCTTGCGGGTGTAGGCGCCGGTCAGCAGGTTTTCCTCGATGGTGAGGTGGCCGAAGCAGTGCCGGCCTTCCATCACCTGGATCACGCCGCGCTCGACCATGTCGGCGGTGGTGAGTTTCTCGATGCGCTCACCGCGCAGCGTGATCGAGCCCTTGGTGACTTCGCCGCGCTCGCCCGCGAGCAAATTGCTCACCGCGCGCAGCGTGGTGGTCTTGCCCGCCCCGTTGCCGCCCAGCAGCGCAACGATGCGCCCTTCGGGCACCTGCAGCGACACGCCCTTGAGCACGAGGATCACGTGGTTGTAGATGACCTCGATGCCGTTGACGTTGAGTAGCGGTGTAGCCATGAGAGACGTCCTTATCGAGCACGCGCCGCGCAGCCGGCTGCGCCGGCCCGCCAGCGCGGCCCCCCGCAGGGGGCGCGCGTAGCGCGTAGGGGGTGGGTCAAGACTGGCAATCCGCGGGCGTGCGGCGCTGGAGCTTCTTCTCGGCGGCGTACTTGTCGGCCGCCGCCTTCACCATGGGCTTGAGGATCTGTTCGTCGGCCTGATACCAGTCGGAGGTGAAGTTCCACTTGGTGCCGTCCCAGGTGTGGATGCGTGCCCAGGCCGATCCCATGTGGTCGTTGCAGGACGTGCTGACCGGGCGCATCACGCCGGCAAAGCCCAGAGCGTCGAGCTTTTTCTGGTCGAGTGCCAGGTTCTCCAGGCCCCAGCGGACCTGCTCGCCGGTCATGACCTTGCCGCGGCCGTACTTCTCCTGGGCGCGCTTGACGCCTTCGACGGCCAGCATGGCCGAGATGAGCCCGCGCATGTAGAGCACCGAGCCCACCTCCTCGCGCGGGCCGGTGCCCTGGCCCTTGTCATGCACCATGGCAAGGATGTCCTTGACGACCTTGGCATTGGGCTCGGTGCCATGCTGCATCGCCAGGCCGTTGTAGCCCTTGGCGGCATCCCCCACGTCCTTCACATCGGGCTCGGCCGCGGCCCACCACACGCCATACATCTTGTCGCGCGGGTAGCCGGTGGCCACGGCCTCCTTCAGCGCGGTCGAGTTCATCACGCCCCAGCCCCACAGGAAGACGTAGTCCGGCCGTTGCTGGCGGATCTGCAGCCAGGCGGCCTTTTGTTCCACGCCCGGGTGGGTCACGGGGATGGTCATGAGCTCGAAGCCGTGCATCTTGGAGCGTTCCTGCAGCAGCGGGATGGGCTCCTTGCCATAGGGGCTGTCGTGGTAGACGAGCGCGATCTTCTTGCCGCGCAGCTTGTCCAGGCCGCCGAGCTGTTTGCCCACATGCTGCACCAGGATGTCGGCGGCCACCCAGTAGGTGCCCAGCAGCGGGAAGTTCCACTTGAAGACGCCGCCGTCCGCCGACTCGGAGCGACCGTATCCGGCCGTGATCAGCGGGATCTTGTCGACGGGGGCCTTCTCGGTCAGCGCGAAGGTGATACCGGTGGACAGTGGCTGGAACACGGTGGCGCCACCGTTCTTTCCTTTGAGCCGCTCATAGCATTCGACACCACGATCGGTGGCGTAGCCGGTCTCGCATTCCTCCCAGCTCAGCTTCACACCGTTGAGGCCGCCTTGGGCGTTGACGAGCTTGAGGTAGTCGACATAGCCGTTGGCGAAGGGCACGCCGTTGGGGGCATAGGCGCCCGTGCGGTACACCAGCACGGGGAAGAACTGTTCCTTGGCCTGGGCCTGGGCCTGGGCCTGGGCCGCGGTGGTGGTGACCAGGGCGGCAGCACCGGCGGCTGCCAGGGTGGCGGCCAGAGCGAGCGACTTGAGTTTCATGCCTGTCTCCTAGGGGTGGATGCACTCGGGGTGCGTGTTGATGTTCGAGGAAGGGAACGTCCGGGGGGACTCAGTGCGGGAAAGGCCACAAGCGCAGCTTTTCCTTGCCGATGGACCACAGCCGTGCCAGGCCGTGAGGCTCGACGATCAGGAAGAAGACGATCAGGGCGCCGAAGATCATGAACTCCAAGTGCGAGGCCAGGGCCGTGGAGATCGGCACCCCGAGCCACAGCGGCACCTGGTTGAGCAAGATGGGCAGCACCACGATGAAGGCCGCACCGAAGAAACTGCCCATGATGGAGCCCAAGCCGCCGATGATGATCATGAACAGCAACTGGAAGGAGCGGTCGATGCTGAAGGCGGCCGGCTCCCAGGAGCTCAGGTGCACGAAGCCCCACAACGCGCCGGCCACCCCCACGATGAAGGAGCTCACCGCAAAGGCCGTGAGCTTGGCGTACACCGGCCGGATGCCGATGACGCTGGCGGCCACGTCCATGTCGCGGATGGCCATCCACTCGCGTCCGATCGCACTGCGCACCAGGTTCTTGGCCAGCAGCGCGAACACCACGACGAAGACCAGGCAGAACAGGTACTTCTCCATCGGGGTGTCGATGCGCCAGCCCAGCACTTCGAGGTTGGAGACTGACACCGACCCCGAGGCCGAGTGGTTGGTGAACCACTTGATGCGCAGGAAGGCCCAGTCGGCGAAGAACTGCGCCGCCAATGTGGCCACTGCCAGGTACAGGCCCTTGATGCGAAGTGAGGGGATGCCAAACAGCACACCCACCGCCGTGGCGCACACGCCGCCCATCAGCAGCGAGGCGATCAGCGGCATGCCCTCGATGCGGATCTGGAAGTTGTAGGCCGCATAGGCGCCCACCGCCATGAAGGCGCCGGTGCCCAGCGAGATCTGGCCGCAGTAGCCCACGAGGATGTTCAGGCCCAGGGCGGCCAGCGACAGGATCAGGAAGGGGATGAGGATGGCGCGAAAGAGGTATTCCGAGGCGAACGCCGGCACCACGAAGGCGGCAAAGAGAAGGATCAGGCCGATGGCGATGCGGTCCTGCCGGATCGGGAAGATGGCCAGGTCGGCCGCATAGCTGGTCTTGAACTGGCCGTTTTCACGGTAGAGCATCTGGTTCTCCTTCTCGCTCAGACGCGGTCGATGATCTTCTCGCCGAACAGCCCTTGGGGCCGGAACAGCAGGAAGACGAGGGCCAGCACGTAGGCGAACCAGATCTCGATGCCGCCGCCCAGCATCGGGCCGAGGTAGATCTCCGAGAGCTTCTCACCCACACCGATGATCAGCCCGCCGATGATGGCGCCGGGCACCGAGGTCAGGCCGCCCAGGATCACCACCGGCAGGGCCTTGAGTGCCACCAGCGACAGCGAGAACTGCACGCCCAGCTTGGAGCCCCAGATGATTCCAGCCACCAGTGCCACGAAGCCGGCCACGCTCCAGACAATGACCCAGATGCGCCCGAGCGGAATGCCGATCGACTGCGCGGCCTGGTGGTCGTCGGCCACCGCACGCAGGGCCCGTCCGGTGCCGGTCTTCTGGAAGAACAGCGTGAGCGCGATCACCAAAGCGGCGGCGATGCCCGCGGCGTAGAGATCCTCCTTGCCGATCAGCACGCCACCCTGGAAGGTGTTTTCGAAGAGGAAGAGCGGGTCCTTGGGCAGGCCGACGTCGATCTTGTAGATGTCCGATCCGAAGATCGTCTGGCCGGCGCCATCGAGGAAGTAGGTGATGCCCAGCGTGGCCATCAGCAGCGTGATGCCTTCCTGATTGACGAGCTTGCCCAGCACCAGCTTCTCGATGAGCCAGGCCACGACCACCATCACCGCCATGGCCAGGATGAAGGCGCCGACGTTGGCAAACAGGCGGCTGTCGATCCCTGTCCATTGCGGGATCCATTCCGAGAAGCGCGCCATCGCCAGCGCCGCAAAGAGCACCATCGCGCCCTGGGCGAAGTTGAACACGCCCGAAGCCTTGAAGATGAGCACGAAGCCCAGGGCGATGAGCGAGTACAGCATGCCGGCCATCAGGCCGCCGAACAGGGTTTCGAGGAAGAATCCCATCGCAAGTCCTCAGTGGCTGGTGCCCAGGTAGGCGCGGATCACGTCTTCGTTGCGGCGCACCTCGTCGGGCGTGCCGTCGCCGATCTTCTTGCCGTAGTCGAGCACCACGACCCGGTCGGAGATGTCCATCACCACGCCCATGTCGTGCTCGATCAGCACGATGGTGGTGCCGAACTCGTCGTTCACGTCGAGGATGAAGCGGCACATGTCCTGCTTCTCCTCCACGTTCATGCCGGCCATCGGCTCGTCGAGCAGCAGCACCTGGGGCTCCATGGCCAGCGCGCGGCCGAGGTCCACGCGCTTTTGCAATCCGTAGGGCAGGCGCCCCACGGGCGTCTTGCGGTAAGCCTGGATTTCCAGGAAGTCGATGATGCGTTCGACGAATTCGCGGTGGGCGATCTCCTCACGCTCGGCCGGACCCCAGCGCAGGGCCTGCAGGAAGATGTTGCTCTTCATGCGCAGGTTGCGGCCCGTCATGATGTTGTCGAGCACGCTCATGCCCTTGAACAGGGCCAGGTTCTGGAAGGTGCGCGCCACCCCCATCTCGGCCACCTGGCGTGAGTTCATGTGCTTGAAGGTCTGGCCGCGGAAGACGATCGACCCTTGCTGGGGCTGGTAGACGCCGTTGATGCAGTTGAGCATCGAACTCTTGCCCGCGCCGTTGGGGCCGATGATGGCGCGGATCTCGTGCTCACGCACGTTGAAGCTGATGTCGGTGAGCGCCTTGACGCCGCCGAAGCTCAGCGAGATGTTGCGCACATCCAGGATCACGTCGCCGATCTTGCGGCCGGCCACGGGAGGAGCCGCATCGTTGGCGGCCGGAAGGTCATCGCCCACCGGCAGGGGGGCGCGCAGAGCAGTGGCAGTGGTCATCAGGCAGCCCTCTTCACGGCAGGGTAGGTCTTGGTGTCGACGATGCGCAGGTCGGCGCTGACGACGCCGGTGCGGCCGTCCTCGAACTTGACCTGGGTCTCGATGTACTGCGAGGTCTTACCACCGTACAGCGCGTCGACCAGGACGCCATACTTCTCGGCGATGTAGCTGCGGCGCACCTTGCGCGTGCGGGTGAGTTCGCCGTCGTCGGCGTCGAGTTCTTTGTGCAGGATGAGGAATCGGCTGATCTGGCTGCCCGCGAGCTTCTCGTCCTGGGCGAGGTCGGCATTGACCTTCTCGACGCATTCGCGGATGAGCTCGTAGACCTCGGGTTTTTGTGCCAGGTCGGTGTAGCCGGCATAGGGCAGGTTGCGCTTTTCGGCCCAGTTGCCCACGGCCTCGAAGTCGATGTTGATGAAGGCGCAGACCTTGTCGCGCTTGTCTCCGAAGGCCACGGCCTCCTTGATGTGCGGGAAGAACTTGAGCTTGTTCTCGATGTACTTGGGCGCGAACATCGAGCCGTCGGCCATGCGCCCCACGTCCTTGGCGCGGTCAATGATCTTCAGGTGGCCGGTGGCGTCGAGGAAGCCGGCGTCGCCGCTGCGGTACCAGCCGTCGGCCGTCTTCACCTCGGCGGTGGCCTGGGGGTTCTTGTAGTACTCCTTGAGCAGGCCGGGTGAACGGATGAGGATCTCGCCGCTGGCATCGAGCTTGATCTCCACGCCCTCGATGGGCACGCCCACGGTGTCGGCCTTGACCTCGTGGTCGGGTTGCAGGCAGACGAACACGGCGGTCTCGGTGGAGCCATAGAGCTGCTTGAGGTTGATGCCGATGGAGCGGTAGAAGGTGAAGAGGTCTGGGCCGATGGCCTCGCCGGCGGTGTAGGCCACGCGGATGCGGCTCATCCCGAGGTTGTTGCGCAGCGGTCCGTAGACGAACAGGTCTCCGAGGGCATAGGCCAAACGCTCGCCCAGCGACAGGGGTTTGCCGTCCATGCGGGCCGGGCCCACGCGGCGCGCCACGTCCATGAAGTGGTGGAAGAGCCAGCGCTTGAAGCGCCCGGCGTCCTCCATGCGGATCATCACACTGGTGAGCAGGCCTTCGAAGATGCGCGGGGGCGCGAAGTAGTAGGTGGGGCCGATCTCCTTCAGGTCGATCATCACGGTGGAGGCCGACTCGGGGCAGTTCACCACGTAGCCGCACACGAGCCACTGCGCATAGCTGAAGCAGTTCTGGCCGATCCAGGCCGGCGGCAGGTAGGCCAGCACCTCCTCGTGCTCTGTGAGCCGGTCGAACTTCGCGCCGGCCAGGGCCCGGTCGATCAGCGCGTGATGCGTGTGGACCACGCCCTTGGGGTTGCCGGTGGTGCCCGAGGTGAAGAACATCGCGGCGACGTCCTCGGCTCGGGCCTTGTCCACCTCGGCCTGGAAGAAGCCGGGATGCTGGGCGTCGAAGGCGCGGCCGGCCTCGATGAGGGCATCGAGGCTGTCCAGACCGCTTTCGCGGTAGTTGCGCAGGCCGCGTGGGTCGTCGTACCAGATGCGTGCGAGCCGGGGGCATTGCTCGCGCACCTCCAGCAGCTTGTCGACCTGCTCCTGGTCCTCGACGACCGCGAAGGCGACCTCGGCGTTGTTGATGGGATAGACGAACTCGGCGGCCACCGCGTCCTGGTACAGCGGCACGGGAACGGCGCCCAGTGACTGCGCCGCCAGCATCGTGGCGTACAGGCGGGGACGGTTCTCGCCCACCACCACGAGATGCTCGCCGCGCTGCAGGCCCGCCTGGGCCAGGCCGCCGGCCAGATGCCGCACGAGCGCGGCCAGCTCGGCCCAGCTCATCGTCTGCCAGATACCGTATTCCTTCTCGCGCAGGGCCGGTGCGCCCGGTCGGCGCGCCGCGTGCTCGAGCATGAGCTTCGGAAAGGTGGTCTGCACCGTCGTCTCCTGGTGGGGCCGGCGCTTGCCGGCTCATCGCATGCCAGGGATGCTAGGAAGATGTTTGACGTCGTGTTGTCGTTCTGACGACAATCCTAGGGTCGCCCCCCTGGGGAATAACCCGTGTCCGTTGCCGTGTCCAAGGACCTGCCGCCTGCCGGTGCTCTGCTGCGCCGAGCCCGCTCGCCCAGTGATGCCGAACTGGCCGACGTGCCCTGGCTGGCGCATCTCGACGACGGCGACCGCGCGCTGGCGGCCGCCCGGATCCAGGTGGTGCGGGCCGAACCGGGGGAGCTGGTGTGCCGCATCGGGCGTGCGCCCACCTATTGGTTCGGTGTGATCGCTGGCTTGCTCAAGATGAGCAATGATTCCTCGGCCGGCACGCCCATCACCTTTACCGGCCTGCCGCCGGGCGCCTGGTTCGGCGAGGGCACGCTGCTCAAGCGCGAGCCCTACCGCTACAACGTGCAGGCCCTGCGGGCCAGCCTGGTGGCGGGGCTGGACATCGAGACCTTCCACTGGCTGCTAGACAACAGCATCCCCTTCAACCGCTTTGTGATGCGCCAGCTCAACGAACGTCTGGGCCAGTTCATCGCCGCGCGCGAGATCGACCGCATGAACGACCCGGATGCCCGTGTGGCGCGCAGCCTGGCGGCGCTCTTCCATCCCGTCCTCTATCCCGGCGTGGGCACCTTGCTGCGCATCACCCAGCAGGAGCTGGGGGCGCTGGTGGGACTGTCGCGCCAACGGGTCAACGAGGCCTTGCACGTGCTGCAGGACCAGGGCCTGATCCGTATCGAATATGGCGGCGTGCGCGTACTCGACCTGCAGGGTCTTCAGCGGCAGGTCTTCCGCGCGCTGCAGGAGTGATCGCGCTCAGCGCATCACGCCGAGGTGACGCAGGAAGAACTCGCGCACCGTTTTGCGATGGAACCGGCGCCACTGCCAGGCGCCGGCGGCGATCAGCCCGATGGCGCCCAGTTCGAGCAGGTGATTGAGCTTCAGGCCGGCCAGGCCCCACCCGAGCCATTCGTCGATGTGATGGAAGGTGGCGGCGCGGATCACGATGAACGCCAGCAGCAGCACCACACCCACCGCGCTGAGGCGGTAGCCTTGCCAGTGCCGGCGCCATTGGCGCCACAGCAGCACCGAGACGCCGGCCGCCCCGCAGGCCAGCACCACGATGAAGCCGGCCTGCACGATGCGACGCTGCGCGTACCAGCCCTGGGCCAGGGCCAGGTCGCGCCCGAGCTGGGTGAACCAGGTTTGCAGATCGAGCTGCTTGTTCAGTGCCAGCAGGGCCATCAGGGCCGCCACAACGGCCCAGTAGAGCCATGGCAGCCGGGTGCGTCGCGCCGCCAGCAGGTTCACCAGGGCCAGCGCGGCCGCGCCCAGGTAGGCCAGCACGGTCAGCCAGCCCATCACGGTGGGGTCGCCGATGCCAGGCGTCCAGCGGCCCGTGGCCGGGTCCACCACGGCCCGGGCTGGGCTGCCGGCCAGGGCCAGCAGCCAGGGCAGTGATCGAAGGGCAATAGCAAGCACCCTGCCATTTTGGCCGCGGGGCCAGGCCCGACAACCCCTCGGCACAGGGGGTCACATGTTGCGCCGGTACTGCCCGCCGACTTCGAACAGCGCGTGGGTGATCTGGCCCAGCGAGCAGCAGCGCACCGCATCCATCAACACCTCGAAGACGTTGCGGTTGTCGATCACGGCCTGCTTCAGGCGCTCGAGCATGGCCGGCGCCTCGTGGGCGTGGCGGGCATGGAAGTCCTGCAGGCGCGCCAGCTGCGACTGCTTCTCCTCCTCGGTCGATCGCGCCAGCTCCAGCGACTCGGGAATGGGGTCGCCATACGGGTTGCGGAAGGTATTCACGCCGATGATGGGCAGCTCGCCGGTGTGCTTGAGCATCTCGTAGTGCAGCGATTCCTCCTGGATCTTGCTGCGCTGGTAGCCGGTCTCCATCGCCCCGAGCACACCGCCGCGCTCGGCGAGCTTCTCGAACTCGGCCAGTACCGCCTCTTCCACCAGTTCGGTCAGCTCGTCGATGATGAAGGCGCCCTGGTTGGGGTTCTCGTTCTTGGCCAGGCCCCATTCACGGTTGATGATGAGCTGGATGGCCATCGCACGGCGCACCGATTCCTCGGTGGGGGTGGTGATGGCCTCGTCGTAGGCGTTGGTGTGCAGGCTGTTGCAGTTGTCGTAGATGGCAATGAGCGCCTGCAGCGTGGTGCGGATGTCGTTGAAGGCGATCTCCTGCGCGTGCAGGCTGCGGCCACTGGTCTGGATGTGGTACTTGAGCTTCTGGCTGCGCTCGTTGGCGCCGTACTTCTCTTTCATCGCCACGGCCCAGATGCGCCGCGCCACGCGGCCCAGCACGGTGTACTCAGGGTCCATGCCATTGCTGAAGAAGAAGGACAGGTTGGGCGCGAAGTCGTCGATGTGCATGCCACGGGCCAGGTAAGCTTCCACGAAGGTGAAGCCGTTGGCCAGCGTGAAGGCGAGCTGGCTGATCGGGTTGGCGCCGGCTTCGGCGATGTGGTAGCCGCTGATGGACACCGAGTAGAAGTTGCGCACCTTGTGGTGCACGAAGTACTCCTGGATGTCGCCCATGACCTTCAGGCTGAACTCGGTGGAGAAGATGCAGGTGTTCTGGCCCTGGTCTTCCTTCAGGATGTCGGCTTGCACGGTGCCGCGCACGTTCTCCAGCACCCACTCTCGGATCTTCTGGGCTTCGTCGTCGGTGGGCTCGCGGCCGTTGTCGGCGCGGAACTTGTCGAGCTGCTGGTCGACGGCGGTGTTCATGAACATCGCCAGGATGGTGGGGGCCGGCCCGTTGATGGTCATCGACACGCTGGTGTGGGGCGAGCACAGGTCGAAGCCGCTGTAGAGCACCTTCATGTCGTCCAGCGTGGCGACGGACACGCCCGAGTTGCCCACCTTGCCGTAGATGTCCGGGCGCGGGTCGGGATCGGCGCCGTAGAGCGTGACCGAGTCGAAGGCCGTGGACAGACGCTTGGCCGGCATGCCTTCGGACAGCAGCTTGAAGCGCCGGTTGGTGCGTGCCGGGTCTCCCTCGCCGGCGAACATGCGGGTGGGGTCCTCGCCCTCGCGCTTGAAGGCAAACACACCGGCGGTGTAGGGGAAGGAGCCGGGCACGTTCTCCAGCATCAGCCACTTCAGGCGTTCGCCATGATCCTCGAAGCTGGGCAGGGCGACCTTGCGGATCTTGTTGCCCGACAGCGTGGTGTGCACGAGCGAGGTGCGGATCTCCTTGTCGCGGATCTTCACGACGTACTCGTCGCCCGCGTAGGCCTGCTGCATCTGCGGCCACTGGGCCAACAGTTTTTTCGCCGTCGGCTCGAGCTGGGCCTCGCGCCGCTGCGCCTGCTCGAGCAGGGCTTCCACAGCCTTGTTCTTCTCCGGGATGGCCTCCTTGAGCATGCGTGCCGATTCGCGCAACTGCTGGATCTCGCGCGCCAGGGCCGACTGCTTGCGCGCCCGAGCCTTGTAGCCGCGCACCGTGTCGGCGATCTCGGCCAGGTAGCGGGTGCGCGCAGGCGGCACGATGGGGTTCTGGTGGGTGCTGTGGCGGGTCGAGACCGCCGGCAGCCGGCCCTCCTTCACCGGCAGGCCCAGCTCGGCCAGCCGCTGGCGCAGCGCCTGGTACAGCGCGGTCACGCCGTCGTCGTTGAAGCGGCTGGCCATGGTGCCGAAGACGGGCATGTCCTCGGGGCGCTGGCCGAAGGCCTCGCGGTTGCGCTGCACCTGCTTGGCCACGTCGCGCAGGGCGTCCAGCGCCCCCTTGCGGTCGAACTTGTTGATCGCCACGAACTCGGCGAAGTCGAGCATGTCGATCTTCTCGAGCTGGCTGGCCGCGCCGAACTCCGGCGTCATCACGTACATGGGCACGTCCACGTGCGGCACGATGGCCGCATCGCCCTGGCCGATGCCGGAGGTCTCGACGATCACCAGGTCGAAGCCGGCGACCTTGCAGGCGGCCACCACGTCGGGCAGGGCCTGGCTGATCTCGCTGCCGGCCTCGCGCGTGGCCAGGCTGCGCATGTACACGCGCGGGCCCTGCTGCCACGGGCCGATCGCGTTCATGCGGATGCGGTCGCCCAGCAGCGCGCCGCCGCTCTTGCGCCGAGACGGGTCGATGCTGATGACCGCGATGCGAAGCTGGTCGTCCTGGTCCAGGCGCAAGCGGCGGATGAGTTCGTCGGTGAGGCTGGATTTGCCCGCCCCGCCGGTGCCGGTAATGCCCAGCACCGGGATGCGCGCCTGCGCCGCGCGCTGATGCACAGCCTCGCGCAGCGCGGCAGGGACTGTGCCGGCCTCCAGCGCCGTGATGAGCCGGGCCAGCGCGCGCCAGGCCCGGTCATCATGGCCCTCCAGCGCGGACAGCTCGCGCGGGGCGTGCACTGAAAGATCCTGGTCGGCGCGCATCAGCATCTCGCCGATCATGCCCTGCAGCCCCATGCGCTGGCCGTCCTCGGGGCTGTAGATGCGCGCCACGCCGTAGTCCTGCAGTTCGCGGATCTCGGTCGGCACGATCACGCCGCCGCCGCCGCCGAAAACCTGGATGTGCTCGCCCCCGCGCTGGCGCAGCAGGTCCACCATGTACTTGAAGTACTCGACATGCCCGCCCTGGTAGGAGCTGATCGCGATGCCGTGGGCGTCTTCCTGCAAGGCGGCGGTCACCACCTCGTCCACCGAGCGGTTGTGACCCAGGTGGATCACCTCGGCCCCCATGCTCATCAGGATGCGCCGCATGATGTTGATCGAGGCGTCGTGGCCGTCGAAGAGCGAGGCGGCGGTGACGAAACGCACCTTGTGGGTCGGACGGTACGCGGCCAGGGCCTGGTATTCGGCGGAAAGGTCGGTCATCTCGGGACAGCCTGTGGGTTGGACGGGGTGGGGCTCGAATTGACGTTTACGTCAACGTCAATCATGCCATCAAAGTCTGGCAGACCGGCCCCCTGAAGCCGCCGGCCTATGGATAACCCTAGGTTTCAGTCGATCCGGATGCTCTTCGGGTCGAAGTCGGGTCGCGGGTAGCGCAGGTCCAGGCCCTGGAGCACGTCGCGGATCAGCGTGGCGACCATCAGATTGCGGTGGGTCTTGGAATCGGCGGGGACCACCGTCCATGGCGCCCAGGGGGTGGCGGTGGCGGCCAGGGCGGCCTCGTAGGCCCGCTGGTAGTCGTTCCAGCGGGCGCGGGCGTGCAGGTCGCGCGGGTCGAACTTCCAGTGCTTGCGGTCGTCGTCCAGGCGGGCCTGCAAGCGCTCCTTTTGCTCGTCCTTCGAGATGTGCAGCATGCACTTGACGATGACGGTGCCGGTCTCGGCCAGCATGCGCTCGAAGTCGCAGAGGTGGCGGTAGCGGCGTTGCGTCTCGTCCTCATCGATCCAGCCTTCGACCACCGGCACCAGCACGTCCTCGTAGTGGCTGCGGTTGAAGATCACGATCTCGCCGGCGCGTGGCACGCGCTGGTGCACGCGCCAGAGGTAGTCGTAGGCCAGTTCGGTGCTGTTGGGCGCCTTGAAGGCCACGGTGTGCACACCCAGCGGGCTCATGCGGCCGAACACGCTGCGCACCGTGCCGTCCTTGCCGCTGGTGTCCATGCCCTGCAACACCACCAGCAGCTTGTGACGCCCGTCCGCATAGAAATGCTCCTGCAGCAGGTCGAGCTCCTCGGCCAATTGCTCCACGCGCTCCCGGTCGCCGTTCTTCGGGCCGTTGGCAAAGGGTTTGTCCGCCGCAGACAGCCGCTCCAGATGCACCGGTGCTCGCCCGTCGCGGCCGTCGGCCTGGTGGAAATGCCAGCCTTCGAAGCGCGGATCCTTCAGGACCGGGAAGCGGGGCGGGGCCATGATGTCTCCTGTGGGGCGCACGCCCGGCGCCCATCGCACCCATAATGCCACCCCATGAGCTTCCTCGCCATCGACATCGGCAACACGCGCCTGAAGTGGGCCGTCTACGACGCCATGCACCCCGGCGCGCGCCTGCTGGCGCATGGGGCGGTGTTCATCGAGAACATCGACACCCTGGCCGAGGACGAGTGGAAGGACCTGGCCGCGCCTGAGGCGATGATCGGCTGCTGCGTGGCCAGCGATGCGGTGCGTCGCCGCGTCGAAGAGCAGATCGAGGAGCTGTGGGACTTCCCCCCGGTGTGGGTGGTCGCCAGCAGCCAGGAGGACGAGGTCATCAACGGCTACGACCATCCGTCGCGCCTGGGCGCGGACCGGTGGGTTGCGATGATCGGCGCGCGCTGGCACCTGCTCAACGGCGGTCGGCCGCGTCCGGCGCTGGTGGTGATGGTGGGCACGGCCGTGACCGTCGATGCGCTGGATGCGAGCGGCCACTTCCTTGGAGGCCTCATCCTGCCCGGCCACGGCATCATGCTGCGCGCGCTGGAAAGCGGCACGGCGGGCCTGCGCGTGCCCACCGGGGAGGTGCGCGACTTCCCCACCAACACCAGCGATGCACTGACCACCGGCGGCACCTTCGCGATCGCCGGGGCGATCGACCGGATGTACCACAACCTCACCGAGCGCTGCGGCGAGCCGCCTTCGTGCTGGCTGACCGGGGGGGCGGGATGGAAGATGGCCCCCCACCTGGGCCAGGAATTCGAGCTGGTCGAGACGCTGATCTTCGACGGCCTGCTGCACATCGCGCATCGACGCGCGCAAGCCAAGCGGGCGCTCTGAGCCTGCCGCTTCACACTGCTTGATTCGGAAGACGGTTACTCAGAGGATGTAGCGCGAGAGATCCTCGTCTTTCGCCAGCTCGGCCAGCCGGGCGTCCACGTAGGCGGCGTCGATCGTGACGGTCTGGCCTTCGAGCCGGCTGGCCTCGAAGGAGACTTCGTCGAGGAGCTTTTCGAGCACGGTGGACAGGCGGCGCGCACCGATGTTTTCGGTGCGGTCGTTCACCTCGTAGGCGATCTGCGCGATGCGGCGAATGCCCTCGGGCGTGAACTCCAGTGTCACGCCCTCGGTGGCGAGCAGGGCCTGGTACTGGCGCGTCAGGTTGGCATGGGTCTGCGTCAGAATGGCCTCGAAGTCCTCCACCGACAGGGGCCCCAGTTCGACGCGGATCGGGAAGCGCCCCTGCAGCTCGGGGATGAGATCGCTGGGCTTGCTGAGGTGGAAGGCGCCCGAGGCGATGAAGAGGATGTGGTCGGTCTTGACCATCCCGTACTTGGTGTTGACGGTCGTGCCCTCCACCAGCGGCAGCAGGTCGCGCTGCACGCCCTGGCGCGACACGTCGGCACCGCCCACGTCCGAGCGCGAGGCCACCTTGTCGATCTCGTCGATGAAGACGATGCCGTTCTGCTCGGCATTGGCCAGCGCGCGGGTGCGGATCTCGTCCTCGTTGATCAGTTTGGCGGCTTCCTCGTCCACCAGCAGCTTCAGCGCCTCGGCGATTCTGAGCTTGCGGGTCTTGCGCTTGGCCGCGCCGAACTGCGAGAACAGGCCGCGCAACTGCTCGGTCATCTCCTCCATGCCCGGTGGGCCCATGATCTCCAGCGCGGGGCGGGGGTCAGCCACCTCGATTTCGATTTCCTTGTCGTCGAGCTGACCTTCGCGCAGGCGCTTGCGCATGGTCTGACGCGCGGGGCTGTCGGGGGTCGAGGCGGGGGCCAGGCCGAAGTCGCTGCGCGGCGCAGGCACCAGCACGTCCAGGATGCGCTCCTCGGCGGCATCCTCGGCGCGCGAGCGCAGCTTGCGCATCTCGGCCTCGCGCGTTTGCTTGACCGACATGTCCACCAAGTCGCGGATGATGGAGTCCACGTCCTTGCCCACATAGCCCACCTCGGTGAACTTGGTGGCCTCCACCTTGATGAAGGGCGCATCGGCCAGGCGGGCCAGGCGGCGCGCGATCTCGGTCTTGCCCACGCCGGTGGGGCCGATCATCAGGATGTTCTTGGGCGTGATCTCGGGGCGCAGCTTCTCATCCACCTGCTGGCGGCGCCAGCGGTTGCGCAGCGCGATGGCCACCGAGCGTTTGGCCTGCTGCTGGCCGATGATGTGGCGGTCGAGTTCGGAGACGATCTCCTGGGGCGTCATGGCGCTCATCCCAGCACCTCGATCGTGTGGTGGTGGTTGGTGTAGATGCACAGGTCGCCGGCGATCTCGAGCGACTTCTTGACGATCTCGGGCGCGGCCAGCTCGGTGTGCTCCAGCAGGGCACGGGCGGCCGCCTGGGCGTAGGCGCCGCCCGAGCCGATGGCGATGATGCCGTGCTCGGGTTCCAGCACGTCGCCATTGCCGGTGATGATCAGCGAGGTCTCGCGGTCGGCCACGGCGAGCATGGCTTCCAGGCGGCGCAGCACGCGGTCGGTGCGCCAGTCCTTGGTGAGCTCGATGGCGGCGCGCACGAGGTGGCCTTGGTGCTTCTCCAGCTTGGCCTCGAAGCGTTCGAAGAGCGTGAAGGCATCGGCCGTGGCGCCGGCAAAGCCGGCCAGGACCTGGTCGCGGTACAGCTTGCGCACCTTGCGGGCTGAGGCCTTGACGACGATGTGGCCGAGCGTGACCTGGCCGTCGCCGCCCAGGGCGACTTGGTGGCCGCGGCGCACGCTGACGATGGTGGTGCCGTGAAAGGGTTCCATGGACTGTCTCAGATGGGGGAGATGGGGGAGGATTCAAGCGCGGCGGCGGCCCCTTCGGGTCCGGGGCCGCCGTGCGGCCGCAGACGCGCGCACCCTTTCAGACGTTGCGCACCTTGACCCGGGCATGCTCGGTGATGCCCATGGCGCCGAAGAACAGCGCCACCAGCCGGTGGGTGTCCTCGAACACGATGTGGCGGTTCTCGCCACGGCGGTTGAGCACCCAGTTGAGCAGGTCACCGGCGGCGATGAAGTCCACCCGGATCAGGCGGGTGCACGAGACATGGACGATCGAGGCATTGCCCAGGCGGGCATCCAGGCCCTTGAGTGTCTCGGAGATGTCCCCAACGAGCTGGCCCGACAGTTCCAGTGAGGCCACCTGCACCAAGGCTTCATCGGCGAGCTGCGACTCGACGAAGCTGGTGGAGACGTCGCTGACCACCGACAGCGGGGCCGTGGAGGCCGAGGGCAGGCCCGCGCCCCCGCCGAGCTTGACCACGCAGCGCGCAGCCTCCCAGGATGGCGGGGAGACCTCGTAGGTGACGCAATAGTCGATCGCCACCTCGTCGAATTGGTCGGGGCGGTTGGCCAGGCGCAGCACGTCCAGACGCAGCAGCCACAGGGCCGGGTCGGCATCGCGCACGCCGGTGGGGGCGGCGTCGGACAGGATCTGCAGCAACTGCTCGCCGGCCAGCCAGTGCATCTCCAGCGGCTCGCGCGCCCAATGGCGAAACAGCTCGCTCAGTTGCGCGGCGGCCTCGGCATCCACACGGCGCAGCGGGCTCCAGTCCAGCACCCAGGGCAGGGGCATCTGCAGGCTCTGCGAGCGCAGCCGCGCCACCGCGTCGACGTCGAGCTGCTCGGGGCAGACCCAGCCGATGGGACCTTCCAGCCGCGCCGCGCCGGTCATCGGCGCCTCTTCGGCGGCGGCTTCGGCCACCATGCGCGGCAACGAGAACCACTGGGGCGCCGACCAGCCGAACTGCTGCGCGTAGTCCAGGGCCAGGCCCTCGAACTTGGGCTGCTGGCCGGTGGCGCGGTACAGGTCGAACAGCACCATCCAGGTGTCGGCATGCTGTGCACGGCTGGCGCCGGGGTGCACCATGGCGACCAGGGATTGTTCACAGGCGTCGAAATCGGCGTTAGCAAAGGCGATCACCGCCTCGTCGAGCTCGGGATCGTGGACGACCTCGCTCACTTCCACCGCAAAGCCTTCGCCCAGCGCAGCGGGCGCGGCTTGCGGGGGCGCCACGGGGGCCGGGGGGTCTGCCGGGCCGACGACCACCGCCGGCGGCCCGGCCGGGCTGTCGCCCAGGGCTGCGGCACCGCTGGGTCCGGCCGCGGGTTCGGCGCCGAGCGAGCGGGTCGAGGGGCCGTCCAGCGCGGCCGGCTGGGTCGGGGCGTTGTAGAACGAGGGTGAGCGACGCGTGCCGATGGATTCGCCCACCATCTGCTGCTCGATCTCGTCGATCTTGGCCTTGACCTCGACCACGTCGGAGCGGACGAGCGCGCCGCGCAGGTCCACCTCGTCGAGGTTGGACGTGGCATCGAGCATGCCCACGTTGGCGTCGGTGAGGCCCTCGCGGCGCACCTTGCGCAGCATGTCGAACTCGCGCTTGCGCACGAAATCGTTGCGCCGCTTGCGCTCGATCATCGCCTTCAGTTCGGACTTGGCGTACTCGCTTTCCCGCGATTCCGCCGCCGGATGGCTCAGGTCGGCCCAGTCGGTCGTCGGATTGGCGACGAACCGGACGACCTTGCGGAAAAAACCGGGGGTGTTGTCCTTGGAATCCGACATGACCAGGGGGAGACCGACGTGTTCAGTCTCCGAACATCTTTTGCTTCAGCTCGCGGCGCTGCTGGGCTTCGAGGGACAGTGTAGCGGTGGGACGGGCGATCAGGCGGCCCAGACCGATGGGTTCGCCGGTTTCGTCACAGAAACCGTAGTCGCCGGCGTCGATGCGGGCCAGGGCCTGGGCGATCTTCTTGAGCAGCTTGCGCTCGCGGTCGCGGGTGCGCAGCTCCAGGGCGTGTTCTTCCTCGATCGTGGCCCGGTCGGCCGGGTCGGGAACGATCGAGGTGTCCTCGCGCAGGTGCTCGGTGGTCTCGCCGGCATTGCTCAGCAGGTCTTCCTTGAGCGACAGCAGCTTGTGGCGGAAGAACTCGAGCTGCTTGTCGTTCATGTACTCCGACTCGGGCATCGCCAGCACCTCGGCATCGGTGAGGTCCTTGCCGGCCTTGGTCTTCCAGGCATTGGCGAGCTTGGGATCGGGGGGGGTGAGGCTTGCGCGGGGTTGGTCGAGGACGTCGTTGGACTTGTTCATGGTGGCTGAGAGGGACGCTCGCCCGGCGGAGGATTGGGAAAAAGCCTTCGCCGGGCTGGGGCTGGGGGCCGGTGCGGCCGCAGCGGCTGCCGGGACCGGGGCGCTTGCCGGGGCCTCGGGCCGCCGGGCCGAGGCCGCGGGCTTGGGCGCTGGGGCCGTCTTGGCAGCGCCGGTCTTGGCCGGTGCGGCCGCAAGCGGACTGCGGGCGGGCGGCGCCGGGGTCTTTTTGGCCGGTGCCTTGGCCGGGGCGGCCTCGACGGTCTTCTTGGCGGCCGGGGCTGCCTTGGCGCGAGTCGGGGCCGCGGTCTTCTTGGCCGCCGTCTTGGCTGGTAGGGCTCGCTGGGCCGGGGTCTTGCTCACGTTCCATCTCCTCGCAGTGGCAGTTATATACCTGCTCTTGTCGGAATCGGGGACGAAGAACCTTGGGACGAGGCCGTTCCAGTGGCCTTCTGGCGCCGGGGACACCCCCAAGGGCGCCGCGGATTGTAGCGATCTCGCGTCATCGTGCGTGGGAGTTTTCCCGCCCCGGCCCGATCGTGGGTCAGACGAGACATTGCTCCAGGCCCTGCCGGAAGATGTCCTGAGGCAGGTCCAGGCCGATGAAGACCATCTTGCTGGTGCGGGGCTCCCCCTCGGCCCACTGCGGGCCCAGGTCGCTGCCCATGAGCTGGTGCACCCCCTGGAAGATCACCTTGCGCTCGGTGCCCTGCATGTGCAGCACCCCCTTGTAGCGCAGCATGCGCGGGCCGTAGATCTGCACGATGGCGCCCAGGAAGTCCTCCAGCTTGGCCGGGTGGAAGGGCCGGTCCGAGCGGAAGACGAAGGACTTCACGTCATCGTCGTGATGGTGATGGTGCGGGTGGTCGCAGTGCTCGCCATGCTCGTGGTCATGGTGGTGATGGTGGTCATGATCGTCCTCCTTCAGGAAGTCGGGATCGATCTCGAGCTTGGCGTTCAGGTTGAAGCCGCGCAGGTCGAAGACCTCGGCGATCGGCACCTCGCCGAAGTGCACGCGACGCTGCGGCGCGCGCGGGTTCATGTGCTTGATGCGGTGGGCCAAGGCCTCCACGGCGTCGGGCTCGACCAAATCGGTCTTGCTGATGAAGATCTGGTCGGCAAATCCCACCTGGCGGCGGGCCTCCTGGCGGGTGTCGAGCTGGTGCTGGGCATGCTTGGCATCCACCAGGGTCAGGATGGAGTCGAGCAGGTAGCTTTCGGCAATCTCGTCGTCCATGAAGAAGGTCTGGGCGACGGGGCCGGGGTCGGCCAGGCCGGTGGTCTCGATCACCACGCGGTCGAACTGCAGCTCGCCTTTGCGGCGCTTGGCGGCCAGGTCGGCCAATGTGGAGCGCAGATCCTCCCGGATGGTGCAGCAGATGCAGCCGTTGCTCATCTGGATGATCTGCTCCTGCGTGTCGGCCACCAGGATGTCGTTGTCGATGTTTTCCTCACCGAACTCGTTCTCGATGACGGCGATCTTCTGGCCGTGGGCTTCGTGGAGCACGCGCTTGAGCAGCGTGGTCTTGCCGCTGCCCAGGAAGCCGGTGAGGATGGTGGCGGGAATGAGGCTCATGATGGAATCCGTCGCAAAAGGGCGTGCCGGGATCTGGGGGCGAGCGCCGGCGTTTCAAGGGTTGAGCCGAGTGTATCGATCTTGTCAAGCCTTCGGCCGGCCTGGATACGCCTTGTCACGGGGCTGGGGTATCCTTCGCTGATCTAAACTTCTCGCGCAAGCGATGTCCGACCCCCACCCTCGACGCCTGGGACGCCCCGCGGGCGACAAGCGCAACTTCTTCGAACGCCTGGTCGAGTTCCTCTCGCCAGGGCCTGACTCCAAGGACGAGCTGTTCGAGACCCTGGCCGAAGCCGAGGACCGCGAGCTGATCGAGCCGGAATCGCGGCTCATGCTCGAAGGCGTGCTGCGCATGGCCGACATGACGGCCGGCGACGTGATGGTGGCGGCTCCGCGCATGGACCTGCTCGACATCAACGCGCCCTACGAGGAACTGCTGCGCATCGTGATCGACACGGCGCACTCGCGCTTCCCGGTGTTCGAAGGCGATCGCGAGAACATCATCGGCATCTTGCTGGCCAAGGACCTGCTCAAGCTGCAGCGCGCCCCTGAGCTCAAGCTGCGCACGCTGCTGCGCCCGGCCGTCTTCGTGCCCGAGTCCAAGCGCCTGAACGAGCTGCTGCGTGACTTCCGTTCCAACCGCAACCACCTGGCGCTGGTGGTGGACGAGTTCGGCAAGACCGCCGGCCTCATCACCATCGAGGACGTGCTCGAGGAGATCGTCGGCGAGATCGAAGACGAGTTCGACGAGGAAGACGCGCACAACGGCATCTACACCCTGGCCGATGGCAGCCAGCGCGTGGCCGGCGATGCCGACATCGAGACCGTCAACGAGGCCTTCGGCACCCACCTGCCCGAGGAGGACTTCGACACCATCGGCGGTTTGGTGGCCCATGAGCTGGGCCATGTGCCCCGTCGCGGCGAGGTGGTTGACATTGGCGGCCTGCGCTTTTCGGTGATGCTCACACGGTCCGGCGCGGTGCGCTGGTTCAAGGTGACGCGCAGCCCCGAGGCGCCAGCGGCTGCGCCCGCGCCCGAGGCCTGATGCCGGCGGCGCTGGACGCGCTCGTCGCGCTGCTGGCCGGCTGGGCGCAGGCCCAGGCCTTCGCGCCGCGCGAGGGCTGGGCGCTGCAGGTGGTGGCCACCGCGGTGTTGGCCTGGGGTGTGATGCGCGCACCCACCGTGCGCCGCGCGGCGCTGCTGGGCTGGTGTTTCGGCCTGGCCTGGCTGGCCGGTGGGGTGTGGTGGCTGTTCATCAGCATGCACCGCTATGGCGGCCTGCCGGCCTGGTTGTCGGCGCTGGCGGTGGCGGCGCTGTCGGCGGCGCTGGCGCTCTACCTGGCCTTGGCGATGGCGGCCTTTGCGCGCTGGCGCAGCGGCCGCCCGGGGGCGGACGCCCTGCTTTTCGCCGCCTGCTGGCTGCTGGCCGAGCTGGCCCGCGGCCTGCTCTTCACCGGGTTTCCCTGGGTGGCCTCCGGCTATGCCCACAGCGATGGGCCGTTGGCGGCCCTGGCGCCCTGGGTGGGCGTCTACGGCATGGGGTTCGTGGCGGCCTGGCTGGCCGCGGCCGCGGCTGCCGGACTGGCCCGCGCAGGCCGCGCCCGGCGGGCGTGGCTGGCCGCCGGGGGGGCGCCGCTGGCGCTGGTGCTGGCGGCCGCGATGGCGCCTTCCGACTTCACCCGGCCGGCCGGTCGTTTCGACGTCACGTTGCTGCAGCCCAACGTGGCCCAGGATGAGAAGTTCTCGGCCGAGCACCTGCCGGCCGCCTTGGAATGGCTGGGCCGTGAACTGGTCTCGGCGCGCACTGCGCTGGTGGTGGCGCCGGAGACGGCCATCCCCTTGCTGCCCGCCCAGCAGCCCGAGGGCTACTGGGACGCCCTGGCGGCCCATTTCGCCCGGGGGCCCGGCGCTGCGCTGATCGGCGTGCCGCTGGGCGACTTCACCGAGGGCTACACCAACTCGGTGGCCGGCCTGGCCCCGGGACAGCCGATGTACCGCTACGACAAGATCCACCTGGTGCCCTTCGGGGAGTTCGTTCCCCGCGGCTTCCGTTGGTTCGTGGACATGATGGATATGCCGCTGGGCGACTTCACCCGCGGGCGCGACACGCGGCCCTTCGAGTTCGACGGCCAGCGCATCCGCCCCACCATCTGCTACGAAGATCTTTTCGGCGAGGAGTTGGCCGCCAACTTCGTCGGGCCGGGCCAGGCCACGGTGATCGCCAACGTCAGCAACATCGGCTGGTTCGGCCCCACCGAGGCGGTGGACCAGCACCTGCAGATCTCGCGGCTGCGGGCGCTGGAGTTCCAGCGTCCCCTCGTGCGTGCGACCAACACCGGGGCCACCGCCATCATCGACCACCGCGGCCGGGTGACGCATGGGCTGGCCCCCCACACCCGGGGTGTGTTGGTGGGCGAGGTCGAGGGCCGCGAGGGCAGCACGCCGTATGCCCGCTGGGTGGCGGCGCTGGGCCTGTGGCCGTGGACGGTCCTGGCCGGGGGCGTGCTGCTGCTGGCGGGGCGCCGCCGCAAGTCCGGGGTGGGCGCCTAGAATCAAAGATTTATTCCGCCGGGGCCGGCGCGCTGCCCGCGCCGCCCCTTGCCCGCACATCGATCCTCGACACCATGCTGACCTTCCAGCAACTCATTGCGCGCCTGCAGGACTACTGGGCCGCCCAAGGCTGCGCCTTGCTGCAGCCCTACGACATGGAGGTGGGCGCCGGCACCAGCCACACCGCCACGTTCCTGCGCGCCATCGGCCCCGAGCCCTGGAAAGCCGCCTACGTGCAGCCCAGCCGGCGCCCCAAGGACGGCCGCTACGGCGAGAACCCCAACCGGCTGCAGCATTACTACCAGTACCAGGTGGTGCTGAAGCCGGCGCCCGAGAACATCCTGGAGCTCTACCTGGGCTCGCTCGAAGCCCTGGGCTTCGACCTGAAAAAGAACGATGTCCGCTTCGTCGAAGATGACTGGGAGAACCCCACGCTGGGCGCCTGGGGCCTGGGCTGGGAGGTCTGGCTCAACGGCATGGAGGTGACGCAGTTCACCTACTTCCAGCAGGTGGGCGGCATTGATTGCAAGCCGCTGACCGGCGAGATCACCTACGGCCTGGAGCGCCTGGCGATGTACCTGCAGGGGGTGGACAACGTCTACAAGCTCACCTGGACCGAAGGCCTGAGCTACGGCGACGTCTACCTGCAAAACGAGCAGGAGCAGTCGGCCTACAACTTCGAGCACAGCGATGTGGAGTTCCTGCTCACCGCCTTCAGTGCGCACGAGCGTCAGGCCCAGCACTTGATGGCCCAGCGCTTGGCTTTGCCGGCCTACGAGCAGGTGCTCAAAGCCGCGCACACCTTCAACCTGCTCGATGCACGCGGGGCGATCAGCGTGACCGAACGCGCCGCCTACATCGGCCGCATCCGCAACCTGGCGCGTGCGGTGGCGCAAAGCTACCTCGACAGCCGTGCCCGCCTGGGCTTCCCGCTGGCCCCGCGCGATTGGGCGAACGAAGTGCTGGCCCAGCTCGAGAAGAAGGCCGCCTGATCATGACGATGAAGAAGAACCTGCTGGTCGAGCTCTTCGTGGAAGAGCTGCCCCCGAAGGCACTGAAGAAACTGGGCGAGGCCTTTGCCACGGTACTCACCGACAGCCTCAAGGCCCAGGGCCTGGTGGACGCCGCCGTGGTGCCCACGCCCTTTGCCTCGCCGAGGCGCCTGGCGGTGCGGGTGGAGGCGGTGGCCGAGCGTGCGGCCGACCGTCCGGTGCAGCGCAAGCTCATGCCGGTGTCCGTGGGCCTCACGGCCGAGGGCCGGCCCACACCGGCCCTGCTGAAGAAGCTCGAGTCCCTGGGCCTGGACGCCAGCGTGGTGGACCAGCTCCAGCGGGTGAACGACGGCAAGGCCGAGGTCCTTTTCCATGACAGCCTGGTCCCCGGCGTCACGCTGGCCGAGGGCCTGCAGAAGGCCCTGGACGAGGCCCTCGCCAAGCTGCCCATCCCCAAGGTCATGAGCTACCAGCTCGCCGACGGCTGGACGAGTGTGCATTTCGTGCGGCCGGCCCACGGCCTGGTGGCGCTGTGGGGGGCCGACGTGGTGCCGGTGCAGGCCCTGGGCCTGACGGCCGGCCGCCAGACGCGCGGCCACCGCTTCGAGGCCCGGGTGGACCCGGTGGTGATCCACGAGGCCGACAGCTATCCCGAGCAACTGCGCCATGATGGGGCCGTGATCGCCAGCTTCGAGGCCCGCCGCGCCGAGATCGTGCGCCAGCTCGGCGAAGCGGCTGCGAAGATCGGCGGCGGTGTGCGGCCGGTGGACGACGAGGCCCTGCTCGACGAGGTCACCGCCCTGGTGGAGCGCCCCAACGTGCTGGTGGGTCAGTTCGAGGCCGAGTTCCTCGAGGTGCCGCAGGAGTGCCTCATCCTCACGATGAAGGCCAATCAGAAGTACTTCCCGCTTCTCGATGCCCAGGGCAAGCTCACCAACCGTTTCCTCGTGGTGAGCAACATCAGCCCCGAGGACCCGAGTGCCGTGATCGGCGGCAACGAGCGGGTGGTGCGCCCGCGTCTGGCCGATGCCAAGTTCTTCTTCGACCAGGACCGCAAGAAGACGCTGGAATCGCGCGTGCCGGGTCTGGACAAGGTGGTCTACCACGGCAAGCTGGGCAGCCAGGGCGAGCGCACACAGCGCGTGCAGGCCATTGCGCACGCCATCGTCAACCAGTTGCGCCTGGCCACCGTTCCCTACACGGTCGAGGCCAAGGATGAGTTCGATGTGCTCGACGGCAAGGTGCAGCAGGCCGCCCGCCTGGCCAAGGCCGACCTGCTCACCGACATGGTGGGCGAGTTCCCCGAGCTGCAGGGCATCATGGGCGGCTATTACGCACGCCATGAAGGCCTGCGCGATGGGGTGGCTATCGCCATCGAAGACCACTACAAGCCCCGCTTTGCCGGCGACGCCTTGCCGCGCAACCACACCGGCACCGTGCTGGCCCTGGCCGACAAGCTGGAAACGCTCGTGGGCCTGTTCGGCATCGGCCAGTTGCCCACCGGCGACAAGGACCCGTTTGCGCTGCGCCGGCATGCGCTGGGGGTGATCCGCCTGCTGATCGAGAAGAACCTGCCCTTGTTGCTGCCCGAGCTGGTGGCGGCCGCAGTGCCGGTCTTCGGCTCGCGCATCACCGACCCGCGCGAGCCGCTGCTGGATTTCATCTACGACCGACTGGCCGTGTCCCTGCGCGAGCAGGGCTATACCGCCCAGGAGGTCGAGGCGGTGCTGGCGCTGCGCCCTGGCCGCTTGGGTGAGGTGCCGCGGCGCCTGGCGGCCGTGCGCGCCTTTGCCGGCCTGCCCGAGGCGCAGGCGCTGGCTGCGGCCAACAAGCGCGTGGGCAACATCCTGAAGAAGGCCGACGCGACGGTCGAGCCGCGCGTGGACCCCACCTTGCTGCGCGAGGCGGCCGAGGCCGCCCTGCACGAGGCCTTGCAGGCCGTGCGTCCCCGCGCCGACGCGGCGTTCGAGCAGGGGGACTACACCGGCTCGCTGCAGGCCCTGGCCGTGCTGAAGGCCCCGGTGGACACCTTCTTCGACCAGGTGATGGTCAACGCCGACGATGCGGCGCTGCGGGCCAACCGGCTCGGCCTGCTGGCCGCACTGCACGCGGCGATGAACCGCGTGGCCGACCTGTCGCGTCTGGCGGCCGCCTGAGGAGATCGTCATGCCCGCCCCGCGCCCCGTGGAACGCCAGCTCAAGCTCGTCGTGCTCGGACGCGATGGCGTGCTCAACCGCTACCGCACCGAGCATGTGGCCCAGCCCGAGGAATGGGAGCCGCTGCCCGGTGCGCTGGATGCCGTGGCGCGGCTGAACCATGCCGGCTGGCATGTCGTGGTGGCCACCAACCAGCCGGGTCTGGGCACGGGATTGCTCGACATGTCGGGCCTGAACGCCGTGCACCAGCGCATGAACGAGCTGCTGGCCCGCCACGGCGGCCGGATCGACGCGGTCTTCATCTGCCCGCACACGCCCGAGGACGGCTGCGACTGCCGCAAGCCGGCGCCGGGGCTGCTGCGGCGCATCAGCGAACGCTTCGGCGTGCCGGCCCACGAGATCGTCGTGGCCGGCGACACCGTGCGTGACCTGCAGGCAGCTCAGGCGGCGGGCTGCGAGCCGCACCTGCTGCGCACCGGCCGCTGCGAGGGCCTGGGCGACGAGGAGGTGGCCGCGCTGGCGGCGCAGGTGCCCGGCACCCGCGTGCACGACAACCTCGAGGCCCTGGCCCAGCACCTGATCCAGCGCGAGCGCGAGATGCGCGGCGAGAACGCGGGCTCGAGTTCCGGATTTGGAGGTTTGAACTGATGTTGAGGGTCCTGCGTTCCCTCCTGTTCCTGTTGTGGATGACGGTGACCGTCATCCCCTGGGCGCTGGCCGTGCTGCTGCTGTCCGTCTTCGTGCGCGGCAGCCCCTTGTACTGGGCCTGCGTGGGCTGGCTGCGCCTGGTGATGTGGGGTGCGCGTGTCATCTGCGGTGTGCGTGCCCGCGTGCAGGGGCTGGAGCACCTGGGCAACGAGGCGGTGATCCTGTGCTCGAAGCACCAGTCCACCTGGGAGACTTTCGCCTTCCCCTGCCTGATGAGCCATCCGCTGTGCTATGTGTTCAAGCGTGAGCTGCTCTACATCCCCTTCTTCGGCTGGGCGATTGCCCGGCTGGACATGATCCACATCGACCGCAGCAAGCGCGCCGAGGCCTGGAACAAGGTGGCCGAGCAGGGGCGGCACTACATGGCTCAGGGCAACTGGGTGATCATGTTCCCCGAGGGCACGCGCACGCCACGCGGCGGGCAGGGCGTGTACAAGTCCGGCGCCACGCGCCTGGCCGTGGCCACCGGCGTGCCGGTGGTGCCGATTGCGGTGACCTCGGCACGCTGCTGGCCGCGCAAATCCTTTCTGCTGACGCCGGGGGTCATCGACGTGTCGATCGGCAAGCCCATCGCCTCGGTGGGGCGCGAGCCGGAGGAATTGATGCGCGAAGTGGAAGCCTGGATCGAGGCCGAAATGCGTCGGCTCGATCCCGAGGCCTACCCCGACGGCGCTGCGGTCTCCGGCGGCACGCCGCAGCGGGCCTGAACCTATACTGCCGGTCCATGGCACGCCCGGCACCCGGCTCCGACGAACCTCGGCAACTGTCGCTGTTTTCCGGCGAGCCGCCGTCGTGCACGACGGCGGCTCCACCGGCGGCAGCGCCGGCCAGGCCGCAAGCCTCGCGCCCCTTGCCGCCGGTGGCTTTTGTCCATCCGCGCTCGACGCACGACCTCCAGCTCGAGGGCCATCGCGTGGCCTTCGCCCTGCGCCGCGCCAAGCGTCGCACCATCGGGTTTGTCGTCGGCCCCGAGGGCCTGACGGTGAGCGCCCCACGCTGGGTGGGGCTGGGCGAGATCGAGGCGGCGCTGCGCGAGAAGGCGCGCTGGGTGCTGCGCAAGCTGGCCGAGCAGAACGAGCGCAACGCCCGGCTGCAGCAGGCGAAGGTGGAGTGGCGCGATGGCGCGAGCGTGCCTTTTCTGGGCGAGGCGGTCATCGTGGTGCTCGACCCGCGGGCCAGCGGGGCGGTGCTCAACACCGATGCTCAGGCCCTGCCCGGCGTGCCCCGCCTGGCCCTGCACGTGGGCCTGCCGCAGCACGCCCGCCCGGAACAGATCCGCGACGCGGTGCAGAGCTGGCTGCAGCGCCAGGCGCGCCGCGTCTTCGAGGAACGCTGCCGCCACTTCGCCGAGCGGCTGGGGGTGCGCTACACGCGCCTGAGCCTGTCATCGGCGCAGACCCGCTGGGGCAGTGCGTCGGCCGATGGCGCCATCCGCCTGAACTGGCGGCTCATCCACTTCGCCTTGCCCACCATCGACTATGTGGTGGCGCACGAGCTCGCGCACTTGCGCGAGATGAACCACAGCCCGCGCTTCTGGGACGTGGTGCGCTCGGTCATGCCCGACTACGAGCACGCCCGCGGCACGCTCAAGGACACGGTGCTGCCGGATCTGGGCTGAGCTTCAGGGCCGTGAGGCGAGCATCACGCCGGTGACGGCCACCGCGCCACCCACGAGCATGCTGGTCAGCAGCGGCTCGCCCAGCAGCAGCACGCCAAAGCAGGCGCCAAACACCGGCACCAGGTTGTTGAAGACCACGGTGCGCGCCGGCCCCAGCCGCTGCACACCCTGCGAATACCACACGAAGGCCAGCGCCGTGCCCAGCAGGCCGAGGTAGAGCGCCGAGGCGATCACCTGGGGCGAGAACGCCGCCCGCTCGATGCGCGGCAGCTCGAACAGGGCCACCCCCATCAGCAGCGCCGTGCCCCATAGCGAGGCATAGGTGGTGGCGGCCAGGGCCGTCAGCCCCTTGAGGGCCACGCGGCCGATGAGGGTGTAGGCCGCCCAGGCGCACACGCCGCCGAACATCAGCATCTCGCCCAGGCCGACGGACCGGCCCAGCGCCGCCGTCAGGTCGCCGCGCGTGATCACCACCCACACGCCGGCCAGGGCCAGGGCCACGCCCAGCCAGCGCTTGAGGCTGAGCCGCTCGTGCAGCAGCCAGGCGGCCGCGCAGATCGTCACCACCGGGTTGAGCGCGATGATCAGCGAGGTGCGGCTGGCCGGCAGCAGCGACAGTGCGCCCAGGAAGAAGAGGTTGTAGGCAAAGATGCCGGTGGCGCCCAGGCCGAAGGTCACCATCATCTGCCGGCGGTCCAGCCGCGGCAGGCCGCCTTCCAGCCAGCGGGTCGCCAGCAGCAAGGCTGCGCAGGCCACGAGGTAGCGCAGCACCGACCCGAAGGCCGGCGGCAGGGCCAGCGCGATCACCCGCCCGGCGATGAAGGTGCCGCCCCAGATGGCCGGCACGGCCACCAGGCGGGCGTAGAGAGACCAGGAGACGGAGGGAAGGGCCGCAGGGGGCGAAGGCGGGGCCATTCAGCGCCTGAACTTGCCTTCAGGCCCGATGATGGACAAGTCGGCGTAGTCCAGGCCGGTATGGTCGTTGGGCGAGTAGTTGATCTCCATCCCGCCAATGTCGTAATTGCGGATGCCGTTCAACGCATTGAGGATTTGCGCGCGCGTGGGGTTCGGGCCGGCGCGGCGCAGACCTTCGACGAGCACCTTGGCCGCGGCGAAGCCTTCCATCATGGCCGGTGAGATCTCCATGCCGCCTTTGGCACGTGCCAGGTCGACCGCCTCTTTCACGATGGGCGCGGCCAGCGAGCGCTCATAGGGAAAGACCTGGCTCACGATCACGCCGCGGGCGTGCTCGCCCAAAGACTTGATGAAACCGGTCGAGGCGTTGTTCGACAGCGTCACCACCTGGGCGCGTGAACCGGCCGCGCGCAGGGCCTTCACTGCGTCGACCACGGCCGATCCCGAGCCGATGATCATTACAGCCTGGGCCTCGGCCTTCACGATCTTGGGCACGATGGGCGCGAAGTCGGGTTTGGCACGGTCAAATTTTTCCAGCACCACCGGCTGCTTACCCACGGCGTCGAAACCCTTTTGGGCGCCGGCCATCGAGTCGGCACCGAAAGAGTCGTCCACCTGTATCACCGCGATGCGCTCCAGACCGATCAGGCTGAGGTGACGGATGGCGCGCTCGGCCTCGCGCTGGTAGGTGGCCCGGACGTTGAAGATGTAGGGGTTGACCGGCTGGTGCAGCACCATGGCGCCGGTGGATGGCGCGATCAGCGCGATCTTGTGCTCGTCCAACAAGGGCATGATGGCCTGGGTGTGGGGCGTGCCGCGCGTCAGGAACAGGGCGACCACCTTTCTGTCGACGATCAGCTCGCGTGCGTTCTCGGCGGCCAGCTTGGGGTCGAACTTGTCGTCCAGGGAGATCAGCTCGATCTTCTGGCCGTTCACCCCGCCGCGGGCGTTCACCGCGTCGATGTAGAGCTTGGCGCCGTCGGTGGTTTCCTTCACACCGGCGGCCACTGGCCCGGAGAAGCCGGCGGTCTGGCCGATCAGGATCTGGGCTTGAGCGCTGCAGGCCACAGCAGCGACAGCCCAAGCGGCAAGTCGAAGCCAACGAGTCATGTGCACAGTCTCCTCAGTTGTGTTTGTGGGGAAAGGAATAATCCGATGCGCAAGCCTCAGCGCCTGAACTTTCCGTCCGGCCCGATGATGGACAGGTCGGCGTAGTCCAGTCCCGAGCGGTTGTTCGGGCCGTAGGTGATCTCCAGACCGCCGATGTCGTAGCGGCGCAGGCCCTCCAGGGCTTGCACGAGGCGGGCCGGCGTGGGGTTCGGGCCGGCGCGGCGCAGACCCTCCACCAGCACCTTGGCGCCGGCAAAACCTTCCAGCATGGCCGGCGTCACTTCCGGCAGGCCCTTGGCACGGGCCAGGTCAGCCGCCTCCTTCACGATGGGCGCGGCCAGCGAGCGCTCATAGGGAAAGACCTGGGTCACGACCACGCCGCGGGCATGCTCGCCCAACAGCTTGATGAAGCCGGCCGAGGCATTGTTCGACAGGGTCACCACCTGGGCGCGCGAGCCGGCCTCGCGGATGGCCTTCGTGCCGGACGCCACCGTGCCGGCCGAGGCGATGAAGATCACCGCCTGCGGCTGGTTCTTGGCCACGACGGCCGCCAGCGCGGCCAGGTCGGGCTTGGCGCGGTCAAGCTTTTCCAGGAAGAGCGGCTTGAGCCCGGCCTGATCCAGGCCGCGCAGCGCACCCAGCACCGAGTCGGCGCCAAAACTGTCGTCCGTCTGGAAGATGCCGATGCGAGTCATCCCAATGGTTGTTAGAACCTGGATCGCCTTTTCTGCTTCGCGTTGATAAGGAGCCCGTACGTTGAAAATCAGCGAATGGGGCGGCTCGTGCAGCACCATCGCGCCGGTGCTTGGGGCGATCAGTGGCACCTTGAATTCCTCGATCAGCGGGATGAGCGCCTGCGAGTGCGGCGTGCCGCGGTTCATGAACAAGGCAATGACCTTGTCTTCGGTGATCAGCTTGCGGCTTACCTCCACGGTGACTTTGGGGTCGAACTTGTCGTCCACCGAGATCAGCTCGATCTTCTGACCGTTGACCCCGCCGCGGGCGTTCACCGCATCGAAGTACAGCCGGGCGCCGTCGGTGTTCTCTTTCACACCAGTGGCCACTGGCCCGGTGAAGCCCGAGGGCTGGCCGATGCGGATCTGGGACCAGGCGGGCCAGGCGCACAGGGCGGCAACGAGGGTGGCGCCGACCAGGCGAGCCTGCAAGAACTGCAACATCAATACACTCCGGCACTTCGCTGAGAAGGCGCGCAGTTTCACATGCCAGACCCCCCAGGTATTGTGGAAAACCACAGGCCTTTCGGACTTTTTACACATGGTTGCGGCCTGCGTGCGCCATGCGCGCGCTCCTCGCGCCGGCCCCTGTCAGCAGTCTTGTCAAGGCGGCTGCCTAGAATGCTTGGCCACTGCCGTTCGACCCCTCCCGAAAGACGTCCTTCATGACTTCCGGTGTCATTCGCATCCGCGGCGCCCGCCAGCACAACCTCAAGAACCTGGACCTGGACCTGCGCACCGGCGAGCTGACGGTGGTGACCGGCCCCTCGGGCTCGGGCAAGTCCAGCCTGGTCTTCGACACCCTCTACGCCGAAGGTCAGCGCCGCTACGTCGAGACCTTCAGCGCCTACGCCCGCCAGTTCCTCGACCGCATGGACCGTCCGGCGGTCGATCACGTGGAAGGCGTGCCCCCGGCGATCGCCATCGACCAGACCAACCCGGTGCGCACCTCGCGCTCGACGGTGGGCACGATGACCGAGCTGAACGACCACCTCAAGCTCCTGTTTGCCCGCGCCGCGCAGCTCTACGACCGGCAGACCGCCCGGCCGGTGCGTGAAGACAACCCCGAGACCATCTACGCCGACCTGGCGCAACGCACGCAGGGCAGCGACCCGCGCCTGGTGGTGACGTTTCCTGTGGAGCTGCCCGCGAACACCTCGGCCGAGGAGATCGAGCAATGGCTGTCGGCCAGCGGCTACACGCGCGTGCAGGCCGAGCGCGAGGTGGTCACGCCCAGCGGGCCGCGCAAGGTGCTCGACGTGGTGGCCGACCGCTTCCGCCTGGCCGGCGCCGAGAAAGCCCGCGTGATCGAGGCACTGGAGGCAGGGCTCAAGCGCGGCAGCGGGCGTGTGAACGTGTATGTTTTGAAGGAAGAAGGCGAGCCCGACGTCTGGCGTTATTCCGCCGGCTTGCACAGCCCCGACAGCGACCTGCGCTACAACGCACCCTCGCCGGCGATGTTCTCGTTCAATTCGGCCTACGGCGCCTGCGAGGCCTGCCGCGGTTTCGGGCGCGTGATCGGGGTGGACTGGGGCCTGGTCATTCCCGACCACCGCAAGACCCTGCGCTCGGGCGCCATCAAGCCGCTGCAGACGCCGGCGTGGAAGGAGATCCAGGACGACCTGCTCAAGTACGCCGGCGAGGCTGGCATCCCGCGCGACACCGCCTGGAGCCAGCTCACCGAGGCCCAGCGCGCCTGGGTGCTGGACGGCTCGCCGCACTGGAACGGCAACTGGAACAAGCAGTGGTACGGCATCAAACGCTTCTTCGAATACCTCGAAAGCAAGGCCTACAAGATGCACATCCGCGTGCTCTTGTCGAAGTACCGCAGCTACACCCCCTGCGAGACCTGTGGTGGAGCGCGCCTGAAGCTCGAATCGCTGCTGTGGCGCCTGGGTGGCAAGGACGATGCCGACGCGGTGCTGGGCGATCGTTACACGCGCTTCCGGCCCGTGGGCGTGGCCTGGACGCAAGAGCAGCTCGACGCCTTGCCCGGCCTGTGCCTGCACGATCTGATGCTGCTGCCCATCGAGCGGCTGCGCATCTTCTTCGACCGCATCGCGCCGCCGGCCGCAGCCGGGGCGGACAAAGACCCGCTGCACCTGCTGTATGACGAGATCCGCACGCGGCTGAAATACCTCTGCGACGTGGGGCTGGGCTACCTCACGCTCGACCGGCAAAGTCGCACGCTCAGCGGCGGCGAGGTGCAGCGCATCAACCTCACCACCGCGCTGGGCACCTCGCTGGTGAACACGCTGTTCGTGCTGGACGAACCCAGCATCGGTCTGCACCCGCGCGACATGAACCGCATCAACGAGGCCATGCTGCGCCTGCGCGATGCCGGCAATACCCTGGTGGTGGTCGAGCACGACCCGGCCGTGATGTTGGCGGCCGACCGCGTCATCGACATGGGCCCAGGCCCCGGCGAGCGCGGCGGCCAGGTGGTGTTCGACGGCACACCCGAGGACCTGCGCCAGGCCGACACGCTCACCGGCGCCTACCTGGGCGCACGCAAGCGCATCGGCATCGGCATGCGCCGCCTCGTCAACCAGAGCACGCCCCGCCTGGTGCTGGAAGGCGCGCGCGAGCACAACCTGCGCGGCGTGACCGTCGAGTTCCCGCTGCAGCGCCTGGTGTGTGTCACCGGCGTGAGCGGTTCGGGCAAGTCCACGCTGATGCAAGACGTGCTCTACCCGGCGCTCGCCCGCCACTTCGGCAAGGCCACTGAAGCCCCCGGCGCGCACGACCGTCTGCTGGGCGCCGACTGGCTCACCGACGCGGTCTTCGTGGACCAATCGCCCATTGGCAAGACGGCCCGCTCCAACCCTGCCAGCTACGTGGGCGCCTTCGACGAGATCCGCACGCTCTTTGCTGCTGCGCCGCTGGCGCTGCAACGCGGCTACGGCGCCGGCACGTTCAGCTTCAACGCCGGCGACGGCCGCTGCCCCACCTGCGGCGGCTCGGGCTTCGAGCATGTGGAGATGCAGTTCCTCAGCGACGTGTACCTGCGCTGCCCCGACTGCGACGGCCGCCGCTACCGCGCCGAGATCCTGGAAGTGCACCTCGACCGGCAAGCCGCCGACGGCAGCTGGCGCACCCTGAGCGTGGCCGACGTGCTGGAGCTCACCGTCAGCGAAGCGGCCGAACTCTTCCGTAGCGACCGCGAGGTGCTGCGCGTGCTGCAGCCGCTGGTGGACGTGGGCCTGGAGTACGTCAAGCTCGGCCAGCCCGTGCCCACGCTGTCGGGCGGCGAGGCCCAGCGCTTGAAGCTCGCCGGCTTCCTGGCCGAGGCGGCCAAGAGCGCCACACCCAGCAAACAGTCGCTGGCGCGCAAGGGCACACTCTTCCTCTTCGACGAGCCCACCACCGGATTGCACTTCGATGACATCGCCAAGCTGATGCGCGCCTTCCGCAAGCTGCTGGACGCCGGGCATTCGCTCTTTGTGATCGAACACAACCTCGACGTGATCCGCTCGGCCGACTGGATCGTGGACCTCGGCCCCGAAGGTGGCGAGGCTGGCGGCGAGGTCGTGTGCACCGGCACGCCCGACGACGTGAAGGCGCATGCGCAGTCGCACACCGGCCGGGCGCTGCGCGAGTACGAAGCCGCGCTGGGCCTGGGCGATACGAAAGCGCAAGAGGGCGCCCCGCTGCAGACCCTGGTGCGTGCGCGCCGCGCCGCCGTGCAGGCCAACGGTGCGGACGCCATTCGTATCGTCAACGCCCGCGAGCACAACCTCAAGGCCATGAATGTGGACATCCCGCGCGGCAAGTTCAGCGTGGTCACCGGGGTGTCGGGCTCGGGCAAATCGACGCTGGCCTTCGACATCCTCTTCAACGAAGGCCAGCGCCGCTACCTCGAATCGCTCAACGCCTATGCGCGTTCCATCGTGCAGCCGGCGGGCCGCCCCGAGGTGGATGCCGTCTATGGCATCCCGCCCACCGTGGCCATCGAGCAGCGCCTGAGCCGCGGCGGGCGCAAGAGCACGGTGGCCACCACCACCGAGGTCTACCACTTCCTGCGCCTGCTGTATGTGAAACTCGGCGTGCAGCACTGCGTGCACGACGGCGCCGAGGTGCGCCCGCAAACGCCCGAATCCATCGCCGCCCAGCTGCTGCGCGACCACAAGGGCCAGCACGTGGGCCTGCTGGCCCCGCTGGTGGTGAACCGCAAGGGCCTCTACACCGACCTGGCCAAGTGGGCCAAGGCGCGCGGCCACACCCACCTGCGCGTGGACGGCGAATTCGTGCCCGTGGCCCCCTGGCCCAAGCTCGACCGCTTCAAGGAACACACCATCGAGCTGCCGGTGGGCGACCTCGTGATCCGCGCCGACAACGAAGCCGAACTGCGCGAGCTGCTGGGCCGCACGCTCGAGCTGGGCAAGGGCGTGATGCACCTGCTCGCCCCGCTCGACGGCCTGAAGGACGCGATGGCCGCAGGCCGTTCCACGGCCCGCATCGGCCAGGTGAAGGTGTTCTCCACCAAACGCGCCTGCCCGGTGTGCGGCACCAGCTACCCCGAGCTCGACCCGCGCATGTTCTCGTACAACTCCAAGCACGGCTGGTGCACCGACTGCGTGGGCACCGGCGTGCAGCTCACGCGCGAGCAGCGCCGTGCGCTGGACGACACGCGCCGCGACGATGACAAGGGCCGCGAGCAGACCTTCGCCGAGCCCGAGGTGGAAGACGTCTCCGACCAGCCCTGCGGCACCTGCGGCGGCGCGCGCCTGAACCCGGTGTCGCTGGCCATCCGCTTCCGGGGGGAGTCGATCGCACAGATTGCCGCCCGCCCGGTGGCCGAGGCCCGCCGCTGGGTCGAAGCCCTGGCCCTGGAAGGCCGCGAGGCCGCGATTGCGCGCGACCTGGTGAGCGAGATCCGCAGCCGGCTGGAGTTCCTGGAAGACGTGGGCCTGGGCTACCTCACGCTCGACCGCGCCGCGCCCACGCTGAGCGGCGGCGAAGCCCAGCGCATCCGCCTGGCTGCGCAGCTGGGCTCCAACCTGCAGGGCGTGTGCTACGTGCTGGATGAACCCACCATCGGCCTGCACCCGCGCGACAACCACATCCTGCTCGACGCCCTGCACAAGCTCGGCGAACAGGGCAACACCCTGGTGGTGGTGGAGCACGACGAAGACACCATCCGCCGCGCCGACCACATCATCGACATCGGCCCCGGCGCCGGCAAGCGCGGCGGCCGGCTCATCGCCGAAGGCACGGCCGAGCAACTGGCCGCGCATGCCGATTCCCTCACCGGCCGCTTCCTCTCGCGCCCGCTGGTGCACCCGCTGCAGCCGCGCCGCGCGGTGGACCGCCATGTGCCCAAGCTGTCCTTGCGCGGCGCTTCGCTGCACAACCTGCGCGGCATCGACGTGGAGGTGCCGCTGCACCGCCTCGTGGCCGTCACCGGCGTGTCGGGCTCGGGCAAGTCCACGCTCGCGCGCGACGTCCTGCTGGCCAACGTGCAGGCCGTGGTGAACAGCCGCGGCAAGGGCCTGCCCGCCTGGATCGGCTGCACTGGGCTGGACGGCTGGGAGCACGTGGACCGCGTGCTCGAAGTGGACCAGACGCCCATCGGCAAGACGCCGCGCTCGTGCCCCGCCACCTACGTGGGCTTCTGGGATGTGATCCGCAAGCTCTTTGCCGACACCCTGGAAGCCAAGGCCCGCGGCTACGGGCCTGCTCGGTTCTCCTTCAACACCGGCGACGGCCGCTGCCACGCCTGTGAAGGGCAGGGCATGCGCACCATCGAGATGAGCTTCCTGCCCGACGTGAAGGTGCCCTGCGACGTGTGCCACGGCGCGCGCTTCAACCCTGAAACCCTCGCTGTCACCTGGCGCGGCAAAAGCATCGGCGACGTGCTGGCCATGGAGGTGGACGAGGCGGTGGACTTCTTCGCCTCCATGCCCCACATCGCCCACCCGCTGCAGTTGCTGAAGGACGTGGGCCTGGGCTACCTCACCCTGGGCCAGCCTTCACCCACCCTGAGCGGCGGCGAAGCCCAGCGCATCAAGCTGGTGACTGAGCTGAGCAAGGTGCGCGACGACGTGACCCGCCGCGGCAGGACTTTTGACCCCCAGACGCCGATGGCGTCGCCCCCCGAGGGGGACCGCCCGCTTGGGGCGGCCCGGCGCGGGCTGCCCCCGCACACCCTCTACGTGCTGGACGAACCCACCGTGGGCCTGCACATGGCCGACGTGGAAAAGCTCATCCGCGTGCTGCACCGCCTGGTGGACGGCGGCCACAGCGTGGTGGTGATCGAGCACGACCTCGACGTCATCGCCGAAGCCGACTGGATCCTCGACCTGGGCCCCGAAGGCGGCGTGGGCGGCGGCCAGGTGGTGGTGGCCGGCACACCGGAAGACGTGGTGGCCGCCGGCAGCCACACGGGGCGGGCGCTGGCGCCGGTGTTGGCGCGAGCCACCACGCGTTGAGCGGCGACGAAGGCTGTACCGCGTGCGGCGCCGTGTGGCGTCAAAGACGCGACGTCGAGTTCACGAGTGCGTTCAACCCCACTGCCGCCGTCGTCCTCCACACCCGGCTCACCTGCCCACTCAGTGGCGTGGCCTGCGGGTTGATCTCCACCACCGGCACGCCACGCGCCAATGCCTGCGCCGGCAAGCCGGCGGCGGGGTGGACGAGGCCGGAGGTGCCCACCACCAGCAGCAGGTCGCAGGTGGCCACGGCGTCCAGGGCCGCCTGCCAGGGGCCTGGGGGCAGCGCTTCGCCGAACCACACCACGCCGGGGCGCAGGGGGGCGCCGCAGTGGCCGCAGGCCGGTGGGGGGATGCGCAGCTCGGGTTGCCACTCCGGGGCCTGTGGTGCCAAAGGCTCCCTCGGTGGGCGGCCGCAGGCAAAGCAGCGGGGGGCGAAGAGGCTGCCGTGCACGTGGATCACGTCGGGGCTGCCGGCGCGTTCGTGCAGGTCGTCCACGTTCTGGGTGACGATGCGCAGGCCGCTCCGGTGCCGGGCCCAGCGGGCCAGGGCCAGGTGGCCGGCGTTGGGTTGGGCTTGGCGCACGAGGTGGGCGCGCCATTGGTACCAGGCCCACACCAAGGCGGGGTCGCGCTCGAAGGCTTCGGCGGTGGCCAGGGTTTCGGGGTTGAAGCGGGCCCACAGGCTTTTGGGCGTGTCGCGGAAGGTGGGCACGCCGCTTTCGGCCGACATGCCCGCGCCGCTGAGCACGCAGGGGCGTTGGGCGGCCTGCCACCAGGCCAGCACGTCGGCGGGCACATCAGACGAAACGGCGGGGGCGTTCACAGCCCTTCGCTGCTGAGCGCCTCACGCACGGCAGCGACCTGGCGGCGCGAGACGGCCAGCCATTCGTCCAGGCCCTGCAGGCGCACGGCCCAGCCTTCCTTGCCGTTGTCGTCGTCTTCGCCGGGCACGCTGCGGCGCTCGAGCGCGCGCACGGCGCGGCGGGCCACCAGGGCGTTGCGGTGGATGCGCAGGAAGCGCTCGCCTAGGCGCTCTTCCAGCACGGCCAGTGAGTCGTCGAGCACGTAGGTGTGCTCGGCGGTGCGCAGGGTCACGTACTTGAGTTCGGCCTTCAGGTAGAGCACCTCGTGCACGGGCACGCGGGTCACGCGGCCGCGGTCGTTCACCACGAGCACAGGACCGTCCTCGGTGCTCTGGGCCCGGGCCTTGATCCGATCGGATGCGCGTTCGAGCGCGGCTTGCAGGCGCTCGCGGCGCACGGGCTTGGTGAGGTAGTCCACCGCATTGAGCTCGAAGGCGGTGACCGCATGCTCGGGGTGGGCGGTGACGAAGACGATCGCCGGGGCATCGGGGCGGCCTTGCCACTGCGCCGCCCATTGCGTGCCGGTCAGTCCGGGCATCTGCACGTCCAGCAGCACGAGGTCGCAGCCCTGAGCGGACAGCCAAGCCTGGGCCTGTCGGGCATCGGCGGCTTCGCCGACCACCCGGTTGGGCGGCATGCCGGGCTCTTGCAGCAGGCTGCGCAGCCTCACGCGGGCCAGTTCCTCATCATCGACGATGAACACCTTGAGCATGCTCGGTCTTCCTCAGCTCTTCAGCGGCACGGCAATGTGCACGCGCCAGGTGCCATTTTCCGGGCCGGCGGCGAATTGCGCGCTGACGTCGTGCATCAGCCGCAGGCGCTCTTTCACGTTGCGCAGGGCCATGCCATGGCCGGCCGTGCCCGGCGTTGCGGCCGGCGGCAACGAGTTCGTCACGGTCAGCACGGCCAACGAGCCGCGCACCCGGGTGCGGATGCGCACGTAGCCGCCCTCGGGGGAGGGTTCCACGCCATGCCGCACGGCGTTCTCCACCAGGGGCTGCAGCACCAGCGGGGGCACGCGCACCTCGCCGGCGGCGGGGTCCAGATCCCATTGCACCTGCAGTCGCTCGCCGAAGCGGATCTGCTCGATGGCGAGATACCGCCGGGCGAGGTCCACCTCCTCGGACAGGGTGACGGCGCGGCCTGACTCGATCAGGGCCACGCGAAAGAGTTCGGACAGGTCTTCGAGCACGGCCTCGGCGCGTGCCGGATCCACCCGCACCAGCGTGATGGCGGTGTTGAGCGTGTTGAACAGGAAGTGCGGCCGGATGCGTGACTGCAGCTCGGTCAGGCGGGCGCGTGTGACGGCCGGGAGCTGGCTGCGCGAGCGCAGCTTCAGGGCATAGAACATCATGGCCGACAGGCTCGCCCCGGCCAGCATCGGGGCCAGGCCGTGCACGATCTCGGTCAGCGGCAGCCCCACCAGGCCCACCTGCCACCAGCCGTAGCCGGCGCAGGCGGCGCCCAGGCCCACGGCCACCAGCCACTGCATCGGGCCGGAGGCGCGGGCCAGCACACGCTTGAGCACACAGCACAGCACCAGCCACAGCAGAGTGGCCGGCAGGGCCACGGCGGCGCCATAGGCCAGCGCGAGCAGCCAGTCCTGCCAGCCGCGGGCCAGAAAGCTCACGGCCACGCCCACCACCGCATGCACGAACAGCACCGCACGCAGCACCACGCCGACCTGACAGGCGTCGAAGGGTGACAGGGCCGCCTGCGCGGCGGTGCCCCCCGGTTGTAGTTGGTCAAAGATCGTGGTGCCGAACGGGCGGGTCGACGGGTTCGGACGCGACGGCGATGGGCCGGGGCTGGACAAGGCGGCAGTCTCCACGGGCCCGGACAGCCGAGCCCCTAAAATCGAGAGGTTCCAAGGCGGCCCCGACCGGCGGCCGCCGCTGCCGATTCTCCCGGACGCCTGCCTGCCCCGGCAAGCCGCAGGGCGAGCGTCCATCCAGCCGGCCTGCGCCGTTCATCCGACATGTCCGCCAACCAACTCGACAAGAAATCCGAAGCCTGGTCTGCGCTCTTTTCCGAACCGATGAGCGAGCTGGTCAAGCGCTACACCGCCAGCGTGTTCTTCGACCAGCGCCTGTGGCGCGCTGACATCCGGGGCTCGCTGGCGCATGCCGAGATGCTGGCCGCGCAGGGCGTGATCTCGGCCGACGATCACGCCGCCATCCAGCGCGGCATGGCCATCATCACGCAGGAGATCGAATCGGGCGCCTTCGAGTGGAAGCTCGACCTGGAGGATGTGCACCTGAACATCGAGGCCCGCCTGACGCAGTTGATCGGCGACGCCGGCAAGCGTCTGCACACCGGCCGCAGCCGCAACGACCAAGTGGCCACCGACGTGCGGCTGTGGCTGCGCGACGAGATCGACCTGATCGACGGCCTGCTCACCGACCTGCAGAAGGCCCTGGTGGATATCGCCGACAAGAACGCCGAGGTGATCCTGCCCGGTTTCACCCACTTGCAGGTGGCCCAGCCGGTGAGCTTCGGCCACCACATGCTGGCCTATGTGGAGATGTTCGCGCGCGATGCCGAACGTTTTGCCGAGGTGCGCCGGCGTGTGAACCGCCTGCCCCTGGGCGCGGCCGCCCTGGCCGGCACCAGCTACCCGCTGGACCGCGAGCGCGTGGCGCGCACGCTGGGCATGGACGGCGTGTGCCAGAACTCGCTCGACGCGGTGAGCGACCGCGACTTTGCGATCGAGTTCACGGCCGCCGCCTCGCTCGCCATGGTGCATGTGTCGCGCCTGTCGGAAGAGCTCATCCTGTGGATGAGCCAGAGCTTCGGTTTCATCGACATTGCCGACCGTTTCTGCACCGGCTCGTCGATCATGCCGCAGAAGAAGAACCCCGACGTGCCCGAGCTGGCGCGCGGCAAAACCGGCCGCGTGGTGGGCCACCTGATGGGCCTGATCACGCTGATGAAGGGCCAGCCGCTGGCCTACAACAAGGACAACCAGGAAGACAAGGAGCCGCTGTTCGACACGGTGGACACCTTGAAGGACACGCTGCGCATCTTTGCCGAGATGGTGGGCGGCATCACCGTGAAGCCCGAGGCGATGGAGCGCGCGGCGCTGAAGGGCTATGCCACCGCCACCGACCTGGCCGACTACCTGGTGAAAAAGGGCCTGCCTTTCCGCGACGCCCACGAGGTGGTGGCGCACGCGGTGAAGACGGCCATCGGCCAGGGCGTGGACCTGTCGGCGCTGCCGCTGGCCACGCTGCAAAGCTTCTCGCCGCTGGTGGGCGAGGACGTGTACGAAGTGCTCTCGCTGCGCGGCTCGCTCAATGCCCGCAACATCCTGGGCGGCACCGCGCCGGCCCAGGTGCGCGCCCAGGTGGCGCGCCATCGGGCACGGCTGGCTTGATGCCCTGGACTTGACCTGGGGCAAGGCCCGGCGTGCAAGAGGCCGGTAGGCTGGCGGCCTGTTCCCGAAAGGCCGCTGCCCATGTCCCAACCCCTGCAATGGTCCGATGCCCTGGCCCTCGGCGATGAGGCGATGGACCGCACCCATCGAGAATTCGTCGAGCACCTGCAGGCGTTGCACTCCGCCACCGACGAGGCCCTGCGGCCGGCGCTGCGCATGCTCATCGAGCACACCGAGGCCCACTTCGGGCAGGAGGACGCCTGGATGGCCGCCACCGGCTTTGCGCCGGACAACTGCCACCAGCGCCAGCACACGATGGTGCTGGAGCTGATGCGCCAGGTGGAGCGGCAGGCCGCGCAGGACCTGTCGCTGGTGCGCCGGCTGGCCGACGAGCTGGCGCTGTGGTTCCCGCAGCATGCGCAGATGATGGACGCGGCATTGGCCTGGCATTGCGAGCAGGTGGGCTTCGACACGGCCACCGGCACGCTGCGGCCGGGGGCTGCAGCGCAGCCCCTGCCCGATGTGCCCATCTCCCACTGCGGCAGCGCCGGCTGCGCCACACGCTGAAGCAGGCTCAGGCGGTTGGGGCGTGGTCCTTCAGCTCTTGCCGTGCTTGGGCGATCACGCGCCAGGCCGCGCTCACGCCCAGGGTGGCCATCGTCGTGGCGACGATGAGGTCGGGCCAGGCCGTGCCGGTGCCGAAGACGCCCAGGGCGGCCAGCACCACCAGGGCGTTGCCGATGGCGTCGTTGCGCGAGCACAACCACACCGACCGGGCGTTGGCATCGCCACTGCGGTAGCGGTAGAGCAATGCGGCCACCATGACGTTGGCCACCAGGGCCAGCACGCCAACCAGGCCCATCGTGGCCGGCTGCGGGGCCGACCCCACCCAGGCGAGCCGACCGGCGTAGGCCAGCACGCCCAGGCCATACAAGCCCATCATCCAGCCTTTGAGCCAGGCCACGCGCGAGGCCCACACGGCCGCCAGGCCCAGCACGGCCAGCGACAGGCCGTAATTGATGGCATCGCCCGCGAAATCGACGGCATCGGCCAGCAAGGCCGCCGATTCGGCCTGCCAGCCCGCCCAGAGCTCCACCCCGAACATCGCGGCGTTCACGAGCAGGGCGATCCACAGCCTGCGGCGCCAGCGCGGGTCGTGGGCGAGCCGGTGGGCGGTGGTTGGGCAGGCATGGGCGTGGCAATGAGCGGACATGGTCGATTTCCTCGGGGGTGGAGTCAGGCCGGTACTTCGGCGTACAGTCATTGCAAACCCTGAAGCCACTCCAGAGTCAAGCATGAAGATTGGCGAACTGGCCGAGCGGGCCCACACTCCTGTGGAGACGGTGCGCTACTACGAAAAGGCGGGGCTGATGCCGGCCCCGGCGCGCACCGAGGGCAATTACCGGCGCTACGACGAGGGCCATGTGGCGCGGCTGCGCTTCATCCGCCATTGCCGCGCGCTGGACCTCTCGCTCGACGAGATCCGCGCGCTGCTGCGCGTGCGCGACGACCCGCAGGCCGACTGCACGGCGGCCGATGAGCTGGTGCGTCAGCACCTGACGCATGTGCAGCAGCGCATCGACGAGCTGGTGCAATTGCGCGACCAGCTCCAGGCGCTGGAGCGCCTGTGCGGCCGGGCCCGGCCCAGCGCCGAATGCCGCATCCTGGCCGAGCTGGCCCAGGAGCCCGAGGGCGGGTGCCCGCCTGAGGGGGCGACAGCTGCCGCCTGCCTGGGTGACACTCACGGCCGCCGCACCCCCGGACACGGACCATGACCCCGGCACCTTCCGCGACTGCCGCCGCGCTGCCCCCGGTGCGGTCTCTCGAACCCACCCGGCCGCTGCGCTGGCTGGTGGCCGGGCACCAGGATCTGGCGCGGGCCCCGGGCCTGAGCCTCATCCATGGCCTGGTGGTGATGCTGGGGGCCGTGGCGATTGCGCTGCTGGGCTGGCGTCACTTCGGGGTGCTGGCCGGCGGTTACAGCGGCTTCCTGCTGGTGGCCCCGCTGCTGGCCACGGGGCTGTACCAGATCAGCCGACGCCTGGCGCAGGGGGTCGAACCGACCTGGGCCGACGTGGTGCAGGCCTGGCGGCTCAGCGGGGCACTGCTGCGCTTTGCGCTGCTGTTGGCGCTCATCGGCACGCTGTGGGTGGGCTTCTCGGCCATGGTGGTGCTGGCGATGGCCGGCGAACCCTGGGCCGGCCTGCAGGGCTTCTTCAGCCCGCGTGTGTTGCGCTCGGCCGATTTCGTGCAGCGTGGCCATCTCTTCCTGCTGTGGCTGCTGGCCGGTGGCCTGCTGGCGGCCTGGGTGTTCGCGATCTCGGTGGTGGCCATTCCGATGCTGCTGGAGCGGCGCGTGCCGCTGTCTCTGGCGGTGCTGACCAGTGTGCGGGCGGTGGGCCACAACCCGGTGACGATGCTGGTGTGGGCCGCTCTGATCTTTGCCTGCACGGCGCTGGGCCTGCTCACGCTGGTGGGGCTGGTGTGGTGCGTGCCCTTGCTGGGGCATGCGAGCTGGCATGCCTACACCGAGCTGGTGGATGCCTCGGCCTGGCCCGAGCGGCGCTGAGGTGGGCGGCATGACCGAGGAGCAGTTCTCGCACTACGGCGTCACGATCGGCCTGGCGGCCTTCATCGCCTTCATGCTCTTCATCATCTGGGACCTGGCGCGCAAGTCCCAGGCGGGTCGCTTCGGCACCTTCGTGCTCTTTTTCGTGCTGGCCTTCGGCATGCTCGGCTTCATCGCCAAGAGCCTGCTGCAATGGCTGCTGGACGTCGGGCCTTGAGCATCCCTCTCACCGCACCCGCACGGTGAAGGTGACCGACGGCGTCTGCGCCGTGGACGGATCCCAGCTTCGCCGGTACTCCAGGCGCAGGATCTGCTGGCCGGGCACCGGGGCGCGGAAGCGGAAGACTTCCAGGCCCGGGGCCGCCACACGCGCCGCGCTGGCCGCATCGCTCACGTAGGCGGGGTTGGCCACCGGCTCGAGCACCGCGTTGGGGTCGGGCACCATGCGCCAGCCGTAGCCCATGGCCCGGTGGGCCGGCAACAACAGCACGAGCTGGCCGCCCACGGCCAGATCGGTGAGGCTGCGGCCGTCACTGAGGGTGAGCACCGGCACGCCGGCGGGCACGTCGTCGGGCACGCGCACCAGGCTGCGAGGCAGGTGGGCCGGTAGTTCGTTGCGGGCCCGATCCAGCGCGCGCAGCACCAGTTCGCCCACCTGAGCGAAATGCCGCTCGCGCTCGGGCACGCCCGGGTCCAGCGTGAGCAGGGCGAGATCGGGCTGGCCGCTGGCTTGCAGCGACCAGCGGCCGGTGCGCTCGAAACGGCGGTCGCCGTCGCGGGTGCCAAGGTAGGTCTCGACCAGGGCATAGCCCACGGGCGTGGAGCCCTGGCGATACAGCGCGAGATCGGTGCGCACGCCGGCGCAGTCGGCACAGGGCAGGGTGCCGACGTAACGGGCTGCGGGCACCTGGCCGCGCAGGTCGACCGGCGCGGCCGGGTCGGGCGACGAGGCACAGGCCGCCAGCACGGCGGCCAGGCCCAGCAGGAAGAAAAGCGGCAGTCGGGACATCCGGGCATCCTTTCGGCCCACACGGTAGCGCGAGGCTGTCGCCGGGGCAAGACCGCCGCTTCGCTTTGCACGGCCGCGGTGCGGGGTGGTACGCTGCGCACCTATCCCTGTCCCTGGTGGAGTGGCGGTCGATCCCGGGGCGGGCCTGCCATTGCTCCCGACACCCCGATGCATTCTGGCTTCGTCCGCACGGTGCTGCTCCCGCTGATCGTCACGGCTGCCGGCTATGCCGCGCTCAGTGCGGCCGCCTTATCGCTGGCCTTGCCACAGGGATTTGCCTCGCCTTGGTTTCCCGCGGCGGGCTGGGCGCTGGCCTGCACCATGGTGTGGGGTCATCGTGCCTGGCTCACCGTGGTGCTGACCAGCGCCGTGCTCACCCATATGATGCACGGCACGGTCGCGCAGCCTCTGGCCCAAGGCTGGGTCGTGCCCGCGATCGTGGGCTTAGGGGCCGGCTTGCAGGCCTGGCTTGGGGCCAGCTTGGTGCGCCGCCGGCTCGGCCAAGCGCCGGCGCTGGAGGCGCCCGGTGACATCCTGCGCTTCATGCTGCTGGCTGGGCCGGTGGCTTGTGTGGTCAGTGCCAGTGCCGGGACCCTGGCCCTGGGATGGCCCCAGACGCTGCCCAGCGCGGACCTCGCCCTGAGCTGGTGGACCTGGTGGTGCGGCGACACCCTGGGGGTGCTGGTGGCCGCGCCGGTGGTGCTCAGCTTCATTGCGCAGCCGCAAGAGGCTTGGCGGCCTCGGCGTTTGACGGTGGCCTTGCCGCTGGCGGCCGTCATGCTCGTGATGGCGCTGGCCATCCACGAGGTGGGCGAGCGCGAGCGCCAGCGCCGCGACGACGCCGCAATGCGCGACGCCGTCGTGGCGGCCGACCGGGTGCAACGTGAGTTTCAACGCTACCTCGACGTTCTGGACGCGATGCACGGCGTGTTCGTCGCTTCCGAAGATGTGACGCGAGCCGAATTTCGGCTGGCGGCCGAACCGTGGCTGAGCCGTTTGGAGGGGGTGCAAGCCTTGGGCTGGCATCGCCGCGTGCGGATGCAGGACCTGCCGGCCTTCGAGGCGCAAGTCCAGGCCGAGGGCTTGAGCGGCTTTCAGGTGTTCAATCGCCGCGGCGGCCTGCCGCCGCCGGCCGACGAGGCGATGGTGATGCACTATATCGAGCCCATGGCGGGCAATGCCACTGCGCTCGGGGTCAATGTGTTGACCATCCCGGCGGCTGCAGCGGCCATCGAACGCGCACGCCGCGAGGACCGAACCGTGGTCTCCGCGGGATTCCGTCTCACCCAGGAGACGCACGATCAAGTCGGTGTGGTGCTGTACCGGCCGATCTATGAGGGCCAACCACGTTCGGCCGAGGAGCGGTTGCGGGCCACGCGGGGCCTGGTTTTCCTCACTTTGCGCATGGACGATGCCTTGCGCGCCATTGCTGGCGCCTTGGCCGAGCATCTGAGCTTGTGCATGGTGGATCGGGGGCCGCTCCCGCCCTCAGGAGCGGCCTTTGCGCAGCAGCGCCTGGCCGGTTTGCCGGGGTGCGAGTCGGCGGCAGACGACGCGGTCGAGGCGCGCCTCGTCGATGTTCCATTCGGGCTGGCCGGGCGCGAGTGGATGCTGCGTGTGCGAGTCGACGAAAGCCACCTGCCGGGGGCGGCACCCTGGAACCTCTGGGCGTTTGCCATGGCCATGCTGCTGGCGGCCACGATGCTCAGCGTGTTGTTGCTCACCCTCACGGGCCGCACCCGTCGCTTCGAGGCCGCGGTGCGTGAGCGCACCGCCCAACTGCAACGCGAGATCGCCGAGCGCAGCTCCGCCGAGGTGGCCCTGCGCGAGAGCGAACAGCGCCTGCGCAACATTTTCAACACGGTGCCGGCGGGCATCGTCTACACCGACCTGCAAGGCCGCATCATCCAGGCCAACCCGGGCTTTTGCCAGATCACCGGCTACAGCGCCGAGGAGCTGAGCATGATGTCCACCGCGGATTTGACCGACCCCCAGGACCGCGGGACCGACACGCAGTTGCTGCTGCGCATGGCCAGCGGCGAGTTGCCGTTTTACCGCCGCACCAAGCGCTATATCACACGCGATGGCCAGGTGCGCTGGGTGCGCGTGCAGGTGCGGCCATTGTTCGATGCGCAAGGCCGCCCCTATCGCACCGTTGGCGTGGTCGAAGACATCAGCGAGCGGCTGCGCCTGGAAGAGGCCGAGCGGGCGCGCGAGCTGGCCGAGGCGGCCAACCGTGCCAAGAGCGACTTCCTCTCGCGCATGAGCCATGAACTGCGTACCCCGCTCAATGCCATGCTGGGCTTTGCTCAATTATTGGGCATGGACGCCGCACCGGCTTGGTCTGGCCCGCAGCGCGAGTGGCTGGCGCAGATCCAGAAGGCGGGTTGGCATTTGCTGGAGATGATCAACGATGTGCTCGATCTTTCGCGTATCGACCTGGGCACGGTCAAGTTGCACACCGAAGCCTTGCCGCTGCGCAAGCTCTTGAAGGAATCGGTCGCGTTGGTGCAAGCCGAGGCCTTGCAGCGCGGCGTGCGCGTGGAGTTCGATGAAGAGGCGGTCCGGGGCTTGGCCGTGATGGGCGATGCCACGCGGGTCAAGCAGATTCTCACCAACCTGCTCAGCAATGCGGTGAAATACAACCGCGAGGGCGGCCGGGTGTGGATCGAAGTGGCCGAACGGCCCCGTCCCGCGCATCCCGCAGGTGCGGTGGTGGACATCCACATTTGCGATACCGGCATGGGCCTGAGCGAGGAGCAACTGGCCCATTTGTTCGAGCCGTTCAACCGCTTGGGCCGCGAGCGCTCGGGCGCGCCGGGCACTGGCATCGGCCTGGTGATCAGTCGTCGGCTGGCCGAAGGCATGGGCGGGCAGTTGCGGGCGCAATCGGTCGAAGGCCAGGGCTCCACGTTCACGTTGGAGCTGCCCAGCGCGGCGGCCGCCCCGGCCGGTGTGTCCGGTTTTGGCGAGCTGGGACCCACCGCGCCTTCCTACGGGCAGCGCCGCGTCCATTACATCGAGGACAACGAAATCAATGCCGAGGTCATGCGCGGCGTTCTGTCCCAACGGCCGCAGATCCAGCTGAGCGTCTTTGCCACTGGCGCCGAGGGGCTGGCCGCGATCCGTTCGCACGCGCCTGATCTGGTGTTGCTCGATCTGCACCTGCCCGACATGCACGGCCTGGAGGTGCTGCAACACCTGCGCAGCGACCCGCGCACGGCCCAGGTGCCGGTGGTGGTGGTCTCGGCCGATGCCCTGCAGGACCAGATCGAAGGGGTGCTGCGCGCCGGGGCGCAGCGCTACCTCACCAAGCCGGTGGACGTGCGCGAGGTGCTCAGCCTGGTCGATGAGCTGCTGGGCGCGCGCGAGGCGCGCCCGGCCTGATCAGCCGAACAGCCAGCGCACCGCGCCCAGCGTGATGGCCGGGAAGAACAGCAGCAGGGCCACGCGGACGAAGTCGCTGGCCAGGAAGGGCAGCACGCCGCGGTAGGTCTCACTCATCGGCACGTCCTTGCACACGCTGTTGACCACGTAGACGTTCAGGCCCACGGGCGGCGTGATCAGGCCGATCTGCACGATCATCAGCACCAGGATGCCGAACCAGATGGCCTTTTCCTGCGGGTCCAGGCCGAAGAGCTCCAGCCCCATGATGGCCGGGAAGACCACGGGGATAGTCAGCAGCAGCATCGACAGCTCGTCCATCACGCAGCACAGCACCACGTAGAAGGCCAACAGCGTGGCCACGATGGCCAGCGGCGGCACATCCAGGTGCGAGACCCAGTCGGCCAGGTTGGCCGGCAGTTGCGTGAGGGCCAGGGCCGAGTTCATCATGTCGGCGCCGAGGAAGATCATGAAGACCATTGCCGAGGTCTCGGCCGTGCCCAGGAAGGAGCGCTTGATGCCTTCGAGCCCGAGCTCGCGCGAGGCCAGGCCGGCGATGAAGGTGCCGATGGCGCCCACGGCTGCACCCTCGGTGGGCGTGAAGATGCCGGCGTAGATGCCGCCGAAGACGACGATGAAGATCGTCGCGATGGGCCACACGGCCACCAGGGCCTTCCAGCGCTGGGCCCAGGGCGTGGGCTCGGAGGCCGTGGCCAGGTCGGGGCGCACGCGGCAATACAGGGCGATCACCACCAGATAGCCCACCACCGCGATCAGGCCTGGCACAAAGGCCGCCGCGAAGAGCTTGGCGATGTTCTGCTCGGTGAGGATGGCATACACCACCAGCGGCACCGAGGGCGGGATCAGGATGCCCAGCGAGCCCCCGGTGGCCAGCACGCCGGTGGACAGCCGGCCCGAGTAGCCATGCGACTTCATCTCCGGGTAGGCCACCTGGCCGATCGTGGCCGTGGTGGCCACCGAAGAGCCGCACACCGCGCCGAAGCCGGCCGCGGCCATGATGGCGGCCATGCCCAGGCCGCCGCGGATGTGGCCGATGAAGGCCGCGGCGGCCTTGAACAGCGCTCGCGACAGGCCGCCCTGGGTGGCGAACTGGCCCATCAGCAGGAACAGCGGGATCACCGAGAGGTCGTAGACCGTCAGGCGTGCCACCGCCGAGCCCTTGAGCAGGTTCAGCAAGGCCAGCTCGTTGGTCATGGCCCAGTAGCCCACGGCTCCGGGAATGAACATCGCTGCGGCGATCGGGATGCGCAGGGCCATGAGGCCCAGCATCGCCGCGAACATCACGAGGCCGATCATCGTGGGGCTCATGCCGTGGCCTCCGATTCACGACCGAGGACATGCATGACGGCCTGGTACAGCGCGATCAGCGCGGTCAGCGCAAAGCCGGGCGCCAGCACGGCGTAGACGATCCACATCGGCAATCCCATGATCATCGAGGTCTCGCCCGCTTCCTTCACCGCGACGGCGCCCTCGCCGGTGCGCCAGGCCAGCAGGATCACCATGGCGGCCAGCAGGACCGCGCCGATGCCGTCCAGGATCTGGCGGCCGCGTTCCGGGGCCTTGAGCGTGAAGAAGTCGACGATGATGTTGCCGCCGTGCAGTTGGCACCAGGGCAGGCACAGCGAGATGGCCAGGGCGATGCCGAACTGGGTGAGTTCCACGTCGCCCTGGATGGGGGTGGACCACAGCGTGCGGCTGATGATGCTGGCGACCGTCATGCAGCCCACCAGGGCTGCAGCCAGGCCGCCGATCAGGGCAAAGACCATCGCGGTCCAGCGTAGCAGGTGATACATGCGGGGGGCTCCAAAAAAGGGCGGGCGCGCCGCTTGGCGCGTCCGCCCCGGTGCGCTGTTGGCCGGACGATGGTCCAGCAGTGGCGGCGCTTTGGAAAGAGGACTACTTCTGATGCTTGGCGATCATCGCGCGGGCGTCTTCGAGCATCTGCTTGCCCGGCAGTCCGGCCTTGTCCATCGCGGCGACCCAGTCGTCGTGCAGCGGTGCGGAGGCCTTGATCCAGTTGTCCACCTCCTCGGCCGGCAGCGTGTAGAAGGTGTTGCCGCGTTCCTCGGCGGGTTTGCGGCCGGGCGCGCGGGCGGCGTCCCAGGTCTTGCCCGCTGCCGCCGACAGCACCGCGCCGCTGTGGCGGTCGATGACGGCCTTCAGGTCCGCCGGCAGGCTGTTGTACTTGGCCGGGTTCATCGCCAGCACGAACACCGAGGTGTACAGCGCCGGGCGGTTGTCCGGCGTCTCGGTGTGGAACTTCACCATCTCGTGCAGGCGCACCGAGGGGATCACCTCCCAGGGCAGCACGAAGCCGTCGATCACGCCCTTGTTCACCGCCTCGGCCACGGCCGGCAGCGGCATGCCCACGGGCGAGGCGCCCAGGCTGGCCAGCAGGCGGTTGGTCTGGCGGGTGGGGGCGCGCATTTTCAGGCCCTTGAAGTCGGCCAGGGTCTTGATCTGCTTGTCGCGGGTGTGCACATAGCCCTGCTCGTGCACGGCGAACATCAGCGGCTTGACGCTGGCGAACTCCTTCTGCGCGTACTTCTCGTAGAACTCCCAGGCCGCCTTGGAGCCGGCCTCGGCCGAGCGGATCATGAAGGGCAGCTCGAAGGCTTCCATGATGGGGAAGCGGCCGGCGGTGTAGCCCGGCAGCGTGAAGGCGATGTCGACCACACCGTCGCGGACTTGGTCGATCAGTTGCGCGGGCGTGCCGCCCAACTGCATGGCCGGGAAGACCTGGCACTTCAAGCGGTTGTTGGAGTCGGCGGCGATCTTGTCGCACCAGGGCTGCAGCACCTTGGTGGGCGGCATGGCCTGGGCCGGCCAGAAGTGATGGACCCGCAAGGTCACCTCCTGGGCCTGGGCGGCCCAGCCGAAGGCGGCCGCCAGGGCCACCGCGCAGGTCTTCAGCAGCAGTTTCATGGATCAGTCTCCTGGTTGTGGAATGTCAGGGTCGCGCAAACAGAGGGGGTCAGCGCCGGGGCAGCACCGGGGCCGGCAGCACCGTGCCTGCGCAATCGGAGAACCCGATGGCGCGCAAGCCATCGCGCTCGCAACGCGCCCGCAGGACGACAGTATCCCCATCCTCCAGAAAAGTGCGAGTCTCACCGTTCACTAATCGCACCGGATTCTTCCCACCGCACGTAAGTTCGAGAAGCGAACCGCCTTGATCGGCCCTGGGGCCGGACTGGGTGCCCGACCCCAGCAGGTCACCGCTTTGCAGGTTGCAGCCGTTGATGCTGTGGTGGGCGATCATCTGGCCCACCGTCCAGTACGCATCCCGGAAATTGGACTGCATGAGACGCTGGGGTTCCTGGCCGTTTTCCCGCATCCGCGCCGTCTGCAGCCACACTTCCAGCGTGATGTCGATGGCACCGCGCAAGCGGGTGTCGTCCGAATCCAGGTAGGGCAGCGGCTGCGGGTCGCCCTCGGGGCGGCTCCAGGCGCTGCGGAAGGGTTCGAGCGCTTCCATCGTGACGATCCACGGCGAGATCGTGGTGGCGAAGTTTTTCGACAGGAACGGGCCCAGAGGCTGGTATTCCCAAGCCTGGATGTCGCGGGCCGACCAGTCGTTGAGCAGCACCAGGCCGAAGGCATGGTCCTCGGCCTGCTCGATGGGGATGGGCTCGCCGCGCGCATTGCCGGGGCCGACGAACAAGCCCAGCTCCAGCTCATAGTCCAGCCGCTCGCAGGCGGCCAGCCGGGGCGCCTCGGCCGTGGGCGCCTTGAGCTGGCCCAGCGGCCGGCGCAGCGTCTGTCCGCTCACGCCGATCGACGAGGTGCGGCCGTGATAGGCGATGGGCACCCACTTGTAGTTGGGCAGCAGCGGGTTGTCGGGCCGGAAGAGCTTGCCCACCGCAGTGGCGTGGTGGATGCCGGTGTAGAAGTCTGTGTAGCCGTCGATGCGGCAGGGCAGGGCGTATTCGGCCTGGGCTTGCGGCACCAGGCAGCGCGACAGCATGCCTTGCTCAGCGCTGCCGCGGCGCAAGCCCTGCGAAAGCGCGCGGCGCAGCGCCATACGCACGCCGCGGCCCTGGGCCATGAAGGCGTTGAGTTCGCCGTCTGTGCAGGCCGCCAGGGCCGCGGCCACGTCGGCCGGCAACGCCCCGGCTTGGGCGGCGGCGGCGAGATCGACGATCTGGTCGCCGATGGCCACGCCAGGGCGGAAGGCCTCGTGGCTGCCGGCGCGCCGGAACCGGCCGATCGGCAGGTTCTGGATCGGGAAATCGGTGGCCGGATCGTTGGCCGTCTCGACCCAGGATTGCAGCGAGGGATCGTGGGTCTCATCCAGGCGCGCGCTCATGCCTTGGCTCCTTGGAACTGGTCTTTCAGGCCCTGCCAGCACTGGGCGTAGGCAGTGTCGAGCGTGCCGCTGTTCATGGCGTACTCGGTGGGCACGAAACGGTAGCGGCTTTCGAACATGAAGGCCAGGGTGTTGTCGAGCTTGTGCGGGGCCAGAGGTGCGGTGCTGGCCTTCTCGAAGGCTTCGGTGTCCGGGCCGTGGGGCACCATGCAGTTGTGCAGCGAGGCCCCGCCGGGTTTGAAGCCTTCGGGCTTGGCGTCGTACTGGCCGTAGACCAAGCCCATGAACTCGCTCATCAGGTTGCGGTGGTACCAGGGCGGGCGGAAGGTATCCTCTGCCACCATCCAGCGAGGCGGGAAGATCACGAAGTCGCAGTTGGCCGTGCCCGGGGTGTCCGATGGCGAGGTCAGCACCGTGAAGATCGACGGATCGGGGTGGTCGTAGCTGATCGAGCCGATCGTCATGAAGTGCGCGGTGTCGTACTTGAAAGGCACGAGGTTGCCGTGCCAGGCCACCACGTTGAAGGGCGTGTGTCCTTGCGTGCTGCGCCACAGGCGCCCGCCGTACTTCTTGACGATCTCGTACTCGCCTGCGCCGTCTTCCCAGGCTGCCACGGGCGTGAGGAAGTCGCGCGCATTGGCCAGGCCGTTCGAGCCGATGGGGCCGAGTTCGGGCAGGCGGAAGAAGGCGCCGTAGTTCTCGCACACATAGCCGCGCGAGGGCCCGTCGGGCAGCTCCACTTTGAAGGCCATGCCGCGCGGCACCAGCGCGATTTCGCCCGGCTTCGCTTCGAGCACGCCCAGTTCGGTGACGAGACGCAGCCGGCCCTGTTGGGGCACGAAGAGCATCTCGCCGTCGGCATTGACCAGCGCACGGCGGCCCATCGAGCGGCTGGCCAGGTACACATGCGCGGCCACACCACACTGCGCGTCGGCGTCACCGTTGGCCACGATGGTGCGCAGGCCGTCGACGAAGTCGTGCGCGGCCTCGGGCAGGGGGAAGGGGTTCCAGCGCAGCGGCTCGGGAGGCACGGCCACGCCGCCGGCGGCGCCGGTGGTCCAGTAGGGCTGTTCGTAAGGCCGGTAGGCGCCGCTCACCACCGAGGGCTGGCGGCGGTACATCCAGGTGCGCCGGTTGACCGCGCGCGGTGCGGTGAAGGCGGTGCCCGACAGCAGCTCGGCATACAGGTCGAAGGGTGCGCGCTGCGGGCTGTTGCGCCCGATGGGCAGCGCACCGGGGAGGGCCTCGGTGGCGAATTCGTTGCCGAAGCCGCTGAGGTAGGTCAGGGGGGCGTCGTTCATGGACATCATCCTGCGTGGTGGGAAGAGGAAAGCACGCTGTCGCGCGCCGCCTGCAGGGCCTGGCGCAGCACGGCGGTGTCGCCGATGTGGTTGGCCAGCAGCAGCACGAGCTTGGCGTTCAGTTCATGGCTTTGCGCCGTGGAGAGCTCACGGTGGGCGTCGATCAGCGCTTCGTAGAAGTCGTCGGGCGCGTCGAGATGGGGGGTGGTGATGAGAGACATGAGCTGGGGCCTCTCAATGCAGGGCCAGCGCGCGGCGCAACGCGGCGCGCACCGATGCGGTGGAGGGCTCGCGCCAGCGCGCGCACACATGCTGGTCGGGGCGCAGCAGGTAGACGGTGCCGGCGCGGGCGTCGTAGCGACGAGCCACCAGGCCTTCGGTGTCGACGAGGCAGCGCACACCGTCCAGGGCGCGCGGCCTGTCCGTCACGAGCAGCACCTCGAGCTCGGTCAGTCCTTCGGCGGCGGCACGCACGGCAGCCATGAGCTGCGGTGCATCGGGCCCGTCGAACACGAGGGCGGCAAAGCGCGAGCCCTGCAGGTGACGCAGCAGCCAGCCGGGGCGGCCGTTCACCGTCACCGGGGCGTCCGTGGCCGGGGCGCCGGGCACCATGCGGCCTTCGAAGGCCTCGGTGTCGGGGGTGTTCAGCGGCGAGTCGCGCAGCGTGGCCGGCACCGACAGCCGCCCGCTGTTGACCAGGCTGCGCGCAAAGGCATGGTCCTTGGCCAGGTCGAGCACCGCGTTGCGAAAGAGCCGGCTCACCTCGCTCTTGGGCGTGATGAAGTCGGTGGCACGTGTGGAGTTGCGGATGTTCTCGTCGGCCGCGTACTCGCGTTCGGTGCCGTAGCTGTCGAGCAGGGCCTGCCCGGCCTGACCACGCAGCACGGCCGCCAGCTTCCAGGCCAGGTTCTCGGCGTCCTGCACCCCGGAGTTGGCGCCGCGTGCGCCAAAGGGTGAGACGAGATGGGCCGCATCGCCGGCGAAGATCACCCGCCCGTGGCAGAAGCGGTCCATGCGCAGGCAGGAGAAGGTGTAGACGCTGACCCATTCCAGCGTGAACGGCACGTCCGGGCCGAGCAGCGCCTTCACCAGCGGGATCACGTTCTCGGGCTGCTTCGCTGTCTCGGGGTCGGCGTCCCAACCGAGCTGGAAGTCGATGCGCCACACGTCGTCGGGCTGGCGGTGCAGCAGCACGCTCTGGTTCGGATGGAAGGGCGGGTCGAACCAGAACCAGCGCTCGGTGGGGAAGTCCGCATGCATCTTCACGTCGGCGATCAGGAAGCGGTCACGGAACACCCGCCCATGGCTTTCCTGGCCGATCATCTGGCGCACCGGCGAGCGCGAGCCGTCGCAGGCGATGAGGTAGCCGGCCTCCAGCGTGTAGGGGCCCTCGGGCGTGTCCACCGTCACCACCACATGGTCGCCCCGGGGCTGCACGGCGGTCACGGCATGCCGCCAGCGCAGATCGATCAGCGGCAGCTCGGCGATGCGCTCGGCCAGGTAGCCCTCGGCGTAGTACTGCTGCAGGTTGATGAAGGCCGGGCGCTCGTGGCCGGATTCGGGCAGCAGGTTGAAGCCGTAGATCTGCTCGTTGCGGAAGAAGACCTTGCCCACGTTCCACGACACCCCCTTGGCCACCATGCGGTCGCCGCAGCCCAGGCGGTCGAAGATCTCCAGCGTGCGTTTGGCAAAACAGATCGCGCGCGACCCCACGGACAGCTTGTGATCGTTGTCCAACAGCACCACACGCACGCCCTGCTGCGCCAGGTCGATGGCCAGGCTCATGCCCACCGGCCCGGCGCCCACCACCACCACCGGGTGGCGCACTGCAGCGGCGGCGTCCTGGTCGGGGGAGCGTTCGTAGTCGAAGCTCACTGTCTGGTAGTCAATGCCCTCGCCATGCGCGCGGGCCAGGTCACGAAGGTTCATGACTCCAGCGCCTCCCACATCTGACGATCGCGCTCGGCCGTCCAGATGCGCGGGTCGGCGTATTGCGTGACCTCGTCATAGCAGCGGGTGACATCGAAGGGCATGCAGTGGTCGAAGATCACCCAGTGGCCGTACTTGGGCTGGAGCCGGGCGTAGGTGTCTTTGTAGATGGTCTTGAGGTCCTTGCCGGCGGCCACCCCTTCTTGCACGCAGGCGTAGACATCGGCGATGAAGCTGCGCGTGCCGGCCAGGCCGGCCTGCACCTGCTCGGGCGTGGTCAGCGCCGCGCCGCGGCCGGGCACGAGCTTGGCGGGGTTCAGCGCGGCGATGCGGTCCAGCGTGTGCGGCCAGTCCTTGAAGTAGGCGTCGCCGGCATAGGGCGTGGCGTCGAACTCCACCAGGTCGCCGGAGAACAGGATGCGCTCCTGGGGCAGCCAGGCCACGGTGTCGCCCTTGGTGTGGCCGCGGCCCAGTTGCAGCAGTTGCACCTCGAGTTGGCCCAACCACAGCGTCATCTGGCCGGTGAAGGCCAGGGTGGGCCAGGTCAGCCCGGGCGGGACGGTCTCGACATTGCGGAACAGGCGCGGGAAGCGGCCGATCTCGCTGGCCTTGTCCTGCTCGCCGCGCTCGCGGATGAGCTCCAGGGTGTCGTGGCTGGCGATGATGTGCTCGGGCTGGTAGGCCGAGGCGCCCAGCACGCGCACGGCGTGGTAGTGGGTGAGCACGACGTACTTGATGGGTTTGTCGGTGACCTGGCGGATGCGGGCGATGACGTCCTGGGCCATCGCAGGGGTGGCCTGGGTGTCCAGCACCATCACGGCGTTGTCGCCGATGATGACGCCGGTGTTGGGGTCGCCCTCGGCGGTGTAGGCATAGGCATGCTCGGACAGCCGGGTGAAGCTGACCTGCTTCTCCTCGAGATCGGCCTGGCTGGCAAAGGCTTTCTGGCTCATAAAGGCTCCTGGTCGGTGGGGCGTCGCGTTATACGTAGGCGAAGCAGTTTGACATCGCTGAACTACACTTGATCGTAGTCAACTTGTTTGCTAATGTCTAATCAATTTGACAGGTAACAAAGAGAATTCAGGGTAAACCCCTGGTCGAAAGGCCCGGAGGCCTGGAAAGCACATCAACCGTGGACGACAACAACACGAAGGCCGAGCGGGACCGGCGGGGCATTCAGAGTGTGGAGGTGGGAGGGCAATTGCTGCGGGCGCTGGCCCATGCCGGCCGGGCCTTGCCGCTGAAGGACCTGGCCCGCGAGGCCGGCATGGCGCCGGCCAAGGCCCACCCCTATCTGGTGAGCTTCGGGAAGATCGGCCTGGTCGAGCAGCACGAAGTCAGCGGCCACTACGGCTTGGGGCCCCTGGCCTTGCAACTGGGCCTGATCGCGCTGCAGCAGGCCGATCCGGTGCGCATCGCCACACCCTTGATTGCCGAGCTGGCCCAGCGCATCGGACACACCGTGGCCGTGGCGGTGTGGGGCTCGCGCGGCCCCACCATCGTGCGCATCGAGGAATCCCCGGCCGCCGTGCACGTGAACATGCGCCACGGCACGGTCGAATCCCTGCCCGGCACGGCCTCGGGGCGGCTGTTTGCGGCGTATCTGCCGGCCGACAAAGTGCGCGCGGCCCTGGAAGAGGAGCGTGCCCGTGAGCAAGCCCTGGGTCTGCGTGCCCAGCCTGGCATGCCCCCGCCCAAGCCGCTGCCTTGCTGGGAGGCGTTCGAGCCCACGTTGGCCGAAGTACGTGCTCATGGCATGAGCCGCTCAGAAGGGGCCGTGATCCAGGGCGTGAGCGCCATGTCCGCCCCGGTGTTCGACCACGCGGGCCAGATGGTGATGGCCGTCACCGCCATCGGTCCGTCTGGCGTGTTCGACACGCGCTGGGATGGCGAGCTGGCGCAGGCGCTGCGCGAGTGTGCGCGGGCGGTGTCCCAGCGCTTGGGGGCGCGCAGCGCGTAAGAGCCGGGCTTACTTGGCGCCGCCGATCATCGAGCTGATCTGATGCGCCGCGGCAAGCAGCTTGGGCAAGAAGCGCTCGAGCATCACCACCGGCGGCGTGCGGTGCTGCTGGCCGCTCACGTTGATGGCGGCCACCACGTCGCCATTGCGGCCGCGGATGGGGGCGGCGAGTGAGACGAGGCCCTCTTCGAGTTCTTCGGCCACCAGGGCCCAGCCCTGCACGCGCACCTGTTCGATCAAGGCGCGCAGGCGGGTGGGGTCGGTTTCAGTCTTGGGGGTGCGCTGCACCAAGTCGCTGGCGGCCAGGCGGGCGTCGAGTTCCGCGTCGCTCAGGCCGGCCAGCAGCACTCGGCCCATCGAGGTGCAGTAGGCCGGCAGGCGGCTGCCCACGCCCAGATTGATGGCCATGATCTTGTGCGTGGGCACGCGCAGCACGTAGACGATGTCGGTGGCGTCGAGCACCGCGGCCGAGCACGATTCCTTGATGTCGGCCACCAGGTCCTCCATCACCGGCTCGGCCAGGTTCCACAGCGGCAGCGAGCTCAGGTAGGCAAAGCCCAGGTCGAGGATCTTGGGCGTGAGGCGGAACAGCCGCCCCTCGGCCTCCACATAGCCCAGGTGCTGCAGCGTCAGCAGGATGCGCCGCGCGCCGGCGCGGGTCAGGCCGGCCCGCTCGGCCACCTCGGAGATGGTCTGGGCCGGGGCTTCGCCACTGAAGGTGCGCACCACCGCCAGGCCGCGCGCGAAGGATTGCACGTAGCTGTCGCCGGGTTCGATGCGCTCGGGGGAGGTCGAGCTTGAGTTCGGGCTCATCGTGGAGTACAGTGAATGTTCACGAGAAGAACCACTGTTCAATATTAGAACTTTCAGTGGTTTTGTCAATCATCTGTTCGATAGGCGTTCCATGATCAACAAGATCTGTGCCTCGGTCGAGGCCGCCCTGGCCGACGTGCGCGACGGCTCCACCGTGATGATCGGTGGTTTTGGCACCGCCGGCATCCCTGACCACCTGATCGAGGGCCTGATCGCCCAGGGGGCGAAGGATCTCACAGTGGTGAACAACAACGCCGGCAACGGCGACACCGGACTGGCCGCCTTGTTGAAGACCGGGCGGGTGAGGAAGATCATCTGTTCCTTTCCGCGTCAGGTGGATTCCCACGTGTTCGACGGCCTGTACCGCAGCGGCAGGATCGAACTGGAGCTCGTGCCGCAGGGCAACCTGGCCGAGCGCATCCGCGCAGCCGGCGCGGGCATCGGGGCCTTTTTCACGCCCACCGGCTACGGCACCGAGCTGGCCCGGGGCAAGGAAACCCGCGAAATCAACGGCCGGCCTTATGTGCTGGAGTATCCCATCCACGCCGACCTGGCTCTGATCAAGGCCGAGCGGGCCGACCGTTGGGGCAACCTCGTCTACCGCAAGACGGCGCGCAACTTCGGGCCGATCATGGCCATGGCTGCCCAGTGCACGGTGGTGGAGGTGCCCGAGATTGTCGAACTCGGCGCGCTCGACCCGGAGGCCGTCGTGACCCCGGGCATCTTCGTGCATCGCGTGGTGCAGGTGGAACGCCGAATCACCCGGGCGGGTGGCTTCAAGCAGGAGGCCGCATGATGAAGAAGTGGACCCGCGATGAGATGGCCCGGCGGGTGGCGGCCGACATTCCCGACGGCGCCTACGTCAACCTCGGCATCGGACTGCCCACCCTGGTGGCCAACCACATCCCGCCCGATCGGGAGGTGGTGCTGCACAGCGAGAACGGCGTGCTCGGCATGGGCCCGGCCCCGGCGCCGGGCGAGGAGGACTATGACCTCATCAATGCCGGCAAACAGCCCGTGACGCTCTTGCCCGGCGGCTGCTATTTCCATCATGCCGACAGCTTCGGCATGATGCGCGGCGGCCATCTCGACGTGTGCGTTCTGGGCGCTTTCCAGGTGGCTGCCAATGGCGATCTGGCCAACTGGCACACCGGTGCGCCCGATGCGATTCCCGCCGTGGGCGGTGCGATGGACCTGGCCATCGGCGCGAAGAAGACCTACGTGATGATGGAGCACCTGACCAAGAGCGGCCAGAGCAAGCTGGTGCCGCAATGCACCTACCCCCTGACCGGTGTGGGCTGTGTGAGCCGGGTCTACACCGACCTGGCCGTCATCGACCTCACCCCCGAGGGCGCCAAGGTGATCGACATGGTCGAGGGCTTGAGTTTCGATGAACTTCAGTCGCTCACGGCCATCGCGCTGCAGCGCGCGTGATCGACGACCTCCCCCACCGAAAGAGAAAGATCTGCTGCCATGACGCAAGCCTTCATCTGCGATGCCATCCGCACCCCCTTCGGCCGCTATGGCGGTTCGCTGTCGTCCGTGCGCACCGACGACCTGGCCGCCGTGCCGATCAAGGCCCTGATGGCGCGCAACCCCAATGTCGACTGGGCGGCCGTGACCGATGTGATTCTCGGTTGCGCCAACCAGGCCGGCGAGGACAACCGCAACGTCGCGCGCATGGCCGCGCTGCTGGCCGGCCTGCCGCTGGACGTGCCCGGCGTCACGGTCAACCGGCTGTGCGGCTCGGGCCTGGATGCCGTGGGCACGGCCGCGCGTGCGATCCGCAGCGGCGAGGCGGGCCTGATGATCGCCGGGGGGGTCGAGAGCATGAGCCGCGCGCCCTTCGTGATGCCCAAGGCCGAGAGCGCCTTCTCGCGCAACAACGCGGTGTACGACACCACCATCGGCTGGCGCTTCATCAACCCGCGGATGTTGGCGCAGTACGGCGTGGACTCCATGCCCGAGACGGCCGAGAACGTGGCCACCGACTGGAAGATCAGCCGCGAGGACCAGGACAAGATGGCGCTGGCCTCGCAGCTCAAGGCGGTGGCTGCGCAGAAGGCCGGCTACTTCGATGCCGAGATCACGCCGGTGACCATTCCGCAAAAGAAGGGCGACCCCCTCGTCGTGAACCGTGACGAGCACCCGCGCGAGACCTCGCTGGAGGCCCTGGCCAAACTCAAGGGCGTGGTGCGCCCTGACGGCACGGTCACGGCGGGCAATGCCTCGGGCGTGAACGACGGTGCGTGTGCCCTGCTGCTGGCCGACGAGGCCAGCGCCGCGAAGCACGGCCTCGCGCCGAAGGCCCGCGTGGTGGGCATGGCCACGGCCGGCGTGCCGCCGCGTGTGATGGGCATCGGCCCGGCGCCGGCCACCCGCAAGGTGCTGGCGCTCACGGGCCTGACACTCGAGCAGATGGACGTCATCGAGCTCAACGAGGCCTTTGCGGCCCAGGGCCTGGCGGTGCTGCGCGAGCTGGGCCTGAAGGACGACGACCCGCGTGTGAACCCCAACGGCGGCGCGATCGCGCTGGGTCATCCGCTGGGCGCCTCGGGGGCCCGCCTGGCCACCACGGCGGTGAATCAGCTCGTCAAGACGAAGGGCCGCTATGCCCTGTGCACCATGTGCATCGGCGTGGGCCAGGGCATTGCGGTGATCCTGGAGCGCGTGTGATCACGCCGCGGCGCTGAACTCCGCGAGTTCCTCCGCGTAATCGTAGAGCGCGCCCAGGATGTCCTGGCCGCGCTCGTCGTCATCGGCCAGGGATTCGCCCAGGGCGTCGATGCGCTCGAAATACTGCGCCAGCGTGGGCAGGCCGTGGGTGCCATCGTGCAGGCGTGCATGGCAGTGTTCGCGCCAGCGGGTCTGCTCGGCTGCGCTCAACGTGTGCGGGAAGTTGCGGGCTCGATAGCGGAAGACGAGTTCGTTCAGCCGCTCGTCGTCGAAGCTCGGCAGGCGCTCGGCCAGCGCTTCGGGCCGGGCGGTACGCACTCGCTGCAGGCGGCGGCGGTCCTCGTTGCCGATGAAGCTGCCATACAGATCCTCATCCACATCCACTGCAGCCGGCGCTTCGGGTCGCGCGAACACCTCGGGCCACAGGCCGGCGAGCTTGGCGCCGTCGCGTGCCACGGTCTGGGCGTGGCGCAGGGCCCGGTCGATGTCGAGTTGCCAGCGTTCGATCACGGCCGGTGTGAGGGCCTTGAGGTTGCCGATCACGATGGGGCAGCGGTTGAGGTGGATGGTCTTGATCGGCAGCCGGCTGACGCCCTCGGGCAAGTCTTCGCGGCGGGTGTACAGGCGCTCGCGCACCTGCGCGCTGCTGAGCTCGAACAGCTCGGCGGGGTCGTGGTCCAGATCCCAGACGATGATCTCGTTCTTGTGCAGGGGGTGCGGGGCGAGCGGCCAGACGATGGCCAGGCCGCCACGCTGCACGCCGTACATGCCCGACAGATGCACGAAGGGCCGGCCCGCGCCCATCTCGGCCAGCACGGCGTCTTTCTTGCGCAGCCTCAAGCAGAAGTCCCACAGACGCGGCTGGCGGGAGCGGATCAGCCGGGCCAGGGCGATGGTGGCGCGCACGTCGGACAGCGCGTCGTGGGCGGACTCGTGGGCCAGACCGTTGGCGGCCGTCAGGTGCTCGAGCTTGAAGCTGGGCCGACCGTCCTCGTGCGTGGGCCATTCGATGCCCTCGGGGCGCAGCGCCCAGGTGGCGCGCACGACGTCCAGCAAGTCCCAGCGGCTGCAGTCGTTCTGCCATTCGCGGGCGTAGGGGTCGATGAGGTTGCGCCAGAAGAGAAAGCGCGTGACCTCGTCGTCGAAGCGCAAGGTGTTGTAGCCCAAGCCCACGGTGCCGGGGCGGGCGAGTTCGGCCTCCACGGCGGCTGCAAAGGCATGCTCGGGCACGCCGCGCTCGCGGCAGTGCTGGGGCAGGATGCCGGTGAGCAGGCAGGACTCGGGGTCGGGCAGGTAGTCCGGCGCGGGCTGGCAGTACAGCATCACCGGCTCGCCCACGGTGTTCAGTTCGGCATCGGTGCGGATGCCGGCGAACTGGGCGGGCCGGTCTCGGCGGGGCACGCGGCCGAAGGTCTCGTAGTCGTGCCAGAAAAAGGTCAGATCGCTCATGACCGCGACCATACCCGATCGGGCGTGGTCGGCCGCCGGGTCAGAGCGTGTCCAGGAACTCGCGCAGCGTGCGCTCGAAGGCTTCAGGCGCCTCGAGCACGCTGATGTGCGAGGCGTTGTCCAGCACCACGAGCTGGGCGCCGGGGCGCGCCTGCACGATGGCCTGCGACATCGCCACCGGGGCGCCCTGGTCGCGCTGGCCCGCGATCACCAGCACGGGGCAGGCGATCGTGGGCAGGGCCTCGCGCCAGTCCACCCCGGCCACCGCATGGCAGCAGGCCACATAGCCCTGCGGGTCTGTGCGCAGCAAGGTGGCGCGTGCGGCGGCTTCCACCTCCGGGTGGGCGGCGCGGAAGTCGTCGTGGAAGTAGCGGCCCATCACCCCGTCGGCGATCGCAGCCAGGCCCTGCGCCTGAACTGTGGCGATGCGCTGGGCCCACAGGGCCTGGGCGGCTTCGGGGTACCACGCCGTGGAGTTGGCGATCACCAGGGCCCGCACCAGGTCGGGGTGGCGCGCGGCCAGGCCCTGGCCCACCATGCCGCCCATGGACAGGCCGACCCACACCACCGGGCCCCGGCCCCATTCACGCACGACACGTGCGGCATCGGCCACCAGGTCATCCATCGAGTACGGCCCCGGGGGCGAGGCCGACTGCCCATGGCCGCGGTGGTCGTAGCGCAGCACTTCGCAGCCCTGGTCGGCCAGCGAGCGCGCCAGGGCGTCCCACAGGTGCACGTCCATGCCCAGCGCGTGGCTGAGCACGACGGGTGTGCCGCGGCCCTGTCGCAGGACGTGCAGCTCGGGGGTGCTGAAGGTGCGGTGGGTGCTGATGCGGTGCTCGGGCGTGAGCGGCTGTGCCGGCAGGGCCACGCCCATCTGCCGCAGGACATCGAGGGCGAGCTTGAACGCGGTGTTGGCCGCAGGCACGCCGCAGTAGATGGCCGACTGCAACAAGGTTTCCTTGATCTCGTCGAGCGCCACGCCGCCGGCCACGGCGGCGCGCAGGTGCAACTCGTACTCCTCCCAGCGACCCTGGGCGATGGTCATGCCCAGCACCAGCAGGCGGCGGGTGCGGTGGTCCAGGCCGGGACGGCCCCAGATGTCGTGCCAGGCGTAGCGTGTGATGAGCGACTGGAAGTCGGCATTGAAGGCATTGGCCTGGGCCAGCGAGCGATCGACCCAGGCGTCGCCCAGCACGGCGCGCCGGTTGCGCAGGCCCTGGTCGAAGGCGTCGGTGTGGTCGGGGCAAGGGGGCGTGTTCATCTCGGTTCGGGCCTCAATAGGGACGGGGGGCGCACTGCAGATGCCGGGCGTGGGCTTCGAGGGTTTCGAGCTGTTCCAGCGCGATGCGCGCGGCCGGCTCGGCGGCCTGGTCGATGTCGAAGAGCGGGACGAGACGGTCGTGCAGGCCGCTCAGTGCGGCATCCAGGGTGATGGCCTCCAGCGTGACCTCGCGCAGGTGGCGCTTGGAGGCCAGGGCCTGATGCGTCAAGCTTTCCATCAGAGCATGCGCGCCCGCCTTGCCCATGGCTTCGGCCAGCAGCATCGACACGGCCTCGGCGCTGACCAGGCCTTGCAGCGCCTCGATGTTCGCGCGCATGCGCGCCTGGTCCACCTCCAGACCTTCGGCGGCTTCGGCCAGCGCCTTCACCGCGCCGTGGGCGCTGAGGAACAGGCCTGCCCACTCGGCCAGCTCGGCCTGCCAGTTGCCCAGTCCCCGCTCATGCTCCTGTGCCATGCTGGCCAGCAAGGCGGCCACACGCTGCGGCGTGCGCGTGGTCGCCGCCAGGGCCACCATGCTGGAGACCGGGTTGCGCTTGTGTGGCATCGCCGACGAGCCGCCGCGTCCGCCGCCCGAGGGTTCGGCCAGTTCGGCGATCTCGCCCTGGGCCATCAGCGAGAGGTCGCGCGCGATCTTGCCCAGGCTGCCGCACAGCACGCCGAGTTCCGCTGCCAACGCCACCCATTCGTCACGCTGGGTGTGCCACGCCAGCGCGGACCAGGGCAGCCCGAGCGATTGCGCCATGCGCCGGGCCACCGCGGGGCCCTTGGGGCCCATGGCCGACAGCGTGCCCACGGCCCCGCCGAGCTGCAGCCGCAGCGCGCGCGCGGCCGTCTCGCGCAGCCGCTGCTGGGTGCGCAGCAGCGGCGCCACCCAGCCCGTCAGCTTGTAGCCCAGGGTCACCACCTGGGCGGGCTGCATCAGGGTGCGTGCCAGCACCGGGCTGCGCGCATGCGTGCGGGCCAGGCCCAGCAAGGCGTTCACCAGGCGCATGAGGTCGCGGTCGATCACGCCCAGCGCCCGGCGTGTCACCAGCACCATGCCGGTGTCGATCACGTCCTGGCTGGTGCTGCCCCAGTGCACATAGCCGGCGGCCGGTTTGTCGAACAGGGCCACCGTCTCGGTGAGCTTCTTCACCAGCGGGATGGCCAGGCTGCCGCTGCGGCGGCTGTCGGCGATGAGACCGGGCAGGTCGTACAGGTCGGCCTTGCACACGCTGGCAATCGCCTGGGCGCAGGCCGCAGGCATCAGGCCTTCCTCGGCCTGCGCACGCGCCAGCGCGGCCTCGAAATCCATCATGGCCTGGATCACCGAGGACTCGCCGAAGGTGTCGAGCATCTCGGGGGTGGACAGGAAACTTTCGAAGATGAATGCGGACATGACGTGACGGTCGCGCCGAAGCCGCAGGAGTAGCGCCGCGACGGCAGGGTCTTTGAGATTTTCAATCAGGGCGATAGGCGCACTGATGGTTGTTGGCCGAACAACGCCAGCCAATCTAGGCTATATTGCCGCGCAGAACAAGCCTTCCGTGCCGATGGATGCGGTGATCGGTCCTTCTGTGCGCGAAGCGCGCGACGCAGCAGTAGAAAGGGGCAACGATGTCGCTTACCGTCATGTCCGGGCCTGAGTTTCAGGTGCAAAAGCGCGATTTCATCGCGGGGCTGGAGAAGGGGCTGGCGGTGATCGAGGCATTCGACCAGGACCAGTCGCGCCTGTCGATGACCGAAGTGGCTCAGCGCACCGGGCTGACACGCGCGGCGGCGCGGCGCTACCTGCTCACGCTGACGCATCTGGGCTATGTGGCTTACGACGGGCGCATGTTCTCCATCACTCCCAAGGTGCTGCGCCTGGGCCAGTCTTACATCCACTCGGCCCGTCTGCCGCGCATCGTGCACCCGCAGTTGCACAAGCTGGCGCACGCGCTGCAGGAGGCCTCTTCGGCCGGGGTGCTCGACCGCAACGACGTGATCTGCATCGCCGCCACCACTGCCGGCCGTGTGGTCTCGGCCACGCTGCAGCCGGGCACGCGTGTGCCGGCCTACTGCACGGCCAACGGCCGTGTGCTGCTGGCGGCGCTGCCGCAGGAGAAGATCGACGCCTGGCTCGACGAGCAGCGGCTCGAGCCGCTCACGCCGCACACCATCACGCACAAGGACCGGCTGCGCATCGAGATCGCCCGGGCCCGTGCCCAGGGCTATGCCGCGGTCGACCAGGAACTGGAGCTGGGCCTGCGCACGCTGTCGGTGCCCTTGCGAAACCTGCGCGGCGACGCGGTGGCGGCACTCAACGTCAGCGTGCACGCCGCACGCATGTCGATGAGCGAACTGCAGGACCGCTGCCTGCCGGCCCTGCTGCAGGTGCAGTCCCAGGTGCGCAACCTGCTGTAACCCGGCCCCCTCGCGCAGCGCGCGGCTCGCGAAGGGGTGTTCAGTGTTGCAGGATCTTCGAGAGAAACTCTCGGGCCCGTGGCGTGCGGCGCTCAGGCTGGCCGAAGAAGTCGTCCTTGGCGCAGTCCTCCAGGATGCGGCCCTGGTCCATGAAGATCACGCGGTGGCTGACCTTGCGCGCAAAGCCCATTTCGTGCGTGACGCACATCATCGTCATGCCTTCCTGGGCGAGCTGCACCATCACGTCGAGCACCTCGCCCACCATCTCGGGGTCGAGCGCCGAGGTGGGTTCGTCGAAGAGCATCACGATCGGGTCCATGCTCAACGCCCGGGCGATGGCCACGCGCTGCTGCTGGCCGCCCGAGAGCTGGCCGGGGAACTTGTCCTTGTGGGCCATCAGGCCCACGCGGTCGAGCATCTTCAGTCCGCGCTCGCGGGCCTCGTCCTTGCTGCGACCCAGCACCTTGACCTGGGCCAGCGTCAGGTTCTCCGTCACCGACAGGTGCGGGAAGAGCTCGAAATGCTGAAACACCATGCCCACGCGCGAACGTAAGCGGGGCAGGTTGGTCTTGGGGTCATTCACCGAGACCCCATCGACCAGGATCTCGCCTTGCTGGAAGGGCTCGAGTCCGTTGACCGTCTTGATCAGGGTGGACTTGCCCGAGCCCGAGGGGCCGCAGACCACGACCACTTCGCCTTTGTCGACGCTGGTGCTGCAGTCCGCAAGGACTTGGAAGGGACCATACCACTTGCTGACGTGGCGGATCTCGATCATGGCCGGCATAGGGCGTGTGCGGTGGTGGTTTCCGGTGGGGCAGGGGCTCGATTGTCGCCGATCGGCGGGTCGGTCCGGCGTCAGCCTGGGGGGCGACCCGGGGGCTGCTGCAGGTAGGCGCGCAGCAGCAGCTCACGCAAGCCGGGTTCGGGATGCAGCGTGGCGCTTTGAGGGTCGAGCCGCACCAAGCGCCATTGGCCCGAAGGGCGCCGCGGATCCAGCAGCAGGGGCTGCCCCTCCAGGGTGCCGATCTGCCACCAGTCGAGCACCTCGTCCAGGCCGGCGTCGCAGCGGCCTTCGGCGCCCGGTGGGCAGGGCATCGGCAGGGTCTGCGGCGGGCCGGGCCGCAAAGAGGCTGCACGCGCGCTGAGCTGCTGGGCCAGGCGCGGCCGGGCCTGCCGCAGCGTCTGCACCTCACTGACCGGCCAGATCTCCAGCGATGCCGAGGTGCGCAGGCCATCGCGGCTGCGGTAGAACATCACGGCTTCCTCGGGCAGCACGTCGCCGGTGCGCTGGGCCAGCGATGCCAGCGCCAGCTCCGAGGCGCCAGGCGCGGGGGTCGGGTCGGCCCGGCCGAGTGCCAGCGCCAGCTCGGCCACGCTCCATTGGCGGGCGGCCTCCAAGCGCCGCTCGGCTGCGGCCGATGCCCGCTCGGGCTCACTCATGAAGGCCAGGCGGCCGACGGCCAGGAGCTGCGGGGTGAGTACGACCGGTGAGGCCAGCACGGCCAGATAGAGCGCGCCGACTCCGAAAGCCGCGAAGCCTTTGAGCGGCCGGTAGCGCAGGTGCATGATGAGTTCATCGACCATGTCCATGCGCTGCTTGAGCGAAGCCCTGGCGGGCACGATGCGCTCCAGGGCCTGGAACGCCAGCCGCGCCAGGGCGCGGGCGTCGGCTGGCTTGTGCCTGCGTGCGACTGCAGCGTAGAGCCGCTCGAGCTGCAACTGGCGCCACAGTCCGCGCCAGGTCAGAGCCCGCAGCACCAGCAGCACCAGGGCGATCTCCAAGCCGAAGAACCACCACAGCGCCAGCAGGCCCGCCGCGGCCAAGCCCTCGAGGGCCACGCGCACCACCACCTGGCGTGCCGGCACCAGGGCCTCGAGGACATGGCCACCATCCAGAGGGTGGAAGGGCAGCAGGTTGAAGGCATTGACCCACACCAGGATCCAGCCCAGCAGCCCGACCTCGGGCACCGCCGGCTGCCACCACAGCAGCGCCGCGCCCAGCAGCAGGCCGGGCACGGGGCCGGCCAGGCTCACGATGATGCGGTGCAGGGCGTTGGGCTTGCTTTCCTCGCCAAAGGCCACACCGCCGATCAGCGGAAGCATCAGCATCTGCACGCGGCGATAGCCCAGCGCACGCATCGCGAGATAGTGACCCGCCTCGTGCAGCGCAATCACGACCAGCAACAGGCCCGCAAAGCGCCAGCCCAGCAGCAGGCCGCCCAGCACGAGGAAGAGCGCGGCGCTGAGTCCATAAAGCGTCCACTGCACCACGGGGGGCGGGCTGTGCTTGGGCCGGGCGCGCGTGGCAACGAAGAGCATCAGGCTGCGTTCGAGCGGGGCCGAGGTCTTCAGGGCCAGGGACTGCGGCGGCGCCTGCTTCAGCGTGTGCACCAGGCGCTTGAGCTGGCGCGCCAGGAAACGCCCCAGGGCCGGCAGCTTGCGCGGGACGATGCGCAGGGCCTGGCCCTCGGGCTCGCACCAGCCGGCTTGCACCAGGGCCTGCAGGCTGCGTTCCTCGTAGGCCCCGAGCCGGGCCTCGATGTCCTCGGGGTCGCCCCAGGGCCGGAAGTCCTGCAGGCCCTCGGCACGCATGGCGTCGAGCTGGGCTTCGTACTGGTCCTTCACCGAGACGAAGCTGTCGCCGCCGCTGCGCAGCACCTGCGGGTCGGGCGGGAAGAGGTTCATCGGCACGTTCTGCGTGGCCACCATCGGCCCGTCCTTCAGTTCGGCCAGCAGGGTCAGCACCGGCACGTTGGGCAGCTCGGGCAGGCCGGGGCCGGCCAGTTGGGCGACGATGGGGAAGTGGAAGTGCCGGAACACCCGCACCGGCTGCCAGGGGCTCAGGTCGCGGGGCTCGGCCAGGGCTTCGGCTGCATGCGAGAAGCGAAAACCCAGTTCGGCCAGCTCGGCCTCGATCGGGCCGAACAGATCCTCGACCGCCGCCTGCAGCCGCGGCGGTGCCGGCCGGCGCATCAGCCGGCTCGGCAGCCTCAGGCAGGCCAGTGCCCGGATCCTGGCCACCACTGGAGCCAGCAGCCAGATCACCGCGATGGCCACCGCCAACACTGCCCAACCCATGCAAGCTCCTCGGTGTGGTCTGTCCGGCGTCCGATCGTCGCGGATTCAGTCCGGATGCGCCAGCCGCAGATATTCCCACAAGGCCTGGGCGGCCGGCCGCACGTGCTTGGCGACTTCGGGGCGCTCGCGGTAGATCCGCACGTCCATGGTCACTTCGTAGGGGGCCGGGTCGGCCGCGGCGCTCACCAGCCGCCGGCTGCGCGTTTCCTTGCGCACCGAGCTGCCCGGCAGGAAGGCCAGGCCATGGCCTTCCAGGGCCATGGCCTTCAGGCCCTCGGCCATGTCGGTCTCGTAGATGGTTTCCAGGTGCAGCGGCACCGGCGAGCGCTGCTTGATCGACTCGACCAGCCGGCCCAGGTAGGCGCCGGCGGCATAGCTGAGCAGGGGCACCGGCCGCTGCGGCGTGCCCTGGGTGACCTGGAACAGCGGTTGGCCGTCCGGGCCGGCCTTGGCATAGGGGGCCAGCGTCTCCACCCCCAGGGTGAGCATCTCGTAACGGTCGGGGTTGATCTGCAACGGCTGCGAGGCATGGTGGTAAGCGATCAGCAGGTCACAGCTGCCTTCGGTCAGGCGCAGCACCGCATCGTGCACATTCAGGGCGATCAGCCGGCTCTTCACCGGCGCGAAGCGCTCGCGCAGGTTGGTGATCCAATGCGGGAAGAAGGTGAAGGCCAGGGTGTGGGGCACGGCGAACTCGATCAGGTCCTGGCCGGTGGCGCGGTGTGCGCGCATCAGGTTGCGCGTGGCCTGCAGCGTGCCGAGGATCTCCAGGGCCTGGGCCAGGAAGGTTTCGCCGGCCGGTGTGAGCCGTGTGGGGTAGGACGAGCGGTCGACCAGGTCGATGCCGATCCAGGCTTCCAGCGCCTGGATGCGGCGCGAGAAGGCCGGCTGCGTCACGTGCCGCAACTGCGCCGAGCGCGAGAAGCTGCGCGTCTCGGCCAGGCTCACGAAGTCTTCAAGCCATTTGGTTTCCACGGCCGGCAGTGTAGCCAGCCGGCCGTCACAGGTCCGTGCGGAGTTTCCAGATCTCCGGGAAGAGCACCACATCGAGCATCTTGCGCAGGTAGCCCACGCCCGAGGTGCCGCCGGTGCCTCGCTTGAAGCCGATCACACGCTCCACCGTGGTCACGTGGCGGAAGCGCCACAGGCGGAAGGCGTCCTCCAGATCGGTGAGTTCCTCGCCGAGCTGGTAGAGATCCCAGTGCTGAGCGGGCTGGCGATAGACCTGCAGCCAGGCCTGCTCGACCTCGGGACTTTCCACGTAAGGCTGGGTCCAGTCGCGTTCGACATGGCTGACCGGCACCGGCAGTCCGCGTCGCGCGAGCAGCCGCAGCGATTCGTCATACAGCGAGGGCGCACGCCAGGCCGCCTCCACCTCGGCCAGGCGGCGCGGGTTGTGCGCATGCGGCTTGAGCATAGCCGCGTTCTTGTTGCCCAGCGCGAATTCGATGCAGCGGTACTGCCAGCTCTGGAAGCCGCTGGAGTTCGACAGATACGGCCGGATGGCCGAGTATTCCGGCGGCGTCATCGTCGCCAGCACGTCCCAGGCGTGCACGAGCTGCTCCATGATGCGGCTCACGCGCGCGAGCATCTTGAAGGCCGCCGGCAGCTCGTCGTGGGCGATGCAGGCGATGGCCGCATGCAGCTCATGCAACATCAGCTTCATCCACAGCTCGCTGGTCTGGTGCTGCACGATGAACAGCATCTCGTTGTGGTCGGGCGAGAGCGGGTGCTGCGCGCTCAGGATCTCGTCCAGGTGCAGGTAGTCGCCATAGCTCATGTCCTTCGAGAAGTCGAGCCGGGCGCCTTCGGCGTGCACGATATCTTCGGGTCGCTGTGTCATTGTCATCGCTCGTCCTCAGGTCACCGCGGCACGCTGGTGGAAGCGCGCTTCCCGCCATTGCCCGCTTTCCATCACCTGCACCAACTGCTCCACCGCATCCCACACATCCACGTAGCGCGTGTACAGCGGTGTGAAGCCGAAACGCAGGATGTCCGGCGTCTGCACATCACCGGCACGGAAGTCGCCCACCACCCGTCGCGCGATCAGGGCCTGCACGATGGCATAGGCACCCTCGGCCCGGGTGAGGCAGACCTGGCTGCCGCGCAGCCGCGGTTCGCGCGGCGACACCACGGTCAGCCCGTGGCCGGCGCAGCGCGCCTCGACCAGCTCGGCAAACAGGGAGGTCAGTGCGATCGACTTCTCGCGCAGCGCGGCCATCCCGCCCAGCGGTTCGGCCGCCAGCACGGTGTCCACGCCGCACTCCAGCGCGCTCATCGCGATCACCGCCGGCGTGCCGCACAGGTAGCGCGCGATGCCGGGGGCGGGCTGGTAGTCCGGCGTGAACCGGAACGGCGCGGCATGTCCCATCCAGCCGGCCAGGGGCTGCCAGAAGCGGTCGGCATGGCGCGGGTGGGCCCAGACGAAGGCGGGCGCGCCCGGCCCGCCGTTGAGGTACTTGTAGCCGCAGCCCACCGCGAAGTCGGCATCGGCTGCGCGCAGGTCCACCGGCACGGCGCCGGCGGAGTGGGCCAGGTCCCACACCACGAGGGCGCCGACGGCATGCGCTGCGCGTGTGACGGCCGCCATCTCGTGCATGCGCCCGGTGCGGTAGTTCACATGCGTGAGCATGAGCACCGCCACGTCGGGGGTGAGCGCGGCCTCCACCTCATCGGCTTCGATGAGCCGCAGTGTCCAGCCCAGTTCGCGCGCGAGGCTTTCAGCGATGTACAGGTCGGTGGGAAAGTTGCTGCGCTCGGAGACGATCACGCGCCGTGTGGGCTGGTCCTGGCGGGTGATGTGGCTCGCGGCCATCAGCACCTTGTAGAGGTTCACCGAGGTCGAGTCGGCCGCCACCACCTCGCCGGCGCCCGCGCCGATGAGCCGCGCGATCTTGTCGCCCACGCGCCGGGGCAGGTCGATCCAGCCGGCGGTGTTCCAGCTTTGGATGAGGTCGCGGCCCCACTCCTCGCGCACCACCTGCTGCACGCGAGCGGGTGTGGCGCGCGGCAGCACGCCCAGAGAGTTGCCGTCGAGGTAGATCAGGCCTTCGGGGATCTCGAACAGCTCGCGCAGGGGGGCGAGCCGGTCGGCGGCGTCGAGCGCCAGGCAGTCTTGTCGTGTGGTCATGGTCAAGGTTCCTTCAGGGCCACTCGCGCAGCACGGCGCGCACCGGGCTGGCATCGGCCTCCATCAGCTTCAGCGGCAGGGCGATCAGCTCGTAGTCACCCTCGGGCACGTCGTCGAGCACGAGGTTCTCCAGCACGCGCAGGTCGCGCCGCAGCAACACCTGGTGGGCGTCCAGGGTCTTGCTCGAGGCGGGATCCACCGAGGCCGTGTCGATGCCTACGAGCCTCACGCCGCGCTCGGCCAGCCATTCCAGCGCCTCGGGCGCGAAGGCGCTGAAGTCGTCGACCCAGCGGTCCACCACGGCCCGGGTGCAGGTGCGCACCAGCACCCGCGGCGGCAGGCCGGCCTGCGCATGGGCCAGGTGCTCGGGCCGCACCAGCGGGCCCACGGCGATGGCGTGGATCACCCGGCACCGGCCCAGGTAGGGGGCGAGGTCCACGGCACCAATGGCCGGTGCGCCGCTGGCGTAGTGCAGCGGCGCATCGGCGTGCGCGCCCGCATGCGGCGAGGTGGTGATCTGGCTCACGTTCACCGGGCAGCCGGGGCCGATGGTGGCGCTCCAGACCTGGGAGTAGGGCGTGTCACCCGGGAAGACCGGGCTGCGGGTGTGCAGGGGCGGGGAGATGTCCCACAGGCGTTTCATCGGCCGCTCGTGACTGGAAAAACCGAAATTTCAGCACCGCAAAAAAGAGCGTGGTGTCGGTTATTTCCAACGCTACGGCAAATTCCTAGCCGCGGCCACCCAGCGGCGCAAGGCCATGACGTGCACGGGCCCGGGTGCAGGCGTCATCCGGCAGGCCCAGCGGTGCCAGCGCGCCGAACTCGCGACACGGCGAGGGCCGCCACTCGTAGATGCCGCAGTGCGCTTTCACCCCCACCTGGCCCACCAGCGCGGCGCAGCGGGGGCGGGCATGGTCGGTGCCGCGCATGCGGCAGGTGGTGTCGGTCACCTCCACCGTGAGCCCCGCGGGCACCGGGCCCCCGGCCTCGTCGAGTTCATCGCGCGCGAAGTCCACGCGGAAGCTGGCGCAGCAGGCGCCGCAGGTGGTGCAGGGGTTGTCCGGGGGGCTGGTCACGCCTGGATTGTCGCGCCTGTTGTAGTCTGGCGCCATGGCCTACCGTGTGCTCGCCGACCTGCTGGTGCTGCTGCACCTGGGCTTCGTCGTGTTCGTCGTGGTGGGCGGCTTCCTGGTGTGGCGCTGGCCGCGCCTGGCCTGGGTGCACCTGCCGGCTGCGGCCTGGGGCGTGTGGATCGAGCTGAGCGCGGGCATCTGCCCGCTCACCCCGCTGGAAAACCGCCTGCGCGCCGCTGGCGGCGAGGCGGGCTATGCCACCTCCTTCGTCGAGCACTACGTGATGCCGCTGCTCTACCCGGTGGGGCTCACGCCGGCGGTCCAGGCCTGGCTGGGCATCGGGGTGCTCGCGGTGAACGCGCTGGCCTACGGCGTGTGGTCGTGGCGGCGGTGTATCAGCCGATCCGCCCGAGCAAAAGGTACTCCATGAGCACCTTCTGCACGTGCATGCGGTTCTCTGCCTCGTCCCACACCACCGATTGCGGGCCGTCGATGACCTCGGCGGTGACCTCCTCGCCACGGTGGGCCGGCAGGCAGTGCATGAACAGCGCATCGGGCTTGGCCACGGCCATCATGTCGGCGTCCACGCACCAGTCGGCGAAGGCCTTGCGGCGCTGTTCGTTCTCGGCCTCGAAGCCCATGCTGGTCCACACATCGGTGGTCACCAGGTCGGCCCCGCGGCAGGCGTCCATCGGATCCCGGAAGGTTTTGTAGCAGCGCGGGTCGCGGATGCCGGCCAGGGCGGGATCCACCTCGTAGCCGCTGGGCGTGCTCACATGCACCGTGAACCCCAGGATCTCGGCGGCCTGCAGCCAGGTGTTGGCCATGTTGTTGCCATCGCCCACCCAGGCCACCACCTTGCCTTTGATCGAGCCGCGGTGCTCGATGTAGGTAAAGATGTCGGCCAGGATCTGACAGGGGTGGAACTCGTTGGTCAGGCCGTTGATGACCGGCACGCGCGAATGCGCCGCAAAGGCCTCGAGCTTGGCCTGCTCGTAGGTGCGGATCATCACCAGGTCGACCATGCGGCTGATCACGCGCGCGCTGTCCTCGATCGGCTCGGCGCGGCCGAGCTGGCTGTCGCCGGTGGTCAGGTGCACCACCGAGCCGCCCATCTGGTACATGCCGGCCTCGAAGCTCACACGCGTGCGCGTGCTGGCCTTCTCAAAGATCATCGCCAGCGTGCGGTCCACCAGCGGCTGGTACTTCTCGTAGTTCTTGAAGCGCTTCTTGATCAGCGCGGCGCGCTCGAAGAGATAGGCATACTCCTCGGCGCGGAAGTCCTTGAACTGCAGGTAGTGCTTCATCAGCGAGTCTCCCGGTTTCATCGCCGACCTCATGAGGCGGGGGCGGCCAGGAAGGCCTTCACCAGCGGCGCGAGCTTCGCCACGATCTCGTCGGCTTCGGCCTCGGTGAGGATGAGCGGGGGCACGATGCGGATCACCTTGTCGGCCGTCACGCTGATCAGCAGGCCCGCTTCCATCGCCTGGGCGAGCAAGGCGCCGCAGGGGCGGTCGAGCTCGATGCCCAGCATCAGGCCCTGCCCTCGGATCTCGACGACGCCAGGCAGACTGCCCAGCTCGCGCATGAGGCCGGCCTTGAGCGCCGCGCCCACGCGGGCGGTGTTGTCCAGCAGCCCCTCTTCTTCCATGATGCGCAGCGTCTCGACGCCAGCGCGCATGGCCAGCGGGTTGCCACCGAAGGTGGTGCCGTGATTGCCCGGCTGCAGCACGTTCGCGGCCTTCGGGCCGGCCACCACGGCGCCGATGGGCACGCCCGAGCCCAGGCCCTTGGCCAGGGGCATCACATCGGGCACGATGCCGGCCCACTGGTGGGCGAACCACTTGCCGGTGCGGCCGATGCCGCACTGCACCTCGTCGATCATCAGCAGCCAGCCCCGCTCGTCGCACACACGACGGACTTGCCGCAGGTACTCGGCCCGCGCCGGATGGACGCCGCCTTCACCCTGGATGGTCTCCAGGAACACGGCCACCACGTTGGGACGGTTCTTCGCCACCTCCTCCAGCGCGGCCGCATCGTTGAGCGGGATGCGCACGAAGCCGGGCACCAGCGGGCCGAAGCCGGCCTGCACCTTGGGGTTGCCGGTGGCCGACAGCGTGGCGATCGAACGGCCGTGGAAGGCCTTTTCGTAGACCACGATCTCCGGGGTCTCGATGCCTTTGTCATGCCCGAACTTGCGGGCGATCTTGATCGCGGCCTCGTTGGCCTCGAGCCCCGAGTTGCAGAAAAAGACGTTGGTCATGCCCGACAGCTCCACCAGCCGGGCGGCGAGCTGCTCCTGCAGCGGCACCTGATAATAGTTCGAGCTGTGGATCAGCTTGGCGACCTGGTCCTGCAGGGCCGGCACGAGCTTGGGATGGGCGTGTCCCAGGGTGTTGACCGCGATGCCGCCCAGGGCGTCGAGGTACTCGCGCCCCTTGGTGTCCCAGACCCGGCAGCCTCGTCCATGCGACAACGCGATCGGCAGTCGGCCATAGGTGTTCATCACATGAGGCATCGACGAGGTCGGGGTCTGAGGTGCGTTCATGGCGTCTTTCGCAAAAGAAAATCGCGGCGGCAAGCCCTGCACACCCGCAAGGCCCCCAACCGCGTCGGCATTTCATTCTAGGGCAGGCGCCACCGAGGCGGCATGAAAGCCGTGCGACAGCTTGGGTGCGTCATCATCGGCGGGGTCTGGCGGGAAGTCCCTGGGCAGCGGCAGGAACCCGACTGAAACCCTGGCAAGTCTTATATAAGATATCATTCTTAAGACATGTCGCTGCAGGACCCCTTCCCGCCCTTTGCAGCGCGGCCGCCACAAGCGGCGCATCGAGAGTCTGTACCGCATGACCAGCCCCAAACCCCGTGAGATCTTCATTCAGGGGATCACCCGCGACGGCCGCACCTTCCGTCCCAGCGACTGGGCCGAGCGCCTGGCCGGCGTGATGTCATGTTTTCGCCCGGGCGGGGGGCAACCTGGCCGCTCGGGGCCCCTGGGCTACTCCCCTTATTGCGTGCCCACCGTGGTGGGAGGGGTCAAGTGCGTGGTGGTCAACGAGGCCATCCGGCAGATCGAACCGATGGCCTGGGATTTCGTGATGAACTTCGCTCGCGACAACGACCTGCAGATGGTCGAGGCCTGTCTGATCCCCGACCCGCCGGCCCCGCCCCGGGGCTGAGGAGCCGCCTGCGCACGCTCCGGCGACGCGGGGCCATGAGGCCATGAAAAAGGGCTCGCATCGCGAGCCCTTGTGGTCTCAACCCGGCAGGCGCTTCAGGCGGCCAGGGCCTTGATCGACGCCGACAGGCGGCTCTTGTGGCGAGCGGCCTTGTTCTTGTGGAAGATGCCCTTGTCAGCGACCGAGTCGATCACCTTTTGGGCGTGCTTGAACAGGTCGGCGGCACGGGCCTTGTCGCCGGCCGCCACGGCCTTCTGAACGTTCTTGATGACCGTGCGGAACTTGGAGCGCAGCGCGGTGTTCGCGGCGTTGAGCTTGACGTCCTGGCGGGCGCGCTTGCGGCCCGACGCGATGCGGACGGTCTTCTTGGCTTTGGACGAAGTGGCCATGGACGGATGGATTCGATTCGGGTTGAGCGAAACTCGAAGTATAGCATGGGCCGGCCATCCCGCCCAGACGGGCCCCACAGGGCTCATCGTCTGCCGCGGGCGGTGGGCTGGGCCGGCCCCGCGCCCGCGGCCTGTGCTCCCTATAATCGCGCCCGTCACCGAAGGCGCGCGTCCAGCGCTGCGCTGCTCTTATGAACCTGCTGCGCGCCGCTTCCACCGTCTCCCTGCTGACCCTGGCCTCCCGTGTCACCGGCCTGGCGCGCGAACTGCTGATGGCGGCCACCTTCGGTGCCTCGGCCTGGACCGACGCCTTCAACGTGGCGTTCCGCATCCCGAACCTGCTGCGCCGGCTGTTCGCCGAAGGGGCGTTCTCCCAGGCCTTCGTGCCGATCCTGGCGGAAAGCCGTGCCCGCCAGGGCGATGAGGCCACCCGTGCCCTGGTGGACGCCGTGGCCACCGTGCTGGTCTGGGTGCTGCTGCTCACTTGCGCGCTTGGCGTGGTGGCCGCGCCGGTGCTGGTCTATGCCATCGCTGCCGGGCTGACGCAGTCACCCCAAGGCTTCGAGGCGGCGGTCGTGATGACCCGCTGGATGTTTCCCTACATCGGCTTCATGTCGCTGGTGGCCTTGTCGGCAGGCATCCTGAACACCTGGAAGCGCTTTGCAGTGCCGGCGGCCACGCCGGTCCTGCTCAACCTGGCGATGATCGCTGCGGCCTGGGGGCTGGCCCCGCGCTTGGAGGCCTGGGGGCTGCCCGGCATCTACGCGATGGCCGCCGGCGTGATGTTGGGCGGCGCGATGCAGCTTGCCGTGCAGGTGCCGGCGCTGGGGCGCATCGGCATGCTCCCGCGCCTTCGCCGGCCGGGTGCGGCCTGGCGGCACGAAGGCGTGCAGCGCATCTTGCTGCTGATGGCGCCGGCCGTGCTGGGCGTGGCCGTGGCCCAGGTCTCGCTGCTCATCAACACGCAGATCGCCTCCTTCCTCGGCGAAGGCCGGGTCTCCTGGCTCACCTATGCCGACCGCCTGATGGAGTTTCCCACCGCACTGCTCGGCGTGGCCCTGGGGGTGGTGCTGCTGCCGCAGCTGTCGGCCGCCCAGGCCGTGGGCGACACGCGCCGCTACAGCGAGCTGCTCGACTGGGGCCTGCGGCTGGTGCTGCTGCTGGCCCTGCCCAGCGCCGTGGCGCTGCTGGTCTTCGGCCAACCGCTGGTGTCGGTGCTCTATCACTATGGCGCCTTCCAGGACGAGGACCTGCGCCAGACCGGCCTGGCGCTGATGGGCTACGGTGTCGGCCTGATCGGCTTGATCGCCATCAAGGTGCTGGCGCCGGGCTTCTACGCGCGCCAGGACATCCGCACCCCGGTGCGCATTGCGATCGTGGTGCTCGTGCTCACGCAAGCGATGAACCTCGTGTTCGTGCCCTGGCTGGGCCATGCGGGCCTGGCCCTGTCCATCGGGGTGGCGGCCCTGGTCAACGCCGGCTGGCTGCTGGCAGGCCTGCGGCGCCGGGGAGCCTATGAGCCCCAGGCGGGCTGGGGGCGCTTCATCGCGCAGGTGACGGCCGCCTGCGCGGTGCTGGGCCTGGCGCTGGCGGGCGCCGCCCAGGCCCTGGACTGGACGGCCCTGCGGGCCACCCCCTGGGTGCGCATCGGCTGGATGGCGCTGTGCCTGGGCACGGCAGCGCTGCTTTATTTCGGTGTGCTCGCGGCGCTGGGCCTGAGGCTGCGCCAGTTGGCCCGGCGCGCCTGACGAGGCGCTCACCACCCGGGCGCACCGGCGCCCACCTCGCCGAGCCTGTGCGCTCGGACTACACTGGATCCATGCAGTACGGCCCTTCGACCGCGCTCGACTACTTCGCGACCCTGGTGGCCGACGATGCCGCCTTTCCCTTGACCGAGGCGGCGCTGTCGCTGGCCCAGGACGAGTTCCCCGACCTGGACATCCAGGGGGTCCTGGCCGAGATCGATGCCCTGGCCGAGCGGCTCAAACGCCGGCTGCCCGCTGACAGCGCGCCGTTGCACCGCCTGCGCATGCTCAACCGCTATTTCTATGGAGAGTTGGGCTTTGCGGGGAATGTGAACGATTACTACGACCCTTACAACAGTTGCTTGAACATCGTGCTGCAGTCGCGGCGCGGCATCCCCATTTCGCTGGCGGTGCTCTACATCGAACTGGCCCACCAGGTGGGGCTGCCTGCAAAAGGCGTGTCCTTCCCGGGGCATTTCCTGGTGAAGCTGCGCATGCCAGGCGGCGAGGTCGTGATCGACCCGTTCAGTGGCCTGTCGCTGTCGCGCGAGGAGCTGGAGGAGCGTCTGGCCCCCTACAAGCGCCAGCAGGGGCTGACGGGCGACGATGACGTGCCGCTGGGGCTGTTCCTGCAGTCGGCCAGTTCTCGCGAAGTGATCGCCCGCATGCTGCGCAACCTCAAGGAGATCCATCGCACCCACGAGGACTGGCCGCGCCTGGTGGCGGTGATGCAGCGGCTGGTCATCCTGCTGCCCGAGGCCCTGGACGAGTTGCGCGACCGCGGGCTGGCTTACGCCGAGATGGGTCGCCGCGACGAAGCCATCGCGGACCTGACCGACTATGTGCAGCGAGCCCGCCAGGCCACGGATCGGCTGGCCATCGCCGAGCGGCTGGAGTCGCTGCGCGGCGGTGCGCCGCGCTGGCATTGACGTTCGCGCGAGTTCAGACCACCTGGGTGGGGGCCTCGTCGCCTTGACGTGCCTCGATATGGCCGATGGTGTGGACCGTCTGACCCTGCGCACGCAGCAATTCGGCCGCACGGGCCGCATCGGCCTGCGCGACGATCACCACGAAGCCGATGCCGCAGTTGAAGGTGCGGTGCATCTCCGACTCGGTCACGCCACCCTCGCGTTGCAGCCACTGGAAGATCTCGGGCCGCGGCCAGGCATTGCCTTGCAGCACGGCCTTGGTGTGCGCGGGCAGGCAGCGCGGGATGTTTTCGACCAGGCCGCCCCCGGTGATGTGGGCCATGCCCTTGATGCGCACGGCCTTCATCGCCTCGAGCACGGGCTTCACGTACAGCCGCGTGGGCGCCATCACGCGTTCGCGGAAGGGCTGGCCATCCAGCGTGGCCGGCAGCCCGGCCGGGCCGGCACGCTCGACGATCTTGCGCACCAGGGAATAGCCGTTCGAATGCACGCCGCTGGAGGTCAGGCCCAGCACCACATCGCCCGGGGTGATGTCGCGGCCGTCGATGATGCCGCTCTTTTCGACCACCCCGACGCAAAATCCGGCCAGGTCGTATTCGCCCGGGGGGTACATGCCGGGCATCTCGGCGGTCTCGCCGCCGATGAGCGCGCAGCCCGACTCCTCGCAGCCGCGGGCGATGCCGCCCACCACGCGCTCGGCCGTGTCCACGTCGAGCTTGCCGCAGGCGAAGTAGTCGAGGAAGAAGAGGGGCTCGGCGCCTTGCACCAGCACGTCGTTGACGCTCATGGCCACCAGGTCGATGCCCACGGTGTCGTGCAGACCCCATTCGAAAGCCAGCTTCAGCTTGGTGCCCACGCCGTCGGTGCCCGAGACGAGCACCGGCTCCTTGAAGCGCTTCGGGATTTCGAACAGGGCGCCGAAGCCGCCGATGCCGCCCAGCACGCCTTCGCGCAGCGTGCGCCGGGCCAGGGGCTTGATGCGTTCGACGAGGGCATCGCCGGCATCGATGTCGACGCCGGCGTCACGGTAGGACAGGGAGGTCTGGGACATGGTGTGCGCGGGTGGCGTCGTGCCGGCCCGATAGAATTTGCCCGGATTTTACCGGCCGGCCCGAACGCTCAAGGCGTGGAGTGGGCCGCCCGCGATGTTCAGTCCCCTGCGAACCCATGATGACGTTCCGTCCTTGCCTGCCGCCGTGCGCGCGTCCATGAGGCAATTGCCCCTGGGCCTGGGGCCCGCCGAACCCTGCAGCTTCGACAACTTCCATACGCCTGGCAACGAGGCCGTGGTGGCGCACCTGCGCGCGCTGGCGAGCGCGCCGGCTGCCGGGGCCCCCGTCTACCTCTGGGGCGCCCGGGGCACGGGCAAGACCCACCTGCTGCGCGCCTGGACCGAGGCGGTGAGCGCCCCGGGCGGGCGCGTGGGCTGGTTCGATGCGACCACCCCCTTGCCCTGGGAGCACGACGAGGCTTGGCGCGGCGTGGTCTTCGACGGCGTGCAGGCCTTCGATGCCGGCCGCCAGCATGCCGCCTTCGCGTTGTTCGCTCAGGCCGCGGCGGTGGGTCAGCAGGTCGTGGCGGCCGGCGCCGTGCCGCCGGTGGACCTGGCCGTGCGCGAAGACCTGCGCACCCGCCTGGGCTGGGGCCCCGTCTTCCATCTGCAGCCCCTGCCCGAGGAACATTGCCGCGCGGCCCTGCGGCACGAGGCCGACCGGCGCGGCATCTTCCTGTCCGACGAGGTGATGGGCTACCTGATGACCCGCTTCGAGCGCGACCTGGGCAGCCTGATGGGCCTGCTCGACCGCCTGGACCGCTTCGCGCTGGCGCAGCAGCGCGGCGTGACCATCCCTTTGCTCAAACGCATGCTGGCCGAGGAGGCCTTGTGACGACGCCCCGCAATCTGTGCCTGTTCGACCTGGACCACACCCTGCTGCCGATCGATTCCGACCATGCCTTCGGCGAGTTCATGGTGCGCATCGGCTGGGCCGACGGCGAGGCCTTCCGGCGGGGCAATGATCACTATTACGCCCAGTATCAGGCCGGCTGCCTGGACTTGGCCGAGTACATCGAGTTCAGCACCGCGCCTTGGCGCCGGCGCCCGGCGCACGAGCAGCGCGCGGTGCAGCAGCGCTTCGTCCAGGAAGTGGTGCGGCCGGTGCTGCATCCGAGGGCGCTGGCCCTCGTGCGCGAGCATCAGGCGCGCGGCGACCTGGTGGCCATCGTCACGGCCACCAATGAATTCGTCACCGCCCCGATCGCCGCGGCCTTCGGTGTGGACCACCTGCTGGCCGTCCAGCTGGAACGCGACGCAAGCGGTACCATCACGGGCCGCATCCACGGTGTGCCGTCCTACCGTGAAGGCAAGGTGACCCGCGTCGACCAGTGGCTGGCCGGCCTGGGGGCTGGGTGGTCGCAGTTCGAGCGTACGAGCTTCTACAGCGACTCGCCCAACGATCTTCCCCTGCTGGAGCGTGCCAGCGACCCCGTGGCAACCAATCCGTCGCCCGCGCTGGAATCCCTGGCCCGGGAGCGGGGCTGGCGCATACTGAAACTCTTCGAATGATCAAGAAGCTGATCGACAAGCTGCTGGGCAAGTCCGGCGGCAAGCAGGCCGCTCCCCGGCCCGGCGCCCCGGCGCTCGGCCGCCGTGTGGAGGTGCCCAAGTCCGAACACGGCATCGACCCGTCCTTGGTGGACGAGCGTGCGGTGAAAGTGGTGCGCACGCTCACCGAGGCGGGCTACGAGGCCTACATCGTCGGCGGTGCCGTGCGCGACCTGCTGCTGGGCTTGCGCCCCAAGGACTTCGACGTGGCCACCAATGCGACGCCGGAACAGGTCAAGGCGCTGTTCCGGCGCGCCTTCATCATCGGCCGGCGCTTTCGCATCGTGCACGTGGTGTTCGGCCGCGGGCGTGACCACGAGGTGATCGAGGTTTCCACCTTCCGCGCCTACCTCGACGCTGCGGCTGCCGAGCAGGTGCAGGGCAACGAGAAGACCTCGAAGTCGCAGATCGCCGACAAAAGTCACGTGGTGGATGCCAGCGGGCGGGTGCTGCGCGACAACGTCTGGGGCCCCCAGATCGAGGACGCTGCACGCCGCGACTTCACGATCAACGCGATGTACTACGACCCGCAGCGCGAGATCGTGGTCGACTACCACGGCGGCATCGCCGACGCGAAGAAGCGCCTGCTGCGCATGATCGGCGACCCGCAGACCCGCTACCGCGAGGATCCGGTGCGCATCATCCGCGTGGTGCGCTTTGCCGCCAAGCTGGGCTTCGAGATCGAGCCCAAGACGCGGGAGCCCATCCAGCGCATGGCCCCCTTGCTCGACAACGTCCCGGCCTCGCGCCTGTTCGACGAGATGATCAAGCTGCTGCAGACCGGCCACGCCCTGGCCAGCTTGCAGGAGCTGCGCAAGCACGGCCTGCATCGCGGTGTCTTCCCCATCCTCGATGTGGTGCTCGACGAGCAGCAAAAGCACGACGGGCGTGAGAAGTTTGTGCAGCTCGCGCTGGCCGACACCGATCGCCGCGTGGCCGAGGACAAGCCGGTGGCCCCCAGCTTCATGCTCGCGTGCATGCTCTGGCACGACGTGCTGGACCGCTGGCAGCGCCACCAGGCGCAGGGCCAACCGGCCTTCCAGGCCTTGGGCCTGGCCATCGACGAGGTCTTCGATGCGCGCATCGGCGACATTTCCGGCCGCGGCAAGCTGGCGGCCGACATGCGCGAGATCTGGATGATGCAGCCGCGCTTCGAGCGGCGCAGCGGCAACGGTCCCTTCACGCTGGTGGAGCAGCCGCGCTTCCGGGCCGGTTTCGACTTCCTCCGGCTGCGTGCCGACGCGGGCGAGATCGACCCGGCCCTGGCCCGCTGGTGGGAGGAGTTCTCCCAGGCCGACGAGGCCGGCCGGCGCCGCTTGCTGGAGGCCGTGCGCGAGCAACAGGCACCCGCACGGCGCAGCCCCGGCCGCCGCAAGCCGGCGCGCCCCGAGGCCCTTGGCGAGGCCGCGGCCCAGGGGGACGACGCCGGCGCACCGGCGGCCCCCCCGGGCGAGGACGGAACACCGGCGCGCAAGCGCCGGCGTCGCCGCCGCAAGAGCGCCGCTGCAGCAGCCCCGGCCACCGGCAACGCCGACTGACCGGAGCGCCCTGCCATGCGCCGTGCCTACGTCGGACTGGGCGCCAACCTGGGCGACCCGCTGGACGGCCTGCGACGGGCGGCCGCGGCACTGCGTGTGCGCCCCGGGGTGTCGGGCTGGTCGGCCTCGCCGGTCTACCGCACCCGGCCGCTCGATGCCGACGGCCCCGACTACCTGAACGCGGTCGTCGCCTTCGACACCGCCGAAGACCCGTTGGCGCTGCTGCACGCCCTGCAGGCGCTGGAGCAGGCCCACGGGCGCGAACGCCCCTACCGCAACGCCCCGCGCACCTTGGACCTGGATCTGCTGCTGATGGACGCGCTGCAGCTCGCCGGGCCCGAGCTCGTGCTGCCCCATCCGCGCCTGCACGAACGCGCCTTCGTGCTGGCCCCGCTGGCCGACCTGGCGCCCGGGCTCGTCATCCCGGGACGGGGCACGGTGCGTTTCTTGCTGGAGAGCTTGCCCGACCAGGGCATCGAACGCCTGACGGACGCCCTTTGAAAGATCGCCATGAGTGCCCACGCCCTGCCGGTGTCGCTGCAGACCATCGCTTTGCTGACGGTGGCCAATGTCTTCATGACTTTCGCCTGGTACGCCCACCTGAAGGACCTGGCGGCCAAGCCCTGGTACATCGCCGCCCTGGCGAGCTGGGGCATCGCGCTGTTCGAGTACCTGCTGCAGGTGCCGGCCAACCGGATCGGCTACAGCAGCGGCGTGTTCACGCTGCCTCAGCTCAAGATCCTGCAGGAAGTCATCACGCTCACCGTTTTCGTGCCGTTTGCGATGCTCTACATGAAGGTGCCCTTCAAGTGGGACTTCGTCTGGGCGGGGCTGTGTCTGGTGGCGGCCGTCTACTTCATCTTCCGCTCGTGAGGGCGGCGCTTCACTGGCTGATCTTCCGGGCCGCCTCGACCTGCAGTTCGAAGTAGTGCTGGAAGCTGAAGGCCAGTGTGGCCATCAGCACGGCCGCCCCGATCATCAGCGCGGCGATCACGCCGATCACCACGGCCCAGCCGGTGCGGTGTTCGGGGCCCTGCGGATTGAAGCGGGCATTCCACTTCTCATCCGGCGTGAGCCCGTACAGGATGGCCATCAGCATCGCCTGCGAGACCATCAACCCCAGCAGCGGGATCAGCAGCCAGGACAGACGGTCGTCCTGGCCGAACGCCAGCATGCGCTGCACGCCGATCACCCCCAGCGCCGTGGGCACAGGGTGCAGCCAGCCCAGCCAGTCCCGCAGGCCGTGCAGGTAGAAGCGGTGCAAACCCAGGCAGCCCGCGATCAGTGCGATCCAGGTGGCCAGGGTCTTGGACTTGTAGGGCCCTGCCGGGGCAGGGGCCGCAGCCTCGGGGGGTGTCGTCATGGGGCGCGACTGTACCGCGGGCGGGCCGATGGCGCCGCAGGTGAGGCGGGTGCCCGGCGTCGATGAGGCCCCGGTCTCGACCTCCGCGGCCTGAACCCGCTATAATTTCAGGTTCTCGACGCTGGCTTGGCTGGGTGGCCGGCGTATCTACGGCGTCGGGGCGGAACATTCGATACGCTTGGCCTTGCGCCCCTCCCGACAGCCCTGAGTGTCTCCAGTGGCCGGGGAATCCGCGCAGGCTGGGTACAAGGACACAGCATGGTCGTGATTCGTCTTTCCCGTGGCGGCTCCAAGAAGCGCCCCTTCTTCAACATCGTGGCGGCCGATGCCCGCAACCGCCGTGACGGCCGGTTCCTGGAGCGCGTGGGTTTTTACAACCCCGTGGCCTCCGGTGCGGCCGAGGCCCTGCGCGTGGCGCATGACCGCGTGGACTACTGGGTCAGCCATGGCGCCCAGGTCTCGCCCACGGTCGCCCGCCTGATCAAGCAGGCCAAGGCCGCCGCCTGAGTCCCCTGCGGCCGCACGGTCTGCTGCCGCCTGCCCGATGAGTGCCCTGGCCGACGACGATCTTGCCTGGCCTTCGGACGCGGTGGAGGTGGGCCGCGTGCTCGATGCCTGGGGCATCAAGGGCTGGATCAAGGTCCTGCCTTATTCCACCGATCCGCAGGCCCTGTTCACCGCCCGGCGCTGGTTCCTTCAGCCCCCTGAGGCACCCCGGCCCGGCGTGCGGCCCGTGCCGCGCGTGTTGCGCATCACCGCGGCGCGCGAGCACGGCGACGCGGTCGTGGCCCAGGCCCGGGAACTGCCTGACCGCACCGCCGCCGAAGCCCTCAAGGGCGCGCGCATCTTTGTCTCGCGTGCCAGCTTCCCCACCGCCGACGAAGGCGAGTACTACTGGGTCGATCTCATCGGCCTGGCCGTCGTGAACCGCCAGGGGTACACCCTGGGCCGCGTGGCCGACCTGATGGACACCGGGGCCCACAGCATCCTGAGGGTGGTGGATGACACCGCCGATCCGCCGGCCGAGCGGCTCATCCCCTTCGTGTCGGCCTATGTCGATCAGGTCGAGACGGCGGCCGGCCGCATCCTCGTCGATTGGGGCCTGGACTACTGAAGCGCGAGCCCGTCCATGCGCTTCGACGTCGTCACGCTGTTCCCGGACCTCTTCGCCCCCTTTCTGACCCAGGGTGTGACGCGCCGCGCCTATGAGTCCGGCCAGGTGGATGTGCACCTGTGGCCCTTGCGCGACTTCGCCGAGGATGCCTATCGCCGGGTGGACGACCGCGCCTATGGCGGCGGGCCAGGCATGGTGATGCTGGTCGAGCCCCTGGAGCGGGCCCTGGCGGCTGTGCGGCAGCGCCGCAGCACGGCGGGCGTCGCGAGTGCACCAGTGGTGTGGTTCTCGCCGGCCGGCCGGCGCATCGACCAGGCCTTGCTGCGCGAATGGGCCGACGGGCCCGGGGCCATCCTGGTGTGTGGCCGCTACGAAGGTGTGGACCAGCGCTTCATCGACCGCCACGTGGACCTGGAGCTTAGCCTGGGCGACTTCGTGCTCTCCGGCGGCGAGATCGCGGCGCTGGCCCTGCTCGACGGCGTGGCCCGGCTCCAGCCCGGGGTGCTGAATGACCCGGCCTCACACGAGCAGGACAGCTTCAGCGACGGGCTGCTCGACTGCCCCCACTACAGCCGCCCCGAGGTGTTGGACACGCCCGACGGACCGGTGGCCGTGCCGGCGGTGCTGCTGTCGGGCCACCACGCCCGTATCGCCCGCTGGCGGCGCGAGCAATCGCTGCGCCTGACGGCGCAGCGCCGCCCCGACCTGATCGCCGCAGCGCGATCCGCCGGGCGCCTGAGCCCCGAGGACGAGCGCTACCTGGCCTCGCTTGGGCTATAATTAGCAGCTTTTCGATCCTCTGCCGGGACAGCCTCGACGGTCAAGCCGGGGCGCCAAGACTGACCACCAACCCACCCCGCGCACGATCCTTGGAGTGACCATGAACCTCATCCAGACGCTCGAGCAGGAAGAAATTGCTCGCCTGAACAAGAACATCCCGGAGTTTGCCCCCGGCGACACCGTGATCGTCAACGTCAACGTCGTCGAAGGCAACCGCAAGCGTGTGCAGGCCTATGAAGGCGTCGTGATCGCCAAGCGCAACCGCGGCCTGAACTCCAGCTTCATCGTGCGCAAGATCTCCAGCGGTGAAGGCGTGGAGCGCACGTTCCAGCTCTACAGCCCGCTGATCGCCTCCATCGAGGTCAAGCGTCGCGGCGACGTGCGCCGTGCCAAGCTGTACTACCTGCGCCAGCGCAGCGGCAAGTCGGCCCGCATCAAGGAAAAGTTGTCCTGATCTGGCACGTTGCCCTGCAACGCCCCCGAGCCGCCTGCGCGTCGACCCGCCCAGGCGGCTTTTCGTTAGCAAGCCTGAACCATGGCCCTCATCCGTGAGCCCCAGGCCTTCCCGGTGGTGGGGGTCGATGCCCACCTGCCGCCGGTGGCCGAGGAGCGCCTGACCCCGCAGGCCCTGCGCGAGCGCTTTGCCCGTCCGCCGGCCTGGGAGCCCGAGGTGTTGGCCGAGCGCCGCCTGTTCGCCCGCACGCCGGCCCATGCCTCGGTGCTGGTGCCGCTGGTGCAGCGCCCGCAAGGCCTGACGGTGCTGCTGACGCAGCGCACCGAGCACTTGAGCGACCATCCCGGCCAGATCAGCTTTCCCGGCGGGCGCTGCGAGCCCGCCGACCGGGATCCGGCCGACACCGCCTTGCGCGAGGCCGAGGAGGAGGTGGGTCTGGCACGCCGGCATGTGGAGGTCATCGGCCAGTTGCCCCTGTACAAGACGGTGACCGCCTTCCTGGTGACGCCGGTCGTGGCGCTGGTGCAGCCCCCCTTCGAGCTGCGGGTCGATCCGAGCGAGGTGGCCGAGGTCTTCGAGGTGCCGCTGGCCTTCCTGATGTGCCCGGCCCACCACCAGCGTCATGCGGTGGAGTTCGAAGGCGAGCGGCGGGAGTTCTTCTCGATGCCCTGGCAGCCGCCGGGCCGCGACAAGCCCTACTTCATCTGGGGAGCGACCGCGGCGATGCTGCGCAATTTCTATCGCTTCCTGGCAGCGTAGAGCGAGTGGGCGGCCGCTATCATGCCGGCCATGAGTTTCTTCTCCGTCCTGCTGGCGCTGCTGCTGGAGCAATTGAAACCCCTGCGCGGCGGCAACCTCATCCATGACACGCTGGTCGGCTGGGTCCATTGGGCAGGCCGCAACTTCGACGCCGGCCGGCCGGTGCATGCCTGGGCGGTATGGTCCGTCACGGTGCTCGTGCCTGTGCTGCTGGCCTTTGGCATCCATCTCTCGATCGCCCGGCACAGCCTGCTCGTGGCGTTGGCCTGGAACGTGGCGGTGCTGTACCTGACGCTGGGCTTCCGGCAGTTCAGCCATTACTTCACCGACATCCGCGATGCGCTGGAACGCGGCGACGAGCTGCGTGCCCGCCAGCTTTTCGCCGAGTGGCGGCACATGGACACGAGCGAACTGCCGCGCACCGAGTTGCTGCGCCATGTGATCGAGCATTCCCTGCTGGCCGCCCACCGCCATGTGTTTGGCGTGTTCTTCTGGTTCATCGTGCTGGCCGCCGTGGGCCTGGGGCCGGCCGGGGCGGTGCTCTATCGGATGGCCGAGTTCTCGAGCCGCTACTGGACGTATCGCAGCCATACGGTGGGGGTGCCCACCAACCCCAGCCTGATGGACCTGGCCCAGCGCTTGTTCGACAGGCTGGACCATCTGCCCGCGCGGCTGACCGCTTTCGGCTTTGCCGTGGTGGGCAATTTCGAGGACGCCATCGACAGTTGGCGACGCCATGCCGTGCTGTGGCAGCACACGAGCGACGGCATCATCCTGGCGGCTGCCGCCGGCGCCGTGGGGGTGCGCCTGGGCGGCAGCAGCGCGCCCGGCCTGAGCGTGGACCGCAGCAAGACCTTCGAAGCCGGCGCTCCCGTCGGCGCCACCGAGGCCGAGGGCCACACCGGCGGCCTGCCGCCCACCCTGGGCCATCTGCGCAGCATCGTGGGGCTGGTGTGGCGCTCGGTGGTGCTGTGGATGCTGTTGCTGGCGCTCCTGACGCTGGCGAATCTGACGGGCTGAGGCCCGCAAGCTGTCCTTATGATTTATTTGGTAAAACAAAGAACTTTTTATTCGTTGCAGTAATGATCGTGCCGGCCCAGCATGCCGGCCATGAACTTTCAGCAATTGCGCTCGGTGCGGGAGGCAGTGCGTCGGGGCTTCAACCTGACGGAGGTGGCCCAGGGGCTGCACACCTCGCAGCCCGGCGTGAGCCGGCAGATCCGCGAACTGGAGGACGAGCTCGGCATCGAGATCTTCGTGCGTGTGGGCAAGCGTCTCACGGGGCTGACGCCGCCGGGAAGGCAGGTGCTGCCCATCATCGAGCGCATGCTGCTCGATGCGGAGAACCTGCGCCGCGCGGCCGACGACTTCGTGCAGCAGTCGCGCGGCCGGCTGTCGATCGCGGCCACGCATTCGCAGGCCCGTTACGCGCTGCCGCCGGCGGTGAGCGAGTTCCGCCAGCACTTTCCCGAGGTCACGCTCAACCTGCACCAGGGCTCGCCCCGACAGGTGGCCGAGATGCTGCTGAAGGGCGAGGCTGACATCGGCATCGCCACCGAGGCGTTGACGCGCTACGAGGACCTGGTGGCCCTGCCGTGCTACCGCTGGACGCACTGCCTGCTGGTGCCGCCGGGGCATGAACTGCTCGAGGGCGGACCGGTCACGCTGGAGCGCATCGCCCGCCACCCCATCGTCACCTACGAAGAGGGCTACACCGGCCGCGCACACATCGACGAGGCCTTCCAGCGCGCCGGCCTGAAGCCCGACATCGTGCTCACAGCCATGGACGCCGATGTGATCAAGACCTATGTGGAGCTCGGCCTGGGCCTGGGCATCGTCGCCTCCATCGCCTACGACGAAGAGCGTGACCGCCATCTGCGGGCCATCGACGCGCGCCACCTGTTCGCGATGAACATGACCAAGCTGGCGATTCGCCGCGGCACCGTCCTGCGCGGCTATGTGTACGCTTTCATCGAATCGTTTGCGCCCACGCTCACCCGCGCCGTGGTCGAGCAGGCGATGGCGGCCGAGCCCGGCACGAGCTTCGAGATCTGACTCAGCGGCCGTCTTGCGCCAGGGTCTTCTCGCCCTTCACCCGCTGCTCCACCAGGAACTTCAGCACCAGCGTCACCAGGGCGAGCATCGCCAGCAGCGAGGTCACGGCAAAGGCGGCGGCGAACTGGTATTCGTTGTAGAGGATCTCGATGTGCAGCGGCATCGTGTTGGTCTCGCCGCGGATGTGGCCCGAGACCACCGAGACCGCGCCGAACTCGCCGAAGGCGCGCGCATTGCACAGGATCACGCCGTACAGCAGCGCCCACTTCACGTTGGGCAGGGTCACGCGCCAGAAGATCTGCCAGCCCGAAGCCCCCAGCACACGGGCGGCTTCCTCCTGCTCCTGCCCCTGGGCCTGCATCAGCGGGATGAGCTCGCGCGCCACGAAGGGGAAGGTCACGAAGACGGTGGCCAGCACGATGCCGGGCACGGCGAAGATCACCTTCAGGTCGTGGTCGCGCAGCCATTCGCCGAACCAGCCCTGCAGGCCGAAGACCAGCACATAGATCAGGCCCGCGATCACCGGCGACACCGAAAACGGCAGGTCGATGAGCGTGAGCAGCACGTTCTTGCCGCGGAAGTCGAACTTCGCGATCGCCCAGGCGGCGGCCACGCCGAACACCAGGTTCAGCGGCACGGCGATCGCGGCGGTGAGCAGCGTCAGCCGGATCGCCGCGCGCGCATCGGGTTCGACCACGGCGGCCGCGGCCACCTCCCAGCCCTTGCGCAAGGCCTCGACGAAGACCGTGACCAACGGGATGAACAGGAACAGCGTGAGAAAGCCCAGCGCGACCCCGATCAGGGCCCAGCGCACCCAGGGCGCCTCCTCCGTGGCGCGCCGATGGCTCTTCGGGGCCGCCAGGGCACCCGGGTTCAAGGGAAGGGCAGACATTGGGCGTGTTCCTTCAGCCGGCCTGGCCCTGGCGGCGCCGCGCCCAGGCCTGCAGCAGGTTGATGATCAGCAGCAGCACGAAGGAGGCCACCAGCATCACGACGGCAATCGCGGTGGCGCCGGCGTAGTCGTACTGCTCCAGCTTGGTGACGATGAGCAGCGGTGTGATCTCGGAGATCATCGGCATGTTGCCGGCGATGAAGATCACCGAGCCGTATTCGCCCAGGGCCCGCGCGAAGGCCAGCGCAAAGCCGGTGAGCAGCGCGGGTGCGACGAGGGGCAGGATCACGCGCGAGAAGGTCTGCCAGCGGTTCGCCCCCAACGTGGCGGCCGCTTCCTCCAGCTCCTGGTGCAGGTCTTCGAGCACCGGCTGCACGGTGCGCACCACAAACGGCAGGCCGATGAAGGTGAGCGCGACGAACACGCCCAGCGGCGTGAAGGCCACCTGGAAGGGCAGCCACTGGCCGATCCAGCCGTTCTGGGCATAGAGCGCCGTGAGCGCGATGCCCGCCACCGCGGTGGGCAGCGCGAAAGGCAGGTCCACCAGGGCATCGACCACGCGCTTGCCGGGGAAGGGGTAGCGCACCAGCACCCAGGCCACGATGAAGCCGAACACCGCGTTGACCAGCGCGGCGGCCAGCGAGGCGCCGAAGGTCAGCCGGTAGGAGGCCACCACGCGCGGGCTGCTCACCGCCTCCCAGAAGGCGCTCCAGGTGAGCGTGAAGGTCTTGAGGAAGGCCGCCGACAGCGGGATGAGCACCACCAGGCTCAGATAGAGCAGGGTGAAGCCCAGCGCCAGGTCGAAGCCGGGCAGCACGCTGTGGCGCTTGAGCAGCAGGCGCGAGAAGACCATGGCGAGCGCTCAGCGCCGGGTGAAGATCTGGTCGAAGACACCACCGTCGTTGAAGTGGGTGGCCTGGGCCTTCGTCCAGCCGCCGAACACCTCGTCGATGGTGAAGAGCGAGACCTTGGTGAACTGCGAGGCGTATTTCTTCGCGGCGGCCGGATCGACGGGACGGTAGTAGTGGCGCCCGGCGATGTCCTGGCCTTGCGGTGAGTAGAGGAATTCGAGATAGGCGGTGGCCACCTCGCGGGTGCCCTTGCGGTCCACCACCTTGTCCACCACTGTGACCGGCGGCTCGGCCAGGATGCTGACCGATGGCACGACGATGTCGAACTTGTCCGGCCCCAGTTCCTTCACGGCCAGGAAGGCCTCGTTCTCCCACGACAGGAAGACGTCGCCGATGCCGCGCTCGGTGAAGGTGGTGAGCGCACCGCGGGCCCCGGAGTCGAGCACGGGCACGTTCTTGAACAAAGCGGTGACGAACTCGCGCGCCTTGGCTTCGTTGCCGCCGGGCTTCTTCAAGGCATAGCCCCAGGCGGCCAGGTAATTCCAGCGGGCACCGCCGGAGGTCTTGGGGTTGGGCGTGACGACGGCGATGCCGGGCTTGACGAGGTCGTCCCAGTCCTTGATGCCCTTGGGGTTGCCCTTGCGCACCAGGAAGACGATGGTGGAGGTGTAGGGCGAGCTGTTGTTGGGCAGGCGCTTTTGCCAGTCGGCGGGGATGAGCTTGGCCTTGGCATGCAGTTCGTCGATGTCGTAGGCCAGCGCCAGGGTCACGACATCGGCATCCAGCCCGTCGATGACCGAGCGGGCCTGGCGGCCCGAGCCGCCATGGGACTGGCGCACGGTGACGTTGTGGCCGGTCTTGGCCTTCCAGTGGGCGGCAAAGGCGTTGTTGAAATCCGCGTAGAGCTCGCGCGTGGGGTCGTAGGAGACGTTGAGCAGGGTGACGTCCCTGGCCAAGGCCGTGGGGACGGCGGCAGCCAGGGCCAGCCCGGCGGCCAGGAGGCGAAGACGGTGGAAGAGCGACATGAAGGGGGCCTGATCGGAAGCCATGGGAATGGCCTCGATGCTAGGAAGCTTCCCTCATACGGGGAACGAAGCAATGCGCGGATGGATATGCGCAAAACGAGGATGCCGCTGCAGACTACCAGCGCTGCCGGCTCAGTTCCTCGTGGATCTCGGTGTAGATCCGGTACCGGCTTTCGGTGATGTGCCCGGCCTGCACGGCCGCGCGCACGGCGCAGCCGGGTTCGTGCAGGTGGGTGCAGTTGTAGAAGCGGCAGCCGGCCACGTGCTCGCGCAGGTCGGGCATGTAGGCGCTCAGTTGGGCCGCTTCGATCTGGCGCAGGCCGAATTCCTGAAAGCCGGGGGAGTCGATGAGGGCGCTGGTGCGCGTGTCGTCGAGCCAGTACCACTGGGTGGCGGTGGTGGTGTGGCGGCCCGAGTTGAGGGCCCGCGAGATCTCGCCCACCTGGGCCTGGGCCTGGGGCACCATCAGGTTGACCAGCGTGCTCTTGCCCGTGCCGGAGGGCCCCATCACGAAGCTGGTGCGGCCCTGCAGGCGGGGCCCGAGCAGGGCCCGCGCCTCGTCGGGGCGGGCCTGGAGCGACAGCTCCAGCACCTCGTAGCCCATCGCGCGGTAGGGGGCGAGGCGCTCACGGGCGGACTGGGCCTGGGGCAGGTCGGTCTTGTTGAGCACGATGTGGGCCGCAATGCCGGCGTGCTCGGCGGCGATCAGCGAGCGGCTGAGCTGGGATTCGCTGAAGACGGGCTCGCTGGCCACGAGCAGCAGCACCTGGTCGAGATTGGCTGCGAAGGACTTGGTCTTCCATTCGTCCTGGCGATACAGCAGGTTGCGGCGCGGCTCCAGCGCCTCGATCACGCCCTGGTCGCCGGTGTTCGACAGCGTGGCCTGCCAGCGCACGCGGTCGCCGACCACACAGTCGCTCTTCTTGCCGCGGGGGTGGCAGGTCAGGCGCCGGCCCTCGGGGGTTTCGATGACGTAGTGGCGGCCGTGGCTGGCGACCACGAGCCCCAGATCGAGTTCGGCTCGCTGGACCAAGGCGGGTCAGGCGAGCAAGGCGTCGGCCTTGGCTGCGCAGATGAAGTCGTTGATCGAGATGCCGCCCACGGAATGGGTGTTGAAGCGCACCTGGCAAGTGTTGTACTTGACCAGCAGGTCCGGATGATGGTCCTCGGCATGGGCGATCCAGGCCAGCGCGTTCACGAAGGCCAGGGTCTCGTGGTAGTTCCTGAAGCCGTAGGTCTTCTCGATCGCGCCCTCCTTGAGGGTCCAGCCCTCAGCCTGGCGCAGGTAGGCCTGGATCTCGTTGTCGCTCATGGCTTGGCCGCCGTCGAGGGGCTTGCATTTCTGGGTCAGCAGGGGGTTCATGGCGTGGAGGCAGTGAGGTCTCGGGTCAGGGCCCGCATGGCCGCCAGGCGTTGTACCGCCGGCGGGTGGGAGTAGTAGAAACGCACGTACCAGGGGTCGGGCGTCAGCGTGGCGGCATTGTCCTCATAAAGCTTGAGCAGCGCATTGGACAGGTCGCGCCCGCTGGCCTGGGCGCAGGCATAGGCATCGGCCTCGTATTCGTGGCGGCGCGAGACGGCGGCCATCCACGGCGAGAGGAAGGTGCCGAACACCGGGCCGGCCATCATGAAGAGCAGTAGGGCCAGGGCGTCGTTGGGGGCCGCCAGGTTGGGCTGCACGCCCAGGCCGGTGTAGAACCAGGCCTGACCCGACAGCCAGCCCAGCAGCGCAAAGCCCAACAGGCTCAGGCCGAACAGGCCCACCATGCGCTTGAGCACATGGCGGCGCTTGAAGTGACCCAGCTCGTGCGCCAGCACGGCCTCCACCTCGCCGGGCGAGAGCTTGTGCAGCAGGGTGTCGAAGAACACCACGCGCTTGGCGGCCCCGAAGCCGGTGAAGTAGGCGTTGGCGTGGGCGCTGCGCCTGGAGCCGTCCATCACGAACAGGCCCTTGGCCGCAAACCCGCAGCGTGCCATCAGCCCTTGCACGCGCTGGCGCACGGCTTCGTCGGCCAGCGGCTCGAACTTGTTGAACAGCGGGGCGATGAGCGTGGGATAGAGCACCAGCATCAGCAGGTTGAAGCCCACCCAGACGGCCCAGGCCCACAGCCACCAGCTCGCACCGGCGGCCCCCATCAGCCACAGCACCACGGCGGCCAGTGGCAGGCCGATCAGGGTGCCGACCAGCGCCCCCTTGGCCAGATCGCCCAGGAACAGGCCCCAGCTCATGCGGTTGAAGCCAAAGCGCTGTTCGATGCGGAAGGTGGCCCAGGCATCGAAGGGCAGGTCGAGCACGGCACCGATGACGGCCACCGCGGCCAGCAGGGCCAGTTGGTAGGCCAGATCGCCGAAGGCCGGCTGCACGGCATCGCGCACGGCCACGTTGAGCGCGTCCAGGCCCCCCAGCAGCGTCCAGCCCAGCAGCACGGCCGCTCCGAAGGCGCTGGTCAGCAGACCGAAGCGGGTCTTGGCGATGGTGTAGTCGGCCGCGCGGCGGTGGGCCTCGAGGGGGATGGTGGCCTCAAAGCCGGCCGGCACGGTGTCGCGGTGGCGGGCCACGTGCCGGATCTGTCTGGAGGCGAGCCAGAACTTCACCGCCAGGTTGGCGACGAGGAAGGCGGCGAAAAGCCAGGCCAGTGTGTCGGATTGCATGGGGCGACAGTGTAGGCTGGCGGCAAGACCTTGGGCGAATCACCGAAAATCGCGCCCCAGCACAGGAGATGGCATGGACACCCCGATGAATGACACCGACAACACCCCCCCTTCCGACGCGGTGGCGCTGGCCTACAGCGACTCCAACCTGGTCTGGATCGACCTGGAGATGACCGGTCTGTCCCCGCAGCGCGACCGCATCATCGAGGTGGCGGTGGTCGTCACCGATGCTCAGCTGCAGCAACGGGTGGAAGGACCGGTCTATGCGATTCATCAAAGCGATGCGGTGCTCGACGCGATGGATGCCTGGAACAAGGGCACGCACGGCAAGTCGGGCCTGATCGATCGGGTCAAGGCCTCGTCGGTGGACGAGCAACAAGCCCAGCACGACGTGATCGAGTTCCTGAAGCGCTACGTGCCGAAGAACACCTCACCGATGTGCGGCAACTCGATCTGCCAGGATCGCCGCTTCCTCGCCAACCACATGCCCGAGCTGGAGGCCTTCTTCCATTACCGCAACCTGGACGTGAGCACGCTCAAGGAGCTGGCGCGCCGCTGGAAGCCCGAGGTGCTGGGGGGCTTCAAGAAGGCTCAGAAGCACACGGCCTTGGCCGACATCCATGAGTCCATCGATGAGCTGCGCTACTACCGGGAGCACCTGCTCAAGGTCTGAGTCTGCGCCCGCCGGTGGGGCTGCGGCCCAGCCCTCGCCTTGCCTGGACTGCGGGGCTTGCTGCGCAAGCTTTCGCGTGTCGTTCTACTGGGGCGAGTCGGACGAGCATCCTGGCGGCACCGTGCCTGCGGCGCTGACCACGCCGGTGGCACCGATGCGCCTGGCGATGCGTGGCACCGACCGCACCACGCCGCGCTGCACCGCCCTGGACGGTGAGATCGGCCGCTCGGTGTCGTGCCGCATCTATGCGCGGCGGCCCTCGCCGTGCCGGGAATTCAACTGGCATGGCGAGCAGGGCGAGCACAACGAGCGCTGCAACCGCGCGCGCCAGCGGCACGGCCTGCCGCTGCTGCCCGATCCCCTCTAGGACGGCGGCTGGATGTCGCGCATCAGCCGCCTGGCCAGCAGCGCCAGCGCGATCACGGCCAGGGCCAGCACGGCCCACAGGGCCCAGCGCCGCCAGTCGGCCGCGCTGGCCTGGGCGAGGCGTTCGCGCCAGCTCAGCGGCGTGGCCGGTGTGAGGGTCACCGGGCCCGCCACGGCCTGGGGCAGGCGGTACTCCTGTCCGGCTTCATAGCCCGGCAGGAGCTGCGGCAGCGTCAGTGACGAGGCGACGGGCCCGCCGGCCACCAGTCGGAAGGGCGGCTCGCCGCGTGCCGCGAACACCAACTGGGGTGGGGTCCAGACGGCGCTGGCCTCCAGGGCGCCGGCACCCAGTGCCGGGCTGCGCTCTTCCAGGCGCAATCGCCAGTGGCGCGCGGGCGCAGCGGTCCAGCGCACCGGGGGCGATTGCCATTCCTGGCCGTCGCGGTCGAGCCGGTAGGCCGTGAAGCGTGCCACCGCGCGCCAGGATGCTTCGTCCTGGGCGCGCTGTTCGAGCACCAGGCTGGCGACGCTGTTGCGCTGCGGCAGCGCGAGCCGCAGCTCCTGCAGGGGCACGGCGCCGCCGAGGTCGAGCGACCAGGCGCGGGGCGGATTCGTGCCAGCCTCGGGCTCGAAGCGCAGCGCGGTGGTCGCGCTGGCCGCGCTGGCCTCGCGGGTGCGCCACAGGGCCTGCACCCCGGTCAGCCGGGCGGGGGGCTGCAGGCTCAGCCGCAGATAGCGCAGCGCCGGGGCGGCCGCCGGCCACTCGATGCGGCGCTGAACGAGACGCTCGCCCGAGGCCGCGCCCACGCCGGGCACGTCGAGCAGTGCGGCCTCGGTGACGGCCTGCCATTGCTTGAGGTCGGCGCTGGCTTCCACACGGGCGCGCAGATGGCTGCCTTCGCCGGGAAACTCCCAGGCCAGTTCGAGCGCGGCGAGCCACTCGGCGCTGCGGTGGACGTCCGGGCCGAGGTCGAGCAGCCAGCGCGTGGAGGCGCTGCCTTCGTGGGCGGCCGTGGATGGGCCCTGGATGCGCACGACGGCGCCCTGGGCATCGACCTGCACCTGCATCGCTGCGTCATCCCGGCCGCCGGGGCCGGGGTCGGGCCAGGCGAAGCGCGGCAACGGGGCGCTGCGCTCGCGTTCCCGCGCAGGGGGCGGCAGGGCCCAGGCCTGGGGCACGGGCTCGCCCCGGGCGTTGAGCACGTGGAGGTCGGACCAGCCCTCTCGCGTGGAGGCGCGCAGCAGGTCGAGCGGAATCTCCACCCGCTGCAGGCCTTCGCCGGCCGTCAGCGTCAGGGGGGCCTGGGCCGTGGGGGTGGCGGATGCGGCCAGGGCCCAGAGCCAGGCGGCCGCCGCCGGGGCCAGGCGTTGCAACAGCATCATGGGCGGGCCTCGCGCGCGGGTGCTGCCGGCGGCAGCGGTGAGACATAGCCAATCACCAGCATCAGCACGCCCACGCCGAGGAAGGTGACGGTGCGGCGCAGCGTGTCGAGGCTGGCGAGGTCGACGAAGAAGAGCTTGAGGACCACCACGGCCAGCAGGGCGGCGCCGGCGAGCCACACGGCCCGCGCCACCGCGGGGGCGGCTTTGCGGGTGGCCCACAGCATCGCGGCCAGCGCCAGCAGGGTCCACAGGATGGTCAGCGCCATCTGGACCGTGTCGTTCCTCAGCGCGCCGTTCAGCCACATCGGCGTGCCGCTCCAGTGATGCAGGCTGCGCACCAGCACGGCATTCACCCAGAAGAAGGTCACCGCCGCGGCCAGGACGACCACCGGGCGCCGCCAGAACGCGGGCGTCGGGCCGGCCGGGCGCGACAGCCGCAGGGCATACAGCAGCGCCAGCCCATGGCCGAGGTCCACCGGGTTGAGCAGCGGCAGGTAAGGCAGCGGCGTCATGGCGGCCGGATGGCCCAGATTGACGAGGCCGCTCCACAGCACCAGCAGCGCCAGCCAGGGGCCGTGCAGCCCGCGCAGCCACGCAGGGCTGGGGCCGGTGCGGCTCAGCAGGACCCAGGCCAGGGCCGTGGGCAGCACGATGGGGGCCAGCGCCGTCCAGGCCCGGTGCGAGCCGATCTGCGTGTCGGCCAGGGCATGCAACAGCACCCCGCCTTGCAGCATCGCAAACCAGGCCAGCATCAGGCGTTCGGCGAGCGTGGCGCGGCCCAGCCAGTGGGTGTCGTTCAGGCGGCGCAACAGCCACAGACCCACCGTCAGCACACCGGCCACGGCCAGCCAGCCGCCGTGACGGGTGAACTGCTCCCACTGGAGGTCAGGGCTGAACAGCCGGTCGAGCAGGCTGCCTGTGGCCACCCATGCGGCCCCCGCCCAGAGCAGCCGGGCCGGCGCACGCAAGGCCGGCCAGGCCAAGCGCCGATGCACGAGTTCGAGTCCGCCGGCCATGGCGAGCCACAGCAGCACGAGCTGGGCGCTCTGATTCGGCCACGGCCATTGCGCATGCCACACCTCGGTCCACAGGCCCGACAACCACTGCAGCAGGCCCAGCGCCAGCAGGCCCCAGTGCACACCCTGCCGCAGCGCGGCCGGCGGGGTGCGGTTCCACACGGGGGTCGAGGCCTCGTCCGGCGCGGTGGCGGGCGCCAGGTGGTGCAGCAGCCAGGCCGACACGAGCGCCGCCCCTCCCAGCATCAGTGTGGACAGCCACGCCGCGTTGGCGAAGAGTTGGGCCTCGGCGGGACGCACGGGGTGGTCCCAGAACAGGGCCGCGGCCACGAGCTGCAGCACCAGGCCCAGGCCGACGGCCCACCAGCGCCGCTGGCGCAGGCCGATCCAGACGATGCCGGCGCCCTGCACGGCCCAGGCTGCGCCGGTCCAGCGCCCATCCAGCGCGAGCGGGGTGATCAGCAGCAGGAACACCACCCCGAGCGCCAGCAGCCCCTCGATGAGCAGCAGCAGCCGCCCGCCGCTGCGCTGCCACAGCCAGCGGCCCAATACCAGGTACACGCCTGAGAGCACGGCGGCCGACACGGCCAGGCCATAGGGCAGGTGGTTCACGAGGCCGGCCTGCAGCCCGAAGGCGACGATGGGCAGACCAAAGAGCAGGCCGCCATCGACCACCGGCAGGCCGCGGGGGGCGTCTTCACGCAGCAGTTGACGGCTGTACTGCACGCAGATGTAGAGGTAGAGCGCGAAATGTGCGATCAGGAAGGGCTCGGTGGTGGCGAAGTGCTCGGGCTGCCACGAACGCCAGCCCCACAGGCTGGCGATGCCGAAGGTGAGCACGAAGCCCACCAGATGGAGCAGCTTCCAGGCCTGGCGCGAGGCGATCCAGGCGATCGCGAGATTGAGCACGAGGTAGTAGCTGAACAGCGCCACATGGCTGCCCTGGCCGGTGGAGGCGAAGACGGGCGCGAGGAAGCCGCCGGCAAAGCCCAGCACCGCCAGCGGCAGGGCCTGCTGCATGACGGCCAGCACAGCCCCGGCGGCCGACAGGGCGGCCAGCAGCGCAAAGGCCAGGCCGGCCGGCACCAGGCCGTAGAGCCGGAAGGCCGCGAAGATGGTGAGGTAGAGCACACCGATGCCTGCCCCTTGCAGGCTCAGGCCGTAGCCGCGGCGGCGTTCGCGCAGGCGCCAGCCGATGAGGGTGAGCCCCAGGCCGCCCAGGGCCACGCCGGCCAGGCGCAGCTCGATGGGCAGCAAGGCGTGCTCGGCCGCGTAGCGCAGCAGGAAGGCCACTCCGAGGAAGAGGATCAGCACGCCCACGCGCACGATGGTGTTGCCGCCGCGCAGCCAGGCCAGGGCGGTCTGGGCGAGCGAGGTGGTGACGGCCAGGCTGCGTTCGTCGGGTTCGAGGGGCGGGGCAGGCGGTGTGTCCGCAGCCCGCGGGGCAGGCGGGGTGGGAGACCGCATGGGAGACCGCATGGGGGGCGGCGTTGCGGCCCAGTCCTCGAATCCGTCTTCGTTCGTGGTGGCCTGGGGTGGCGCCGCGGGCGGCTGCGCCGGTGCGGGCGTGGCCGTCGGTGAGACCACGGGAGGTTCGGCTTCGGTGGGCCGAGCAGGCTGCAGGAGCCTGAGCTGTCGCTCCAGCAGGTCGATCCGGCGGTACAGCCGCGCGAGCAGGACCCCCATCACGGCCCCCAGGGCCACCAGGCCGGCTTCGCCTCCGAGCGCCGCCGCCAGAAACCAGGCGGCTATCAGGCCAATGATCAATCCGATCCAGGACATCGATTCCTCCCCGTGCTTTGCATCGTATGCGGGTGCGCGGGCATTGTAGGGAGGGCCTGGGGGTGAGCAGGCGAAGCCTCGACCCCGGTATCCGGGGGGGGATGCCGCCGGAAGCGTCCCGGCGGCATCCCGTGGTCGTGTCAGGGGTGCTGCAAGCGCAGCGCGCGGCGCTTGCGCAGCAGGGGCGGCACCACCAGCACGGCGGCGGCCAGGATCCACAGCGACACCGTTACCGGGCTGGACCACAGGATGTGCAGCTCGCCGTTGGTGATCGACAGCGCGCGGCGCAGGTTCTGCTCCATCAGGTTGCCCAGCACCACGCCCAGCACCATGGGCGCCATGGGCATGCCCATCTTGCGCAGGAAGTAGCCGACGATGCCGATGCCCACCATGAGCAGCAGGTCGAAGGTGCTGGAACTGAGCGCATACACGCCGATGAAGCTCACCGCCAGAATACCCGGCACCAGCAGCCAGCCGGGAATGGCCAGCATCGAGGCGAAGACCCGCACCATGGGCACGTTCATCACGAAGAGCATCACGTTGGCGATGAACAGCGAGGCGATGAGGCCCCACACGAGGGCGGGCTGGGCATCGAACAGCACCGGGCCGGGGGTGATGTTGTAGAGCGTGAGCGCGCCCATCATCACCGCGGTGGTGCCCGAACCAGGCACGCCCAGTGTGAGCATGGGGATGAAGGAGCCGGTGGCCGCGCTGTTGTTGGCGGCCTCGGGCGCGGCCAGGCCGCGCAGGTCGCCCTGGCCGAACTTCGCGTCCGGGTCCTTGCCTTCGTGCAGGCGCTTCTCGTTGGCATAGGCCACGGCCGAGGCCACGCTCGCGCCGGCACCGGGCAGCACGCCTATGCCGAAGCCCATCAGCGAGGAACGGATCGTCGTCCACCAGGTCAAGCGCAGCTCCTTCCAGTTGAAGAGCTTGCGCTGCCCCGGGGGCACCTCGACTTTCTGGCCGGTGAGCAGGTTTTCCAGCATCTGCAGCATCTCGGCGATGGCAAACAGGCCGATCACCACCACGACGAAGTCGATGCCGTCGGCCAGCTCCGGCAGGTCGAAGGTGTAGCGGTAGACGCCCGAGTTGGCATCCACGCCCACGCTGGCGATCGCCAGTCCGATGGCAGCGGCCAGCGCGCCCTTGACGGGCTTGTCGCCCAGCAGGCTGCTCAAGGCGCAAAAGGCAAAGACCATCAGCACGAAATACTCTGCCGGGCCGAAGGCCAGGGCCCATTTGGCCACCAGCGGTGCAAAAGCGGCCACGCCCAGGATGGCCACGGAGGAGCCGATGAACGAGGCCCAGGCCGACAGCGACAGCGCCACGCTGGCCAGGCCCTGGCGTGCCAGCGGGTAGCCGTCCAGCGTGGTCATCACCGAGGCGGCCTCGCCGGGCACGTTGATCAGGATGGAGGTGATGCGCCCGCCGTACTCGGCGCCCACGTAGACGGCGGCCAGCAAGATGAGGGCCGTCTCCGGCGGCAGGTTCATCGCAAAGGCGATGGGCACGAGCATGGCTACGCCGTTGATGGGCCCCAGGCCCGGCAGCACACCAACGATGGTGCCCAGGAAGGCGCCAATGGCCGCCACCAGCAGGTTGATCGGCGAGAAGGCTACGCCAAAGCCCAGCCCCAGGTGTTGAAGGACATCCATGTCAGCTCCCGAAGCTGAGAAGACCCGTGGGCAGGACCACGTCGAAGACCTTGTCGAACAGCAGGTACAGGCCCAGCCCCAAGCCCACGCCGCCGATGGCGCAGTGGTGCCAGCGCCCCCCGAACAGGCGCCCGACGAAGGCGGCCATCAAGGTGGTGGCCACGATGAAGCCCAGGTATGCGAACACCAGCGCATAGCCGGCGACCAGGGCCGCCATCGCGGCAATGCGCGCATTGGCCCCCGGCGGATTCGGCTCGGCGCGCTCGCGTCCGCGCAGCAGCAGCCACAGGCCGCACAGGGCGATGACACCGGCCAGCAGCAGCGGGAAGGCGCGCGGGCCGACGGGTTCATACGAAAAAGGGGCCTCCAGGCCCCAGCCTTGCCAAGCAAGCAAGGCGGCAAACAACAGGGCGAAAGCGCCCAGCACGCGGTCGTTGAGGATCATGGGAGCACTCCCGGTACGGCAGGGGCCCGCCGGCTCACGGGGCGTGAGCGCGGCGAGTGGCGTGAGGGCTTACTTGGACAGGCCGAAGTCTTTGACCAGTTCGGCGTAGGCGCGGGTGCGCTCCTTCACGAAGCGGTCGAGTTCGGCGCCCACCATGTCGAAGGGGAAGAGGCCACGCTGCTGCTGCAAGGCGGCAAAGCCGGGGGCGCTCATGGCCTTGCTGAAGGCGGCGACCCACCACTGGTAGTCGGTGTCGGACACCTTGGGGCCGACATAAAAGCCGCGGATGATGGGCCAGTCGATCTCGAAGCCTTGTTCGATGGCGGTGGGGGCGGCTGACAAGCGGCCGGGCAGGCGCTTTTTGCTGTAGACGGCCAGCACGCGCACCGGGGCGCCGCCTTCGAGGGCCTGGGCGGCTTCGGAGGCATCGCCCATTTGCACCTGGATGTGGCCGCCGCGCAAGGCGGTGAGCACCTCGCCGCCGCCTTCGAAGGCCACATAGCGCATGCGCTTGTAGTCCACGCCGGCGGCCTTGGCGGTGAGCGCGGCCTTCATCCAGTCCTGGCTGCCCACCGAGCCGCCGCCACCCAGCACGATCTTGCTCGGGTCTTCTTTGAGCGCAGCCATCAGACCCTTGAGGTCTTTGTAGGGCGAGTCTTCGCGCACCATGGCCACGCCGTAGTCGGCGCCCACGGCGGCCAGCCAGCGCACGTCATCGACGCTGTACTTGCCGAACTTGCCCTGGGCCAGGTTCAGCAGCGAGCCGCCGGAGAAGGCCACGATGGTGCCCGCCTCGCCCGGGCGCTGGGTGATGATGTTGTTGTAGGCCACCGCGCCGACGCCGCCGGGCATGTAGGAGATGCGAAGCGGGGCCTTGAGTGCGCCGCTGTCGGCCAGAGCGCTTTGGGCCAGGCGGCAGGTCAGGTCGAAGCCGCCGCCGGGCTGGGCCGGGGCCACGCATTCGGGGCGGGCCGGTTCGGCTTGTGCGACGGCACCGAAGCTCAGCGCGGTGGTGGCGATCACGGCCCAGGCGGCCATGCGCAATCGTGAGGTCATGGTCTGTCTCCTAAAAGGTGGTGAATCGGCGGCTCACAGCCGCCACGACGGACAGGCCAAGGCTAAGAAGTCGCAGCTTTCGGCCGGCTTTCAGCGGTAGGAGCAGGACCTAGGGGAAACACCAGGGTCGCCTGCAGGCCGGGGGGTGGTTCGCGGCTTTCCAGGCGCAACTGGGCACCGTGCATCTGGGCGATGGTGTGCACGATGGCCAGGCCGAGCCCGGCGCCGGCCTGTTGCTTGCCGGCCTGACCGCGCCGGAAGCGCACGCCGGCGCGTTCGATGTCGTGCGCGCTCATGCCGGGCCCTTGGTCTTCCACTTGCAGCAGGGCGTGGCGCGTGTCGCTGCACACGCGCAGCGTGATGGCGCCGCCGGCAGGGGTGTAGCGGATCGCGTTGTCTGCGAGGTTGAGCAGGGCCTCGCGCAGCAGCCACTCGCTGCCGCGCACCGGCACCGCGGCGGGTGGCGTGTCCACCCCGAAGTCCAGGCGCTTGGTTCGGGCCTGGGGCAGCAGCTGGCGCGCCACGCCCTGGGCGAGCTCGACCAGATCGACGGGCTCGACGGCCAGGCCTCCTTCGGCCAGCGAGGCTTCACGGGCGCGCGCCAGGGCCAGCATCTGATTGGCCATGCGCACCGCGCGGTCCAGCCCCTCGTGCATGGCATGCAAAGCGCGGCGCACTTCGTCCGGGTCGCTTTCGCGCAGCGCGAAATCCACTTGGGTGCGCAGCACGCTCAAGGGGGTGCGCAGCTGGTGAGACGCATCGTCGAGGAACTGCTGCTGTGTGCGCGCCATCTCGGCGTAGCGTGCCATGTGGCGATTGACTGCTGCCACCAGCGGGCGCACCTCAGAGGGCAGGTCTTTGTCGTCGATGGGCCGCAAGTCGTCGGCCGGCCGCGCCTCGAGATCGTGTTGCAGGCGGGTCAGCGGCCGCAGCGTCATCACCACGCCGCTGATGAGCAGCACCATGCTCATGGCGATGCCCAGCAGATCGCGCTCGACGGAGCGGCGCAACACATGGTGCAAGAACACCTCCCGTGTGCCCAGGCTTTCGGCCACCTGCACGATGATGCGGGTGCCCGGATTGTTGGGCAGCGGCGGCGAGGCCAAGCGCGCCATGGCCGCCACGCGCACTGGTGTGTCCTCGTGCATGGCGTAGTAAAAGCGCGGCTCGCCGGTGATCAGGGGCTCGTGCGGCAGCGGCAGGAAAGGGCTGCCGATTTCAGCCAGGCCGTCTTCGGTGGAGACGCGAAAGTACACGCGCGCATTGGTGGTCAGCTCGAAGAACTCCAGCAGCAAGAACGGCTGCTCCACGGCCAGCCCGCCGCTGGCGGTGGACACGTTCAGATCGATGGCGCGCAAGGCGCCGGCCAAGGCGCGGTCGTACGCGGTATCGACCTGGTCGCGCAACCACTGGTTGGACAGCCACAACGTGCCACCCATGATGAGCGCCAGGCCCGGCACCAGCCACCACAGCAGGGCCGACTTCAGACTGCGGGTCCGCTTCACGGCGAGTCGGCTTCCAGGCAGTACCCCAGGCCGCGCAGGGTCAGGATGTGCACGCCCTTGCCAGCCAGTTTCTTGCGCAGCCGGTGGATGTAGACCTCGACGGCTTCGAGGTTCACGTCGGCCTCGTCGGCGAACACCCGGTCGAGGATGTGCTGCTTGCTCAGCGGCTCGCCGCTTTTCTGGATCAGCGCACGCAACACGGCATGCTCGCGTGGTGACAACGACAGGCTTTCCGCACCCACGGTGAAGCGCTGGGTTGCGGGGTCGAAATGCAGCGGCCCGCAGGCCAGACGCGGGTGCTCCTTGCCGCGGGCGCGCCGCACCAAGGCCATCAGGCGTGCTTGGAGTTCCTCCACCATGAAGGGCTTGGGCAGGAAGTCGTCGGCGCCCTCGTGCAGGGTGCCCACGCGTTCGGCCAGCGAGTCGCGGGCGGTGAGCACCAACACCGGGGTGCGGTCGTCGCGCTCGCGCATGCGCGAGATCACGCCGTGGCCGTCCAGGCCAGGCAGGCCCAGGTCGAGCACCACGGCGTCGAAGCTTTCGGTGGCCAGGCGACGGTCGGCCAGCGCGCCATCGTCGGCCCAATCCACGACGATGCCAGCGTGCCGGGCCAGCGTCTTGGCCAGCCAGCGGGCCAGCTCGGGTTCGTCTTCCACCAGCAGGATGCGCATGGGGGGTGTCTCCTGCGCCGCAGTGTGTCACAGCCAGCGCGCACGCCAGGCGGCCACCAGGGCCGCCAGCAGGCCGCCCAGGTCCTGCCCTGGGGCGGCCAGGCCCAGCACTGAGGCGGCCGTACGCACTGCGGCCAGCGGGTCGCGCGTGTCCAGTGCTGGTGCGCCGGTCTGTTTCGAGAGCTTTTCGCCGCCGGGCCCCAGCACCAGCGGTGTGTGCAGATAGCGCGGGGTGGGCAGCCCTAGCAGGCGCTGCAGGTGGATCTGGCGGGCCGTGTTGTCGGCCAAGTCCTCGCCGCGCACGATGTGGGTGATGCCCTGCTCGCCGTCGTCCACCACGACGGCGAGCTGGTAGGCCCACAGGCCGTCGGCGCGCCGCAGCACGAAGTCGCCCACGGCGGTGCTCAGGTCCTGGTGCTGGGGGCCCAGCCGGCGGTCGGTCCAGTCGATCGCCACCGCAAGGCCGTCGGCGTGCGTCGTGCGCAACCGCCAGGCGCGCGCCGGCTTGCCGGCCAGGCCGGTGCGACAGGTGCCCGGGTAGACGCGCTCGCCGTGGCGTGCGTGCACGACGCCCTGCGCTGCCAGGGCGCGTTCGATGTCCTTGCGGCTGCAGCCGCAGGGGTAGGCCCAGCCAGCGGCTTTCAGCCGATCGAGGGCCCGCTCGTAAAGGGCCTGGCGTTGCGATTGCCACACCGGCGGCTCATCGGGCACCAGGCCGCAGCGGGCGAGCTGTTCGAGGATGAACCGGTCGGCGCCGGGCACGCAGCGAGGCGTGTCCACGTCCTCGATGCGCACGAGCCAGCGCCCGCCGTGGGCACGGGCGTCGAGCCAGCTCGCCAAGGCGGCCACCAACGAGCCGGCATGCAAGGGGCCGGTGGGCGAGGGCGCGAAGCGCCCGACATAGGGGGCGCTCATGCGAGCGCAGGCCCGCGGCTGTGGCGCTCCAGCAAGGCGGTGCGCGTGGCCGGCCGGTCGAGTTGCTCCAGCCACCATCGCAGCCCCAGGCCGAGGCCCTGACGGTTGGAGGGGTCGGAACCGTTGCCCGGCGGGCAGCGCCAGGCGTAGTACATCGGCGCGGGCTGGCGCGGACGCGCGACGGCCTTGGCCACCAGGCGGCCGACCTCGACATGCGCGCGCACCAGGCCGCGCGGCAGGAAGCCGCAGCCCAGCCCGCGCAGGATGGCCTCGAGCTTGGCCGGCACGCTGGGCACGGTGAGCACGTCCTGGCCGGGCAGCAGGTTGAGCGTCATCGCGGCCAGGCGCTGGGCCGTGTCCGCCACGGCCACGGCGCGGTGGCGTTCCAGCAGGGCGTCAGCGATCGGTTCGGCCTCGCGCGCCAGGGGGTGGTGCGGGGCCACGACGAAGTCCATGTCCAGATGGCCCAGCGGCAGCACGGCGATGCCCGTGATCGGCGGGGGCTCGCCCGTCACGCCCAGCGCGAGGTCGGCCTGGCCGTGGACCAGGGCTTCCCAGGTGCCGGCCAGCACCTCGCTGCGCAGGCGCAGCCGGGGGCCCGGGCCTGCGGGCGGGTTGAGCGCATAGAAGGCCTCGCACAGCTCGAAGACCGTCAGGCTGGACAGGATGCTGTCCACCGCAATGCTCAGCTGGGTCTCCCAGCCCGAGGCCACGCGGCGTACGCGGTGGGCCACCGCGTCCATGGCCTGCAGCAGCCGCCGCCCTTCGGCGAGCAGCTCCTGGCCGGCGGCGGTGAGCTGGGCCTGGCGTGAGCGGCGGTCGAAGAGCAGCACGTCCAGCGCCTGCTCGAGCTGGCGCACGCTGTAGGTCAGCGCCGAGGGCACCTTGCCGAGTTCCCGCGCAGCCGCGGCAAAGCTGCCGCTGCGCGCGATCACGTCGATCATGGTCAGCGCTTCCGGGGTGAGGGCGTTGCGGCGGTCGCTCATCGGCGGGTTCAAATGCTTCGAATGATGCCATCAAGGCCGCAGGGCTGATCGGCCCGGTCCTGTTCCCACAATGGAGAGGCACGAACCGACAGGAATAGAGGCTCTCATGTTCACCCTGCGCAGATCCGCCGAACGGGGCCATGCCGACCACGGCTGGCTCAACAGCTACCACAGCTTTTCGTTTGCCGACTACCATGACCCGGCCCACATGGGCTTTGGCAACCTGCGCGTGATCAACGAGGACCGCATCGCGCCGGGCACGGGCTTCGGCACGCACGGGCACCGCGACATGGAGATCATCTCCTACGTGCTCGAAGGCGAGCTCGCGCACCGCGACAGCATCGGCAACGGGGCGTTCATCCGCCCCGGTGAGGTGCAGCGCATGAGCGCCGGCCGCGGCATCCTGCACAGCGAGTACAACCACGCGCCGGCAACCACCACGCACTTCCTGCAGATCTGGATCCTGCCCGACGAGCGTGGCCTCGAGCCGAGCTACGAGCAAAAGATGTTCCCGGCTGAGGACAAACGCGGCCGCCTGCGCTTGGCAGCCTCGCCCGATGCGCGCGAGGGGTCGGTGAAGCTCAACGCCGATGCGTCGATGTACGTGGGCCTGTTCGATGGCGCCGAGCGTGCCGAACTCGCGCTGGACCGCCGGCGCCTGACCTACGTGCACCTGGCGCGCGGAGAACTGCACGTCAACGGCCACACGCTGCATGCCGGGGATGCCGCCAAGCTGGTCGAGGAGGACCGGCTGGTGCTTGAGCAGGGTCGCGATGCCGAGGTGCTGGTGTTCGACCTGGCGCCGTGACGCCGTCGTGCCCTTGGCTACAGTGCGGTCCATGAACGCTGCCGTCGAAATCATCACCCTGCTGCCCTGGACCGACTGGCTGGCCCTGGGCTGGTTCTTTGCGGCCTGGGTGGCCTACGCTTTGTTCGCCCGTCACCGCGGCCAGACCGAGATGACCGTGCTGGGCGTGACCAACCGGCTGCGCCGGCAGTGGATGCTGCAGACCACCCATCGCGACGTGCGCGTGATCGACGGCATCGTGATCCAGAGCCTGTCGAGCAGCCCGTCCTTCTTCGCGTCCACCACCATCCTGATCATCGGCGGCTTGCTGGCCGTGCTGGGCACCAGCGAGAAGGCCACCGAGCTCGTGGCCGAGATCCCCTTTGCGGCGCGCACCTCGGTGCTGGTGTTCGACCTCAAGGTGCTGGTGCTCACAGGCGTCTTCGTGTTCGCCTTTTTCCGCTTCACCTGGTCGCTGCGGCAGTACACCTTCGGGGCGCTGATGATCGCGTCGGCGCCGGACTACCGTGTGTTCGACAGGGGGGAAGCCTCGCGCGAAGAGTTTGCCGATCGCGCCGGTCGTGTCGTGGGTCTGGCGGCCGAGACCTTCAACGATGGCCTGCGTGCCTACTACATGGCCTTCGCGCTGATCGGCTGGTTCTTCTCGCCGTTGGTGTTCGCGGTGCTCACCGCCGGCGTGATCTGGGTCTTGTACCAGCGCGAGTTCCGTTCGGACGTGCTGGCCGTGCTCAAGTCCTGAGTGAGCGGGTGCTTGCCTGCAGGTGCCCGCCGTCACGGAGTGCCGCCTCAGCGACCCGCTGACACGTTCTGGGCCGGCACTCACAGCGCCGCAGGGTGGGCACTCGGCTGCCTAAAATGACCCGCATGGCCTTCATCCACCTGCGCACCCACACCGAATACTCCGTCGTCGATGGCACCTTGCGGGTCGACGACATGGTCCAGGCGGCCGCGGCCGATGGTCAGGCTGCCCTGGCAATCACCGATCTGTCCAATCTGTTTGGCGCGATCAAGTTCTACAAGGCTGCACGCGATGCGGGGGTCAAGCCCCTGATCGGGGCCGATGTCTGGATGGAGCCGCCACCGGGTGCCGGCAGCGACCGCCAGCCCAGCCGCCTGCTGCTGCTGATCCAGAACCGCCAGGGCTACCTTAACCTGTGCGAGCTGCTCGCACGCGGCTGGACCCGCAATGTGCAGCGCGCCCAGGCCTGGCTGCGCTGGGAGTGGCTCGAGTCCCTGGGCGAAGGCCTCATCGTGCTGTCGGGCGCCGACCAAGGCCTGGTCGGCCAGGCCCTGCTGGCCGGCGACCGGCCGCGGGCGAAAGCGGCCGCGCAGCGCTTGGCCGCGTTGTTCCCCGAGCGCTTCTACCTCGAACTGCAGCGCGCCGGCCTGCCCAGCCACGAGGCCCATGTGCGCGCGGCGGTGCCCCTGGCAGCCGAACTGGGCCTGCCGGTGGTGGCCACGCACCCGGTGCAGTTCCAGACCCCGGAGGATTTCGAAGCCCACGAGGCGCGCGTGTGCATCGCCGAAGGCGAGACCCTGACCAACCCGCGGCGCATCAAGCGCTTCACGCGCGAGCAGTACTTCAAGACCCAGGCCGAGATGGAGGCCTTGTTCGCCGACATTCCCTCGGCCCTGGCTAACTCGGTCGAAATCGCCAAGCGCTGCAACTTGAGCCTGGTGCTGGGCAAGCCGCAATTGCCCAACTTCCCGATTCCCCAGGGGCTGACGATGGAGCAGTACTTCCGCCAAGTCTCGCTCCAGGGGCTGGACGAGCGGCTGGCCCACCTCTACCCCGAGACGGCCGAACGCGAGCGGCAACGCCCCGCCTACGTGCAACGGCTCGACTTCGAGATCGACACGATCCTGAAGATGGGCTTTCCGGGTTACTTCCTCATCGTGGCCGATTTCATCAACTGGGCCAAGAGCCACGGCTGCCCGGTGGGCCCGGGCCGCGGCTCGGGGGCGGGTTCGCTCGTGGCCTATGCGCTGAGAATCACCGACCTCGACCCGCTGCGCTACAACCTGCTGTTCGAACGCTTCCTGAACCCCGAGCGCGTGTCGATGCCCGACTTCGACATCGACTTCTGCCAGGCCAACCGCGACCGTGTCATCGACTACGTGAAGGAGCGCTACGGCCGCGAGGCGGTGTCGCAGATCGCCACCTTCGGCACCATGGCTGCCAAGGCCGCGCTGCGCGACGTGGGCCGCGTGCTGGGCATGGGCTATGGCCATGTGGACGGCATCGCCAAGCTCGTGCCGGCGCCGCCGGGCAAGACGGTCACGCTCAAGCGCCCCGGCGACACACCCGACCCGGGCCTGATCTATGCCCGCAAGGAGGCGCCCGAGATCGAGGAGCGCGAGAAGAACGAAGAAGAAGTGGCCGAGCTGCTGGCCCTGGCCGAACGGGTCGAAGGCCTGGTGCGCAACATCGGCATGCATGCCGGCGGCGTGCTGATCGCCCCTGGCAAGATCACCGACTTCTGCCCGCTGTACATGCAGCCCGGCAGCGACGCGGCCGTCTCGCAGTACGACAAGGACGATGTCGAGGCCATCGGCCTGGTCAAGTTCGACTTCCTGGGCCTGGCCACGCTCACCATCCTGGAGATGGCCAAGGAATTCATCGTCGCGCGCCATCCCGACCAGAAGGACTTCGACTTCGCCAAGATCCCGCTGGACGACAAGGCGGCTTACGAGCTGCTCTCCGAAGGCAAGACGGTGGCGGTGTTCCAGTTGGAATCGCGTGGCATGCAGGGCATGCTGCGCGACGCCAAGCCCAGCGTCTTCGAGGACATCATCGCGCTGGTGGCGCTGTACCGTCCCGGGCCGATGGACCTGATTCCCTCCTTTTGCGCCCGCAAGCACGGGCGCGAGCCGGTGGAATATCCCCATCCGCTGATGGAGGGCGTGCTCAAGGAGACCTACGGCATCATGGTCTACCAGGAGCAGGTGATGCAGGTGGCCCAGATCGTCGGCGGCTACTCGCTCGGCGGTGCCGACCTGCTGCGCCGCGCCATGGGCAAGAAAAAGCCCGAGGAGATGGCCAAGCATCGCGTCATCTTTGCCGAGGGCGCGGCGAAGAACGGCATCGATGCGGCCAAGGCCAACGAGATCTTCGACCTGATGGAGAAATTCGCAGGCTATGGCTTCAACAAGTCGCATGCCGCGGCTTATGCCCTGCTGGCCTACCACACGGCCTGGCTGAAGGTGCACTACCCGGCCGAGTTCTTCGCCGCCAACATGAGCGTGTCCATCGACGACACCGACAAGCTCAAGATCTTCTTCGACGACGCGGTGCAAAACTTCGGCATCACCTTCGAGCGGCCCGACGTCAACACCGGCACCTACCGCTTCGAGCCTACCGGCGAGCGTACCGTGCGCTACGGCCTGGGCGCCATCAAGGGCACCGGCCAGGGCGCGATCGAGGCCATCGTGCAGGCGCGCGAGGCGGGCGGGCGCTTCAAGAGCTTCTTCGACTTCTGCGCTCGCGTGGACCGCTCGCGCATCAACAAGCGTGTGGTCGAGGCGCTCATCAAGGCGGGCGCCTTCGATGCTCTGGAGCCCAACCGTGCCGCCCTGCTGGCCAGCGTCTCGCTGGGCTTCGAATACGCCGACACCCAGGCGGCGCATGCCGATCAGGGCGGCCTGTTCGACTTCGGCGACACCCATGGTTCGTCCACCCAGGAACCCGACCTCGTGGCCGCCGAGCCCTGGAGCATCAAGGCCCGCCTGATGCACGAAAAGCCGGCCATCGGCTTTTACCTCTCGGGCCATCTCTTCGACGAATACGCCCCCGAAGTGCGCCGCTTCGTGCGGCTGCGTGTCGCCGACCTGGTCGACAGCCGCGAACCGCAACTGCTCGCGGGCATCGTCAGCGAGCTGCGCGTGGTCAACGGCCAGCGCGGCCGCGTGGCCATCTTCAAGCTCGACGACAAGACGGACGTCATCGAGGCCGTGGCCAACGAAGATCTGCTGGAGGCCCATCGCGACTGGTTGAAGGACGACGAACTGCTCATCGTGCAGGGCAAGGTCCAGCCCGACCGGTTCTCAGGCGGGCTGCGCCTGAACGTGCAGCAGGTCTGGGATCTGGCGGCCGCACGCTGCCGCTTCGGCCGCTACCTGCGCGTGGCCGTCAACGGCCAGGCCCTGCCGGTGCGCGAGCTGCTGCAGGCCTACCCGCCGCGGCGCGTGCTCACCGAGCACGGCGAGCTCCTGCAGGGCCTGGGCGTGCGCCTGGCCGTGCACCGGCCTCAAGCCTATGGCGAGGTCGACCTCGGCGAAGCCGCGCGTTTCTACCCCAGCGACGAGGCCCTGGACCACTGGCGCCGCGGCGCCCATGAGGGGCAGGCCAGCATCGTCTACGAATGAGCGTCCAACGAAGAAACGCCTACATTTGTAACGAATCGTTGCGAATCGTTGTGCTTTGAGGGCCGGACGCCACAGGTTCGGCCTCACTCTGTCAGAAATTGACGGACATCTGGCGATTCTTCCCATTTTCTGGGCCGATTTCTCGCTAGCATGAGGGCCCATGAACCACAAAGGAGCCGTCCGGCCGGTTCGGCCCCAGGCTCCAAGGAGTCGTTCCTCATGAAAGCTCGTCATGGCCTGGTGGCCGCCGTCTTCGCCGCTGCGCCCGTCTTGGCTGCAGCCAACACCAGTGTGGGGGTGTCGGTCAGCATCCACGAGCCGGGCTTTTATGGCCGCATCGACATCGGCCATGCCCCGCCGCCGGCGGTGATCTATCCGCAGCCGGTCATCATCGCCCCGCCGGCCGTGGTGGTGCATCAGCGGCCCGTCTATATGCGCGTGCCGCCCGGGCATGCGAAGGACTGGGGCAAGCACTGCCACAAGTACAACGCCTGCAGCACGCCGGTTTACTTCGTCAAATATGACGAGGACCGCGAGCGCCGCTACTGGGAAGAGAAGAAGAAGCACAAGGGCGGCCACGGGCGGCCCGACCACCCCGGCCGCGGCCGCGACTGAGCCCCGTCTTCGAAGTCAAGTGCCCGGCACCGGCCGCCGGCCGCGGCCTGCACGCCCCGGTGGGGCCGCCCTACACTGCGGCGCATGAGTCAAGCGTCCCTGGCCGGCCTGGTGCTGATGGGCGGCGGTGCCCGAGCGGCCTATCAGGTCGGCGTGCTCCAAGCCATGGCAGGCCTGCTGCGCGAACACCGGGCTCCCCGCGGCAATCCGTTTCCCGTGCTGGTCGGCACCTCGGCCGGCGCGATCAACGGTGCCGCGCTGGCCTGCGGGGCCGCGGATTTCGTCGCGGCGGCCGAAGAACTGGCGGCGATGTGGTCGGGCCTGCGGGTCGAGCACATCTACCGGGCCGATTCCCTGGGCGTCATCCGCAGCGGGGCGCGCTGGCTGACCCTGCTCTCGCTGGGCTGGCTGCTGGCCCGCTGGTGGCGCCACCGCCCCCGCTCGTTGCTGGACAACCGCCCGCTGGCCGAACTGCTGCATCGCACGCTGGACCTGCGCCGCATCGACTGGGCCTTGCGCCATCACCACCTGCAGGCCCTGGCCGTGACGGCTTCGAGCTATTCCTCGGGCCAGCATGTCACCTTCTACCAGGCGCTCAGCCCGACCGAGCCCTGGTCCCGGTCACAGCGCCTGGCCGAGCGCACCCGCCTCACCCACGAGCACCTGCTCGCCTCGGCGGCCATTCCCTTCGTGTTTCCCGCCGTGCCGCTGCAGGTGCAGGGGCAGCAGGAATATTTCGGCGACGGCTCGATGCGCCAGACCGCACCGATCTCGCCGGCCGTGCACCTCGGGGCGCAGCGCATCCTCGTGATCGGTGCGGGTCGCCTGCAGGAGCCGCCGGGCCCGCGTGCCGTCTCGGGCAGCTACCCGTCGCTCGCCCAGATCGCCGGCCATGCGCTGTCGAACATCTTCCTCGATGCGCTGGCAGTGGACGTGGAACGTGCGCGGCGGATCAACCACACGCTGTCGCTGCTGGGCCCGGAGGCTCGGGATCGCACCAGCCTGCGCCCGCTGGACCTGCTGGTGATTGCCCCGAGTCAGCGCCTGGACGATCTGGCCGCCCGCCATGTCGGAGAACTGCCCTCCACGATCCGTGCACTGTTGCGCGCGCTGGGCGTGAGCAGTGAGCGGCAGGCTTCCGGCGAGGGTGCGGCATTGGCCAGCTACCTGCTGTTCGAGCCCGGCTATGTGCACGCGCTGATGGAGCTGGGCCGCCAGGACACGCTGGCCCGCCGCACCGAGGTCGAGCATTTCCTTGGGCTGTCGGACGCACAGTCTCCGAGGGCCGTGGCCTGAAGCCGGCCGATGGACCGGGCTAACGCGCCGGCGGGTTGAGGCTGCGCCCAGTGGCCTGATGCTGCGCCAGGCTCACACCATTGACCGTCAGTCCCTGGGCCGAAAAGCTGCGGGCCGTGCGCTCGCCCACACCGGGCATGCGGTCGATGAAGTCGTCCCAGTCGCGAAACGGCGAACGGCGCCGTTCCGTGACGATGCGCTCGGCCATCTTCGGCCCGATGCCCTTGACCAACTGCAACCGGGTGGCATCGACCCGGTTGACGTCGCCCACGGCCTGGGCCACGGGGGAAAGCAGGAGCAGCCACAGCGCCACCAGGGCGCCTGTCCAGCATGTGCGCATGAAGTCCTCCTGGATGCTTGTTGACGCAGCCGGTCTGGGCCGGCGTGCGCGTTGAAGTCTAGGCAGGAGGCGGCGCTTTTGCCTTCCCTCCAAGGGGGGGCAATGGTCAGCGATCCGGGGTCCGGGTCAGCCAGCGGGCCACGCCGTCGGCGTCGCTGACGGCGTGGATGTTCAGCGCCTGCAGCAGGCGGGCGTCCCATTGGTCGCCGTGACGGCTGGTATGGACCAGTGCCACCGTCCGTGCGGAAGGCAGCAGCAAGGCAGCCGTCAGCAGGCTCGTGCTCATGCCGGCGATCACCAGCAGGCGGTGGCCACGGCACAGCAGGTAGGCCATCTCCACCGGCAGCACGCGAGGCACTTCCCGGGTGCCGGGCGAACGGGCGAGGCCCAGGTAATCAGCCTGCGTCTCACGAGGGTGGTACTTGTAGGCGAAGCCGATGCCGGCGTTGCACAACGCCTGGACACAGCCTTGCACCAGTTCCACATAGTGCGGGTTGCGCTGGGCATAGGTCGAGTGATTGAGCGTCAGCAGGGCTCCGCAATCGTCCAGTGCGGCCGGATCCCAGTCCAACCGCCTGCAGAAGTCCTGGGCCAGATGACGCAGGCAGGGCGCGCCGAGCCCTGCGGCGGGGAAAGGTCGTACGGCTCGGGTGCGCAATTCGGGCCGAAGCAGGTCGGGGTGCAAGGCCAGGAACTCCTGCACCAGGGGGTGGGTGCCCAGCACCCGCACGTCACACCATTGCGGCCCCATGCGCAGCTTCTGCCGCCACCGCGTCACCATGCCCAGCCGGCGATACACATAGCCGGTGTAGGCCTGCGCGCCGTCCTCGGCGCACACGCGTCTGGCGGCCGGGAAACTGCCGGCCGCTTCGATGAGCACACGCTGCCCGGCGTCCTGGCGGTCGTTGAAGACGGTCACGGAGGTCGGCTGCCAGCGCTGCACGGCCTGTGCCAGTTCAGCATCCAGGTCGCGCCAAGCCCGACGGCGTGTCGGCCCGCCGGGGACATGGCGGGGCTCCAGCGTGATCGTCTGCTCGAAGGGGGTCTGTGACCAGGCTTGCAGGGCCTGCCCGAAGAGCGCGGGATCCTGCAGATCGGGCAGGAACAGCAGGCAGGACCGTGCCTGGTCATCGCACCGTGCCTGCTCGGCCAGAGCCGAAGCCAGCAGAAGCTGGAGGCTGCTGCGAACGAGGTACAAAGGCCGGGCCTGTGCCGGCGGCTCGTTCAGCGGGGACATCCCCGGTACCCTGCACGCCCGAGCCGCTCGAAGACATCCGGCCGCACGTCCTGCGACGCCACGGCCTGGCGCAGGAAATCCTCGGTGAGCACGCCCTTTTCCAGACCTTCCCTGAGCAGATCGAAAAAGAAGGCTTCCTGATGGGGATCGGGGTGGGGCAGGTAGCGGCGGCGCGGACGCAAAAGCCCCCGGTCGCGGAGCCAGCGGCGCAGCCGGCCGGCCAGTCCCTGGAAGTTCGTGTTGAAGTCCACCGGCAGGCCGGTCTTCCAGGGCTGCGTCAACCGCTCCGTCATGTGCAACAGGCGCGTGTGCGGGGTCAGCTTGTCGAAGGAGTTCCACTCCTCGGGCAGTTCACCGATCGTGGAGGGGTCCTGGTGGGCGAGCTGGATCCAGGGCTTGTAGTCGAGGCGGCCGCCGAACATCGCGTCGATCTCCTCGTCCCAGCGCCAGTCGGTCAATTTGGCACAGTCGAGCAGCATGACGCTGGTCGCCCATTTCCCCGGCCCTCCACCCTGACTGGCGGGCAGATTGCGGCACATGACAGCCTTGCCCTGCATGTCACAGGTGAGCAGTTCATAGACGTCTCCGCCAGCGGAGAACACGTCAGGGTCGGTGACCAGCGCCCGCCCCTGGTACCCCATCAGTTGGGGCACCAGGCGTCGCAGCGGGCTGAACGACTGCAGGTCGTCGTTGTGCCAGACGGCCATCTTCCCCATCCTCAGATAGCGCTGACCCTCGCGCCGATGGAGGTGAGGCGTTTCCTCCAGGCGCAGCAGTTTCACCTCGAAACGCTCGGGACTTGCGCTGCGCGATCGAAAGGAATGCGCCGCCAGCAGGGCGCCGAGCATCTGCTGGTCGTTGGTGTGGACGAAGACGGTCGGTTGGTTCATGGCAGACAGGGCAAGGGGGTGGTCACTCCCGCCAGTGCTCGGCCACCCAGGGCGCGGGGCGGGCGTAGCGGCGCCAGCGCCAAGGGGTGCCCACGACGGCGTCGGGCGGGTTGATCGTGCCGTGGAACACCAGCACCCGCGCGTTGGCCGGAGCACGCGGCTCGCGCCAGTAGTTGCCGGGCCACGGCGGCAGGCAATGGTATTTGTAGCTCGCACACCACTCGCTCGGCCAGTAGGCCAGCAGGCCACGCTCGTGCAGGTAGGCCGAGAGATAGGCCTGCTCGTTGCGGTAGCGCCGGCGGATCTCCGCCTGGTGGGCCCGGAAGTGGGACAGCACCCCTCCCAGCCGGCCGAGGCGGAAGCGGTAGACCGAGGAATTCCCGGTGATGCGCCAGGGGCGCTTCCAGTCGTGGATGATCAGGAATTCGCCCGGATGCTCGAAGAAAGCGTCGAGCGAGCCCACGATCACGACATCGACGTCCAGGAACAAGGCCGTGCCCTTCAGGCCGTGCAGGTCGGGTTCGAAGGTCGTGAGCTTCTTCCAGCCGCGTTCGGGGATGCCTTCGGGCAGCGCAAGGTCCGGGATGGGGTGGCATTCCACCTCGGCCCGCAGACCCCGGGTGTCGTCGGTGAGGCAGACGAAGCGGAAGTCCCCGCTCAGGTGGCGGCGTACCATGCCGTAGAGGCGGTTGACGTACTCAGGGCCGTACTTCGTGCCCCACTTCATGCACAGGACCACGCGGTCCGATTCGCTCGGGGCGGGGCGAAAGGCGTCACTCATAGCTCGTCCACGTGGCGCGGCGGGTAGCTGTCCCAGTTCTGGCAGCCCGGGCATTGCCAGAAGTAGTGCTGGGCCTCGAAGCCGCAGGCGGCGCAGCGGTAGCGCTGCAGCGGACGGGCTGCGGCCGCCAGCACCTGGTGCACCGACTGCAGTTCCTGCCGGCTCAGCACCTCGTGCTGATGCAGGCATTCGTCGAGCAGGCCGACCACCGCGCTCACCGAGGCCTGACGCTCCAGGTGGTCGGCGAGCCGCCGGCGCCGCGCCGCAGGGTCGGCGTCGAGCTGCAGCAGGGCACGCAGCAGTTCCGTGCCGGGTTGCTGGGCATACAGCGCCTGCAATCGCTCCAGGGCCTGCGCAGCCTGACCGGCGGCCTGGGCGCTGGTCGCATAGGCCTGGGCCACCAGCGCGAAGCGGGCCGGCTGCACCGCCATCAGCTCCCCCCAGGTGGCCAGGGCCTCGTCGTGCCGGCCCTGGCGGGCCAGCCGTTGACCTTGCATGACGATCGGCCGGGCGGCCTGTGCAGCGGCCTGACGAGCCCGCACCAGGGCCTGCTCGGCGGCGGCGGTGTCCCCGCGCGCATCGGCTTCGTGGGCCAGCTCGCAATGGTAGTGGGCGATGCGCTCAGCAAAGGAGCCCGCTCCGGCCGCCTCGAGCTTGCCGGCCGTCTCGATGGCCGCCGGCCAGTCGCGCGAGCGTTCGTACAGCGTCAGCAGGGCCAACCGGGCTTCGGTGGCGAAGGCGGTGGATTCGAGCGCCCGGTAGGCCGCCTCGGCCCGGTCGAACAGCCCGGCCTTCAGGAAGTCCTGCGCCAGGGCGTGCTGGGCGCGCTCGCGCTCGGCACGGGGCAGGTCGCCGCGGCTGAGCAGGTGTTCGTGCACGCGCACGGCCCGCTCGTACTCCCCGCGGCGGCGGAAGAGGTTGCCCAGGGCGAAATGCAGGTCGGAGGTGTCCGGGTCATGCTGCACGGCCTCGATGAAGGCATCGATGGCCTTGTCCTGCTGCTCGTTGAGCAGCAGGTTGAGCCCCTTGAAATAGGCCTTGGGCGAGGACTGCTGTTCTCGGCGCCACTGACGCAGGTCCAGGCGCGAGGCCCACCAGCCCAGGCCGAAGGCCAGGGGCAGGCCCAGCAGCAGCCACTGGAAATCAAACTCCATCGCGCGGCGGATGGCTCAGCGCCAGGCCCTCGGCCGTGGCGGACGGCGCGGGTGCGGGCGAGGGGGGCGGCTCGGCGGCCATAGGACGGGGGGCACGTGCCGCCCGGCGCTGGCGCCACCAGCTCGGCACCATTGCCAAAACACCGAACACGCAGCCCAGCACGAAAGCGGCCAGCACGACGAGCACCATCGGGGCCCGCGTCTCGTGGCCGAAGAACCATTTCAGGTCCACCTCGTGCTGGTTGTTGAGCGCGAAGGCGAACAGGACGAAGAAGAGGAAGGCTCGGAACAGCCAGGTCAGGGCTCGCATCGGCGGGATTCTATCGGCGCGCGATGGGGCCGTGGCGGCTGGCTCAGTCGGCGCCAGGGTCCTGCACGCCCGCCGCATCGGTTGCTGCGTCGACGGGCTGGCGGTCGACGGCCTCGCGCAGGGCTTTGCCGGGTTTGAAGTGGGGCACGAGCTTCTCGGGAATCAGCACCTGCTCGCCCGAGCGCGGGTTGCGGCCCATGCGCGGCGGGCGGCGGTTGATCGAGAAGCTGCCGAAGCCGCGGATCTCGATGCGGTGGCCGCGCGCCAGGGCCTCGGCCATGGCGTCGAGCATGGTCTTGACCGCAAACTCGGTGTCGCGATGGGTGAGCTGGCCGAAGCGCTCGGCAAGCTGGTTCACGAGGTCGGATCGGGTCATGGTGCGCTCGTCGTCGGTGCAGATGGCACGAGGCTGGGATGAGGAGCCGCTTCGTTGGCGGCTGCTCATCGCAACCCCGCGGGGTTGCGCGAGGCGCCCGGGCCGGCAGGCCAGGGCGCCGCGGGCGGCATCAGCCGTTGTTGCTGTTCTGGTTGTCCAGCTTGGCCTTGAGCAGGGCGCCCAGGCTGGTCGTGCCGGCATTGCCGACGCTCTCGGCCGACAGGCGCTGCAGTGCTTCTTGCTGCTCGGCGCTGTCCTTGGCCTTGATCGACAGCTGGATGCTGCGGGTCTTGCGGTCCACGTTGATGATCAGCGCGGTGACCTCGTCGCCTTCCTTCAGCACGTTGCGGGCGTCCTCCACACGGTCGCGGGAGATCTCCGAGGCACGCAGGTAGCCGGTGACGTCGTCGGCGAGCTGGATCTCGGCGCCGCGGGCATCCACGCTCTTGACCGTGCCGGTGACGGTGGCGCCGCGGTCATGCACGGCGGTGTAGTTGCTGAACGGATCGGCGTCGAGCTGCTTGATGCCCAGCGAGATGCGCTCGCGTTCCACGTCGATGGCCAGCACGACGGCCTCGACTTCCTGGCCCTTCTTGTAGTTGCGCACGGCCGCTTCGCCCGGCTCGTTCCAGGACAGGTCGGACAGGTGCACCAGACCGTCGATGCCGGCAGCCAGGCCGACGAACACGCCGAAGTCGGTGATCGACTTGACGGGGCCCTTGACCTTGTCGCCGCGCTTGAAGTTCTGGGCGAATTCCTCCCAGGGATTGGGCTTGCACTGCTTCATGCCCAGGGAGATGCGACGCTTGTCCTCGTCGATCTCCAGGACCATGACCTCGACCTCGTCGCCCAGCGAGACGATCTTGCTGGGGGCGACGTTCTTGTTGGTCCAGTCCATCTCGGAGACGTGCACCAGGCCTTCGATGCCAGGCTCGATCTCGACGAAGGCCCCGTAGTCGGCGATGTTGGTGATCTTGCCGAACAGGCGGGTGCCGTTGGGGTAGCGGCGCGACACGCCCACCCAGGGGTCGTCGCCCAGCTGCTTCAGGCCCAGCGAGACACGGTTCTTCTCGGCGTCGAACTTCAGCACCTTGGCGCGCAGCTCTTGGCCGACGGTGACCACCTCGGAGGGGTGGCGCACACGGCGCCAAGCCATGTCGGTGATGTGCAGCAGGCCATCGATGCCGCCCAGGTCCACGAAGGCCCCGTATTCGGTGATGTTCTTGACCACGCCGTCGACGATGGCGCCTTCGTGCAGGGTTTCCAGCAGCTTGGCGCGCTCTTCGCCCATCGACGCCTCGATCACGGCACGGCGGCTGAGCACGACGTTGTTGCGCTTGCGGTCGAGCTTGATGACCTTGAACTCCATGGTCTTGCCCTCGTACGGGCTCATGTCCTTGACCGGGCGGGTGTCGATCAGGGAGCCGGGCAGGAAGGCGCGGATGCCGTTGACCAGCACGGTCAGGCCGCCCTTGACCTTGCCGGAGACGGTGCCGGTGACGAAGTCGCCGGACTCGAGGGCGCGCTCGAGCTGCAGCCATGAGGCCAGGCGCTTGGCCTTGTCGCGCGACAGGATGGTGTCGCCGTAGCCGTTCTCGATGGCGTCGATGGCCACCGAGACGAAGTCGCCGACCTGAACCTCGAGTTCACCCTGGTCGTTCTTGAACTCGTCGATGGGCACGTAGGCCTCGGACTTGAGCCCGGCATTCACGACGACGAAGTTGTAGTCCACGCGAACGACTTCGGCGGTGATCACCTCGCCGGCGCGCATTTCGGAGCGCTTGAGCGATTCTTCGAACAGGGCGGCGAAGGATTCCTGGCCTTGGGAGGCAGCGGCAGCGGTTTGAGACATGAAGAAGGTTCCTGGTGCCAGCCTGCGACCGGCAAAGCGCGGTCGGGACGACCGCGGGTTGGGTTGACGAATCCGGCCTTCCAGCGTGCCTGCACGGCACAGGGGGGAGAAAACCGGGCCCACCACCCTGGCCGGCTCGCAGGCCCGGTCAGGGTCTTTGGCCGTTCATCAAAACGGCCGGCGCTGCGCCCACCACGCCAGCACCTGCTGCACCGAAGCTTCGATGGAAAGTGCCGAGTTGTCGAGCAACTGCGCGTCTTCCGCAGGTCTCAAAGGAGCCGCGCTGCGGGTCTGGTCCCGCGCATCGCGCGCCTGCAAGTCCTGCAAAAGGGTCGCAAGGTTAGCAGAAATTCCCTTGGAAATCAATTGCTTATGCCGCCGCTTCGCGCGGGTTTCGGCGCTGGCGGTGAGGAAGACCTTCAAGGCGGCATCCGGAAAGATCACGGTGCCCATGTCGCGGCCATCGGCCACCAGGCCGGGCAGGCGGCGGAAATCGAGCTGGCGCTGGCGCAGGGCCTCGCGCACGGCCGGGTGGGCGGAGATCCGCGACGCCAGCGCCCCGACGTCCTCGCGGCGCAGATCCTCGCTCACGTCACGCTCGCCCAGCCAGATGCGGCCGGGTTCGAAGCGCAGTGGCAGGCCCGCCGCCAGGGCGGCCAGGGCGGCCTCGTCCTGCGCGTCCACGCCGGCCTCCAGGGCCGCCAGGGCGGTCGCCCGGTACAGCGCGCCCGAGTCGAGCAGGTGGTACCCCAGGGCCTGGGCCACCTCAGCGGCCAAGGTGCCCTTGCCCGAGGCTGTGGGGCCGTCGATCGTCAGCACGGGGATGTCGGCGACCTCGGCGCGGGCCACGGTGAACAGGGTCTCGAAGTAGTCCGGGAAGGTCTTGGCCACGCAGCGCGGATCGAGGATGCGCAGCGGCTGCCGCGCGGGCAGGCCCTCGATCAGGCCGTGGAAAGCTGCCAGCGAGAAGCACATGGCCACCCGGTGGTCGTCGTAGGTGTGGATCGCGGCGGCGCGCACCTGGCGCAGCGGGTGGACGGTGAGGCTGTCGGCGCCCTCGACCACCTCGGCACCGAGCTTGCGCAGCTCGGTGGCCATCGCGGCGATCCGGTCGGTTTCCTTCACGCGCCAGCTCGCGATGTTGCGTAAGGTGGTGGGCCCGTCGGCGTACAAGGCCATGATGGCCAGCGTCATCGCGGCGTCGGGAATGTGGTTGCAGTCCAGGTCCAGGGCGCGCAGCGGCCAGGTGCCGCGGTGCACCTCGAGCCAGTTCGGCCCCTGGCGCACGACGGCTCCCATCGCCTGCGCGGCTTCGACGAAGCGGATGTCGCCCTGGATGGAGTGGGCGCCCACGCCCTCGATGCGCACGGGGGCCTGCGCGGATGCGGCCAGGGCGCCAAGCGCGATAAAGTACGAGGCCGAGGAGGCATCGGCCTCGACGTGGAGATCCCCCGGCGAGCGGTAGGCCGACGCCGCGGGCACCGTGAAGGCCCGCCAACCGTCGCGCTGCACATGGATGCCGAAGCGTTGCAGCAGTTGCAGGGTGATCTCGATGTAAGGCTTGGAGATCAGCTCACCCACGACCTCGATGTGCACGGGCGCATTTGCCGACAGCAGCGGCGCAGCCATCAGCAAGGCGGTCAGGAACTGGCTGGAGACGTCGCCGCGCACGCGGATCGGGGCATCCACGCGCGGGCTGCCGCCCGCCAGCCGCAGCGGGGGATAGCCCGCTTGGCCGAGGTAGTCGATCCGGCAGCCCAGGCTGCGCAGTGCGTCGACCAGATCGCCGATGGGCCGCTCGTGCATGCGCGGCACGCCGCTGAGTTCGAAGCAGCCTCCGTGCTGGCCGCTCAACACCGCCAGGGCCGCCACCAGCGGGCGCATGGCCGTGCCGGCATTGCCCAGGAAAAGCCTGGCCTCGCGGGCGGCCAGGCGGCCGCCCAGGCCGGTCACCACCAGCGCGCCCCCTTCGTGCTCGATGCCGCAGCCGAGCTGGCGCAGCGCCTCGATCATCACCCGCGTGTCGTCCGAGTCGAGCAGGTCGTGCACGCGCGTGCGGCCTTCGCTCAGGCCGGCCAGCAGCAACACGCGGTTGGAGATGCTCTTGGAGCCGGGCAGCCGCACTGTACCGGCGGCCGAACGCAGGGGGGGCAGGTCGAGGAAGGCGGTGGTGTACATGCGCCGGAGGGGGCGGGCGGCGTCAGCGCCCGCCCGGGGGCTTGGGGGTGGACATCTGCCAGCTCGCGCGGGCTTCGGAGGCGCTGCGGATCAGGTCTTCCAGGGCCTGCGCATTGCCGGTCTTCATCACGTGCTCCAGCGCGTCGAGGGTGTGCCGGAAGCGCAGCGACTGCTTGATCACCTCTTCGCGGTTGGCCAGCAGGATGTCGCGCCACACGGCCGGGTCGCTGGCTGCGATGCGGGTGAAGTCGCGAAAGCCCGGGCCGGCCAGCGAGAGGAAGTCGGCGCCGGCCGGCTGCTTGTGCACCGCGTTGAAGTAGGCGAAGGCCAGCAGGTGGGGCAGGTGGCTCACGGCGGCAAAAGCCGCATCGTGGTTCTCCGGTGTCATGCGCAGCACCTGCGCGCCGACGGCCGACCACACGTCCGTGGCCTTCTGGACGAGTGCCGCGTCGGTCTGCTTCAGCGGCGTGAGGATGACCTGACGGCCACTGTAGAGCTGGGCGTCGGCATGCTCCACGCCCGACACTTCCTTGCCGGCGATCGGGTGGGCCGGCACGAAGGAGGTGACGCGGTCCTTGAGCACGCGGCGTGCGGCATCGACCACGTCACGCTTGGTCGAGCCCACGTCCATGAACAGCACGCCCGGCTCGACCAGGTGGCGAATGGCCTTGAAGGTGGCTTCCGAGGCGGCCACCGGCACGGCCATCAGCACGATGTCCGAACCCGAGACGGCCAGCAGGGCCGATTCGGCCGCGATATCGATCACGCCCAGCCGCCGGGCCTTCTCCGTGGTGGAGGGGGACTTGCTGTAGCCGATGACCCGCTTGACCAGGCCTGCGCGCTTGAGCGCGAGGGCAAACGAACCGCCCATGAGGCCGCAGCCGATCACACCGAGTTGGTTGAACATTGCGCGATACGCTCCCGGAGGGCTCAGTGCACGTCGATCGGGTAGGTCCCCAGCAGCTTGAAGAAGGCGCACACATCGCGCAGCTCCTTCAGCGCCTGGGCCACATGCGGCTGGTCGGGGTGGCCCTGGACGTCGATGTAGAAGTAGTACTCCCACTGGCCCGAGCGGGCCGGTCGCGATTCGAAGCGGGTCATCGACACGCCGTACTGCTTCAGCGGCACCAGCATGTCGTGCACGGCGCCGGGGCGGTTGAGCACCGATACCACCAGGCTCGTGCAGTCGTGACCCGAAGCCTTGGGCTGGGGATGGCGGTCGGGGTGGGTGACGATGGCAAAGCGCGTGCGGTTGTGCGGGTCGTCCTGGATGGCCGGAGCCACCACATGCAGGCCGTACTCGCTGGCTGCGCGCTCGCTGGCGATGCCGGCCAGGCGCGGGTCCTCGCTGGCCAGGCGGGCGCCTTCGGCGTTGCTGGCCACCGGGCGGCGTTCGACGTTGGGCAGGTGGTTGCTCAGCCACAGGTGGCACTGCGCCAGGGCCTGCGGATGGGCGCACACCGCCTCGATCCCCTCCAGCGAGTTTTCCTTGCGCAACAGGTTGTGGCGCACGAAGAGGCTGGTCTCGCCGATGATGAACAGCGGGGTGGTGAGGAAGAGGTCGAGTGAGCGGGCCACCACGCCTTCGGTGGAGTTCTCGACCGGCACCACGCCGAAATCGGCGGCACCGGCGGTGGTGGTGCGGAAAACCTCGTCAATGCTGGCGCAGGGCACTCGCTGAATCGACGAGCCGAAGAAGCCCAGGGCGGCCAGTTCGCTGAAGGTGCCCGCCGGGCCCAGGTAGGCCACACGGGTGGGCGTTTCCAGCGCACGGCAGGCCGACATGATCTCGCGCCAGATCGGCGCCACCGATTCGGACTTCAACGGACCGGGGTTGACGGCCTTCAGGCCGTCGATGACCTGGGCCTCGCGCTCGGGGCGGAAGACCACCGAGCCTTCCTTCTTCTTGAGCTCGCCCACCGCCTGGGCCAGGCCAGCACGGCGGTTGAGCAGGGCCAGCAGCTCGCGATCGACGGCGTCGATCTGGTTGCGCAGCGCCAGCAGCTCGTCGGGGGTCGGGGTCTCAGCCATGGCTCGCCGCGAATTCTCGCATGTAGTCCACCAGCGCACGCGCGCCGTCTACCGGCATGGCGTTGTACAGGCTCGCGCGCATGCCTCCCACGCTCTTGTGACCCTTGAGTTGCAGCAGGCCCCGCTCGCGGGCGCCGGCCAGGAAAGCTTCGTTCAGGCGATCGTCGGGCAGGAAGAAGGGCAGGTTCATGCGCGAGCGGCAAGCGGGGTCGACCTTGTTGACGTACCAGCCCGAGGCGTCGATGTAGTCGTAGACGAGCCGCGAGCGCTCGATCGCGCGGCGCTCCATCTCGGCCACGCCCCCCTCGCGCTTGAGCCACTGGAAGACCAGGCCGGCGATGTAGATCGCATAGGTGGGCGGCGTGTTGTACATCGAGCGATGCTCGGCCACCACCCGGTAGTCGAAGGCGCTGGGGCACACCGGCAGGGCACGGCCGAGCAGGTCCTCGCGCACGATGACCAGCGTTAGCCCGGCCGGGCCGATGTTCTTTTGCGCACCGGCGAAGGCCAGGCCCACGCGCGACCAGTCCACGGGCCGCGAGGCAATGTGCGAGGAACAATCGATCACCAGCGGGGCGTCGCAGCCCAGCGCCTTCAGGTCGGGCAGCTCGTGGTACTCCACACCGTGGATCGTCTCGTTGGTGCAGATGTGCACGTAGGCCGCGCCGCTGCGCAGCCGCCATGAGGCTGGCGCCGGCAGTGTGATGTGGCCGCCGGTTTCGTTGCTGGCGGCCACGGCGGGGTCGCAGTAGCGTGCGGCTTCCTTGAAGGACTTGGCCGACCATGAGCCGGTGACGACGAAGTCCACTGCGCCGCCACGCGAAAGGTTGAGCGGCACGATGGCGTTCTCGCCCAGGCCGCCGCCTTGCATGAAGAGCACCTTGAAATGCGCGGGCACGCCCAGCAGTTCGCGCAGGTCGGCTTCGGCCCGGTCGATGATCTCGCCGAACTCGCGGCCACGGTGGCTCATCTCCATCACGCTCATGCCGCTGCCGTGCCAGTCCAGCATCTCGGCGGCGGCCTGTTCGAGCACCGGCTGCGGCAAGGCCGCGGGGCCGGCGGAGAAGTTGTAGGGGCGTTTCATGTCGGCATGGGCTGCAAGGGTCGCAAGGGCAGGCGCGCTGCAGGGCGCCTGCGGGCCGGGGGCGGGCTCAGTCGGAGGCGTTGCCTGAGCCTCCATCGCCTTCGCCGTCGCGCTCGGCGGCGTCGTTCTCGACGATGCGCTGCAGACCCGAGAGCTTGGCACCGTCGTCGAGTGCGATCAGGGTCACCCCCTGGGTGGCGCGGCCCAGCTCGCGGATCTCGGCCACGCGGGTGCGCACCAGCACGCCGCGGTCGGTGATCAGCATGATCTCGTCCTCAGGGCGTACCAGCGTGGCAGCCACGACCTTGCCGTTGCGCTCGCTTTGCTGGATGGCGATCATGCCCTTGGTGCCGCGACCGTGGCGCGTGTACTCGGTGATCGGCGTGCGCTTGCCATAGCCGTTTTCGGTAGCGGTGAGCACGCTCTGGGTCTCATCCTCGGCCACGAGCATCGCGATCACGCTCTGGCCGTCTTCCAGCATCATGCCGCGCACACCGCGGGCCTGGCGGCCCATCGCGCGCACATCGTTCTCGTCGAAGCGTACGGCCTTGCCGCCATCGGAAAAGAGCATCACGTCGTGATGCCCGTCGGTCAGGGCGGCACCCACGAGGTAGTCGCCCTCATCCAGGTCCACCGCGATGATGCCGGCCTTGCGCGGGTTGCTGAATTCGTCCAGCGCGGTCTTCTTGACGGTGCCCTGGGCCGTGGCCATAAAGACGTAGTGGTCGGCCGGGAAGCTGCGGAACTCACCCGTGAGCGGCAACACGACATTGATCTTCTCGCCGGGCTGCAGCGGGAACATGTTGACGATGGGCTTGCCACGCGAGGCCCGGCCGCCCTGGGGCACCTCCCACACCTTGAGCCAGTAGACCCGGCCGCGGTTGGAGAAGCACAAGATGTAGTCGTGCGTGTTGGCGATGAAGAGCTGGTCGATCCAGTCGTCTTCCTTGGTGGCCGCCGCCTGCTTGCCGCGGCCGCCGCGGCGCTGGGCGCGGTACTCTGCCAGCGGCTGGCTCTTGATGTAGCCGGCATGGCTGAGCGTGACCACCATGTCCTGTGGGGTGATCAGGTCCTCGGTGTCGAGTTCCTGGGCGTTGTGCTCGATTTGGCTGCGACGTGCGCCCACCTTGGTCTGGCCGAACTCCTGTTTCAGTGCGGTAAGCTCCTCGCCGATGATGAACGTGACGCGCTCGGGCTTGGCCAGGATGTCGAGCAGGTCGGCGATCTGGGCCATCACGTCCTTGTATTCGCCGATGATCTTGTCCTGCTCCAGGCCCGTCAGGCGCTGCAGGCGCATTTGCAGGATCTCGCCGGCCTGGTCGTCGGACAGGCGGTACAGGCCGTCGGTCTGCAGGCCGTAGTGCAGGGGCAGGCCCTCTGGGCGGTAGGCCGCGCGGCCGCCGACCGTCTCGCCTTCGGCGCGGGCCAGCATCTCGCGCACGAGCGAGGAGTCCCAGGAGCGTGACATCAGCTCCTGCTTGGCGATCGGAGGGGTCGGCGAGTTCTTGATGATGGTGATGAACTCATCGATGTTGGCCAGGGCCACGGCCAGGCCCTCGAGGATGTGGCCGCGTTCGCGCGCCTTGCGCAGCTCGAACACCGTGCGGCGGGTGACTACCTCGCGGCGGTGTTCGAGGAAGATCTCCAGCAGGTCCTTCAGGTTGCACAGCTTGGGCTGGCCGTCCACGAGGGCGACCATGTTCATCCCGAAGGTGTCCTGCAGTTGCGTCTGCTTGTACAGGTTGTTGAGCACGACCTCGGGCACTTCGCCGCGCTTGAGCTCGATCACCACCCGCATGCCCGACTTGTCGGACTCGTCCTGGATGTGGCTGATGCCCTCGATCTTCTTCTCGTGAACCAGCTCGGCGATACGCTCGAGCAGATTCTTCTTGTTCACCTGGTAGGGGATCTCGTCGACGATGATGGCTTGGCACGTGCCTTTGTCGATGTCCTCGAAGTGGCAGCGCGCGCGCATCACCACCTTGCCGCGGCCGGTGCGGTAGCCGTCGCGCACGCCCGACAGGCCGTAGATGATGCCGGCGGTGGGGAAATCGGGCGCCGGGATGATCTCCATCAGCTCGTCAACCGTGGCCTGCGGGTTTTTCAGCAGGTGCAGGCAGGCGTCGACCACTTCGTTGAGGTTGTGCGGCGGGATGTTGGTGGCCATGCCCACCGCAATGCCGGCCGAGCCGTTGACCAGCAGGTTGGGCAGCCGCGTGGGCAGCACCAGCGGCTCCTTCTCCGAGCCATCGTAGTTGGGGCCGTAGTCGACGGTTTCCTTGTCGATGTCGGCCAGCATCTCGTGGGCGATCTTGGCCAGGCGGATCTCGGTGTAGCGCATCGCCGCGGCGTTGTCGCCGTCCACCGAGCCGAAGTTGCCCTGGCCATCGACCAGCATGTGGCGCAGCGAGAAGTCCTGCGCCATGCGCACGATGGTGTCGTACACCGCGGAGTCACCGTGCGGGTGGTACTTACCGATCACGTCGCCCACGATACGGGCCGACTTCTTGTAAGGCCGGTTCCAGTCGTTGTTGAGTTCGTGCATCGCGTACAGCACACGCCGGTGCACCGGCTTGAGGCCATCGCGGGCATCGGGCAGGGCGCGGCCCACGATCACGCTCATGGCGTAATCGAGATAGGACCGCCGCATTTCCTCTTCGAGGCTGACGGGGAGGGTTTCTTTGGCGAACTGAGTCATGCGATCCCTGAAGCGGCGGGACAACCGAGCGGTTGTGCGGGAAGGTGTCAGACAACGTCTGACAAACGGTCATTCTAATGGGGCCTGGTTGTCGTGCATGCGCAACAAGTGAGGGTGGGGCCCAGGGGGTGGGGGACAAAAACTTGTCCAAGTGACACGCTATGGCACAATGAATTGTCGATAGTAAAAACTCGCGGTAACGGCGGGTTTCCTGGATCCGTCCCGCTTTTGGTGGACTTTTCGCAGCCTGTCTGCGGCTTTTCTTGCGAGGAGAAACATGAACAAACTGAACAAAGTGGCGGCGCTGTTTGCTTCGGCCGCACTGGCCTCCGGTGCGCTGGCCCAGACGGTCGACAACTGGCGTGCAACCGATGGCACCGTGTGGAAGAACGGCACGAACGAACTGTGCTGGCGTGATGCCACCTGGACTCCCGCCACGGCGGCCCAGGTGTGCGATGGCGCGCTGAAGCCCGCCCAGGCTCCGGCGCCCGCTCCGGCCCCGGCGCCCGCGCCCGCTCCGGCACCCGCTCCGGCCCCGGCCCCGGCCCCGGCGCCCGCTCCGGCCCCGGCGCCGACCAGCGAGAAGGTGACCTTCGCAGCCGATGCCTTCTTCGACTTCGACAAGGCCGTGCTGAAGCCCGAGGGCCGCGCCCGCTTGGACGACCTGGTCGACAAGATCAAGGGCATCAACCTGGAGGTCATCATCGCCGTGGGGCACACCGACTCCGTCGGCAATGACGCCTACAACCAGCGCCTGTCGGTGCGCCGTGCCGAAGCTGTGAAGGCCTACCTGGTTTCCAAGGGTGTCGAGCAAAACCGCGTCTACACCGAAGGCAAGGGCGAGAAGCAGCCCGTGGCCGACAACAGCACCCGCGAAGGCCGCGCCAAGAACCGTCGCGTGGAGATCGAAGTGGTCGGCACCCGCGCCATCAAGCGCTGAGCCACCGCGCTTCGAACGCAAACCCCGCTTCGGCGGGGTTTTTTCTTGATGCCGCGCACTGGGGCACAATGCGCGCCATGAGCGACACCCCCTTCAATGCCGACCCTCAGGAACTGGCCAAATTCAGCGAGCTGGCGCATCGCTGGTGGGATCCAGAAAGCGAGTTCAAGCCGCTGCACCAGATCAATCCGTTGCGACTGGACTGGATCGACGCGCAGGCCGGCCTGAAGGGGCAGCGTGTCGTGGACATCGGCTGCGGTGGGGGCATCCTCAGCGATGCGATGGCCCGTCGGGGCGCACGTGTGCTGGGTATCGACCTGGCCACCAAGCCGCTGCGGGTGGCTCAACTGCATGCCCTGGAAGCTGGCACGCCCGACATCGAGTATCGCGAGGTCTCCGCCGAGGCCCTGGCGGCTGAGCAGCCCGGGCAGTTCGGTGTCGTTACCTGCATGGAGATGCTCGAGCATGTGCCCGATCCGTCCTCCGTCATCCGTGCGGCCGCCACCTTGGCCAAGCCGGGCGGCTGGGTGTTCTTCTCGACGATCAACCGCAACCCCAAGTCCTTCCTCTTCGCCATCGTGGGGGCGGAATACGTGCTCAAACTGCTGCCGCGCGGCACCCACGAATATGCCCGCTTCATCCGTCCGCGCGAGCTGGCGCAGTGGTGTCGTGATGCGGGGCTCGATGTCGTCTCCAGCCGGGGCCTGGAATACAACCCGTTGACGGGACGCTACTGGCTGTCGGACGACACCAGCGTGAACTACCTGTTCGGATGCCGCAAGCCGTGAGCGCGGTCCTGCCGGGCATCCGGGCGGTGCTGTTCGACCTGGACGGCACCCTGGCCGACACCGCTCCCGATCTGGCGGGCGCCGCCAACCGCATGCGGCAGCGGCGGGGCCTGCCGCCCTTGCCGGTGGAGCGCCTGCGGCCGGTGGCTTCGGCCGGCGCACGAGGCATGATCGGCGTGGCGCTGGGCGTGCGCCCCGCAGACTCCGCCTTTGAGGCCCTGCGCGAGGAGTTTCTGGCCGAGTACGCGGCCGCGCTCGATGTCGAGTCCCGTCTGTTCGATGGCGTGCCCGAGCTGCTCGACCGCCTGGACGGGGCCGGACTGCCCTGGGGGGTGGTGACGAACAAGGCGATGCGGTTCACCGGCCCTGTGCTCGAAGCCCTGGGTCTGGCCGAGCGGGCGGCGGTGGTCATCGCGGGCGACACGACGCCTTACGCCAAGCCCCATCCGCAGCCGCTGCTGGAAGCCTGCCGCCGTTTGGCGATTGAGCCGAAAGGCGCGGTGTATGTGGGCGATGATCTGCGCGACATCCAAGCGGCACGAGCTGCCTGCATGCCTAGCGTGGCGGCAGCCTACGGGTATCTCGGGGAGCACGGCGACGTGTCCACCTGGTCGGCCGATCACGTCGTGCCTCATCCGCTGCGAATGCTGGAGCTGCTGGGACTGTGAGCGGCCGGCCGATCTTGAAAACCGGCTTGTCAATCCGACATACAATGCCTATCCCGTTTTCCGGGGCCGACCTGGTTTCGACGTGGGTGCGGATTCGGAACAGGGCATGCCGAGCACCAGTTCGCTCGTTAATCCACTGGAACAAAGTAACTGCGAACGACGAACGTTTCGCCCTCGCCGCTTAATCCCGGCGAGCCTCTCAACGGTTGGCCGATAGGCCGGGCCCGCAAGGGCTGAGAGGTCATTCATATCGGCTGGTCCGCCGCCGGGTCACACGGTGGCGGACGAGATCACGTGACTGGTGGGGTTGGTAGCGTGCTGCTGCGCGACCGCCCCGCGAGACCCAAACCAGCCAGCTAAGCATGTAGAACTGTCCGTTGATGGCTTGCGGACGCGGGTTCGATTCCCGCCGGCTCCACCATCTACAAGGGCTCGGATGATCTCCGGGCCCTTTTTGCCTTCGGCGAAACTTCGTTTTCTTGCCTGAAATCCCTGCGTGGCGCGGGGTTCCGGCTACCTGTGCTGCGGGTGGCGATCTGCCGAAACGCCCGAAATCGGCCGCTTTCTCTGCCAGAACCGTCTCTTTTCTCTGTTTGGCCTGCGGGTAGGCGCAGATGCAGGTCAAGCAAAATCAACAACTTACGCGTACCGGTTCGCTGTCAACCAAAGCCGCCGGTCAAGCATCAAACCCCGTCACGACCTCCCACTGGGTGGCCCATTCGGTCGGCTACGGGCGAGCAGGACCCTTGCAGCGAAAATATTGACGATGACCAACAAGAAGAAAATCGCCGCCGATCTGCAGTCTGCGCTGTTTGGGCAAAGCCCACTGAGCACCGATCTGTACGTGGAAGTGCTGGCCGATTACGAGGACGAGCTCAAGGCCTCGCTCGACAAGGACGCCGATGACGCCCTGCTGTGCGTGCTGGCGGACGACGGTGACGTGGCGATGATGGTCATCGAATGGGATGGCAGCATTTACCGGAATGAAAACGCGTTGAAAAAGCTGCAGGCCATGTGGCGGCACAGCTTTGAGATCAATGTGCTGACCCTCGTGCCCATCCTCAGTGACCACATCAGCCAGAAAAATCTGGGGGTGGCAGGCATCAAGTGGCTGCCCGCATCCAGCGATTGAAGCTGACCTGCTCCCCGAAATCCGTACCACGGCAAAGGAACAAAATCCGCGCAACGCAAAGGAAGCGCGATGCGCAAGAGCAGGTACACGGAAGAGCAGATCATTGGGTTCATCAAGCAGGCTGACGCCGGCGTGAACGTGGCGGACCTGTGCCGCAAGGAAGGCTTCAGTACGGCCACGTTCTACAAGTGGCGGGCGAAGTTCGGCGGCATGGAGGCCAGCG
>NZ_JBWQXA010000005.1:0-236360 GCF_056746695.1 Caldimonas hydrothermalis | reverse complement strand
TTCGCCTCGCTGCATCGCCAGAAAGCTGACGACGCAGCCCGCGTGACCCAGAAGACCCAAGAGTAAAGTCCATCAACCCCGCGGAAATGTTCCAAGCCAGTGGTACGGGAAACGGGGGCAGGTCATTGCGCGGATTTTGTTCCTTTGCCGTGGTACGGATCTCGGGGAGCAGGTCACAGCGGCAAGGCCATGATGTCGTTGTCGTAATGCGGTGCCTCGGGCGCAGCAGATGCGCGCTCGAGGGCAGCTTGTGCATCGGCCGCGAGGTTGTTGCGCACCTGGTGCACCACGCGCAGCACGGCGTAGCGCTGGGCGGGATCGGCCCCAGGGGGCTGCCATGGGGCGCCGTCCAGGACGAAGTGTCCGCCTGCGTGCAGGTGGCGGGCGCGGCTGTGTCCTTGCACCCGATGCGCCGCGCTGCCCCAGTCTTCAGCCACTGCGCCGCGCCCGTGCGATCGCCTTCGCGGCCGCAATGGCCGCTTCATCCCGATACCCAGGCTCCCGCCGCCACGGATCGTCTGGCTCGATGCGGCATTCGTCTTCCACCCACTGCGGCCACTGCGGGATCTTGCTCGTGCGCATCACGATCCAGCGGAACAGGCTCTCGGGCAACGTGAACACCTGGCCCATCAGTTGCACCAACGGAAAACCGTTGTCATTCAGGGTTAACCGCTCCCAACCGAAGGCCCATGACTCCTTTTGACGATCGATGGGCGGCAGCATTATCAGCGGCACCGGATGGATCCTCTGCAAGGCCACGCCCGGCCCCTCCTGCATGTACAGCCTGAAGAACTCGAAGTGGTTGCGCAGATCTTCTTCGCCTTCTTTGCCCGCGGTGTTCACGCTCAACGCGAACGTCTCAAGAACCGTCTTGCCCGATTCATCCATCACGTGGCCCACCACGTTGAGCCAGCCCAGCGGGTTGGCATGGCCCAGAATCGTCCAGTACACCCGATCCCACGGCACCTTGAGCACCGATCCGTCAGGACGAAAAGCGTACACCTGACGGTTCTTGCGGTTGAACCGGATCGGGTAGTGCGTGTAGGTGAAGGCGTCGCACAGGAAGATGTAGATCCCCACTAATAGAGCCGCAAAAGCGACCGCTGCGATCGCCAGAAAAACTAGATGACCATCTTTCAGTGCCACGTAAGTACCAAACAGTACAGCGAACGCAAGAGCCGCGGAGACAGCCGCCCCGAACATCGCCCCAAACCCTCTCTCCTCATACCACTTGTCCACGCACTCGACAAAGGTCGAGTTCAGGCGGATCAGCGACAACTGGTAGTGCGGCGCCTCGCCCGCCGGCTTGCGAATGTCCAGACGCAGCTCGCGCTCGCGCGCGGTGAGCGGGCGCTTCACGTGGAAACGATGGATCACATTCTTGATCAAGGGCATTGACCGCTCCTCAAACTGCCGTGGCCAGCGCCACGCCGTACTCCTCGAGCTGCGTGCGCGCATCCGGATACTTGTCTGCACCGGCGCCAAAGTGACACCGCCTCAACCACGCCTGCAACTTGTTGTCCTTCGTGTCTTCGATGAAGAAAGTCAGCATGCCCAGCGCCACCAGCATGCCGATCAGAATGGCCCAGCCCACAACAGGAACCGTGGTTGCTCCCGCAGCAAAGTGCAGGCCTAGGGATGCAATCATGCCAAGCGCGCCTGATGCAAAGTACATGACTGACAAGCCGGTATCCTTGTTCTTGTACTGTTCTACGCCCGCCACTAAATCCACCACCCCCATCAAGATCCCTGCTCCCAGGCTGAGACGGCGCCCCCATCGCGTCATGGCTCTTGGAACCATGGACTGCCTCAGCCCCAACGCATTGCCCAGCCGGGTGCCCGCCGTCGCCTGCCCCAAGCTTTCTGCGGCAAAGCCAGCAATGGCCAGCGTGGCCAAAGCAAGCCGGGCGCGGGCTTCGGGCCGTTCGTGGCGCATGCCCTGGAAGGCGTCTTCCACCAGCTTGCTGTAGTTGAAGACCATCAGCACCCCGCCCAGGACACCGGCAGCCAGGCTCGCACGCGACAAGGCCGACTGGGCACGCGCCATGTCGATGGCCTTGAGTTGCGCCGCAGTGCGCAGCGCCTGGGCCACCTGTTGGGCCAGCGCATGCCCGCTTTGGCCCGAGGCCACGGCAGCCTGCACAACCTGCCGGTCGATCAAGACATACCAGCCCTGACGCCGCGAGCCCTCCAGGCGCACGCCTTCCACCTGCAAGAGCCTGAGCTGCGCAGCCACCGCACGTCCAACCTGGTTGTGCCTGGCTTTCAGGCTGGGGTCGATGGCGTAGATCTGCTCGATGAGGAGCTGCACGAACTGGTCGCGCCGGCCTGTGATCGGCACCCGTACGAATCGCTGACCGCTGGCAGCCGCCAGGGCCGTCGCCGCCTTGCCGCTAGCTCGTCCTTCATCGAACTCCTTCCAGTAGCGCAGTGCAGCGCCGCTGAGCCCGTCCATCACCGCCCCCAGGTGGGCCTTGGCACCGTCCGGGAGCTTGCCCAGCATCGAGGAGAACACACCAGCCACCGCGTCGGCAGGATAGATGCGCAGATCCATGGCCCCGCTGGCGTCGGCTTGGCTGATCGCGCGGGCCAGTTCGTCTTGGTTGAAAGCCAGCGCCCGCATGACCAGGTTGGTTGCCGCGGTGGCGTCACCCTCACGCAGCCATCTGAGGTATAGATCGAAGCTTGGCTGCTTGTCGCTGGTGTAACGCATCATCATGCCCACGGTGGCCGTGTAGGCCAGTCCGCTTTGGATGTCGGCTGTGTCGTAGTGGCATGCCATGGCGCCTTGCAGCCGCCGGTGCTGCATCCACGCCGCGTGGGCTTTGGCCAGCGGGGCGATATGCGACCGGTCATAGGCTTCGAAGGCCCGGTGGTGCTGCTGCAGCCAGTTGCGAGCCGCCGCCTCATCGAAGCGTGGCAGGTTGCGGTGATCGTGGGTGTATCGTCGCCAAGCTCTTTGCGCCACCGCGTTCAATCCATCCATCGTGTGGCGGCGCAATTGGGCCGCAGCCGTTGGATTGCCCGCAGGCTCGATCATCGCTGCCATGGTGCCTGCGGGCAGGTGCATGCGCCGTTCTTCGTCCTGGGCCAGCGCTTCGCCGGCGATGATCTCATTGAGCTTGGCCTGCTCCTTGAGGTGCTGCTCCAGGTTGACGATGGCGCTGGCTGCAAAATGTGGCTTCTCGATGTCCGGACGGCGCATGTAAGCGAGCTTGCGCGCTTCCATCAAGCCGGCGATCTCCATGGTCAAGCCCACCGGATCGTGCAGCGCCACGATGGCCGCGCCCCCTTGGGGGCGGGCCTGCTCGATGGCCTGCAAAAACGTCTGCAGTCCCGCATGGCGGCTGTTGAAGGGGTACGGGCACCACTGCGCATAGAGCTGCTGCCCGGCTTGCGCGCTGAGCTGGAACTCCGGCAACCATTGCCCCACTTGCTCGATGGGCGCCGTGTACGCCTGCGGCGCCACCTTGCCGCCTGAGATGGTGATGCAGCGCATGTGCCGCTGGCGCACGGCCGGGTCTTGGTGCTTTTCCAGAACGGCATCGGTCCATTGCACGTCGCTGAAGCCGATCCAAATCTTGGTGGCGTGCTTGGGGTTGCGGATGGTGATGATGCCGGCCAGAGGCGCTGCACCGTTGCGCGCGCATTGAAACTGCGTGGCAATGGGGTAATGCAGCTTGAACGCGCGCAGCCGCGGCGGCAGTTTGGTCAGGTAGCCGTCGGCGGTTACGAAGTATTCGTCCCAGCGCTTGCGCGCTTCGTCGTACACGTAAACGTAGCCGCTGCGCAGCAGGCGCAAACCATAGTGTGCGCCCTCGCCCACATCGATTGATCCCAGCTCGGGGTCGCTCAAGTGGCCCATCAGCCGCGGTGCCTTGGCTTCGGCGGGCATCAGCGCATAGCGCGCCAGCAGCAGTGGCAAGCCCTGTTTGGCACAGGTGTCGCAAGGGAAGGCACACGATGCAGGCTTGGTCGGGGAGTCAGTCAGTGCGCTCATGGTTGAAGGGCTTGTCTCGCACGTCGTTCTTCAGATTGGAGTTCGGCGGCCATCTGATGCCACTGGGATGATTCGATCCTGGCCGCCAGCTCGCGGTAATCCAACTCGTCTTGCGGGTCAACGTGACGCAATTGCTCCAGCCACTGAGCGACCTGGGGATGGCGATCGATGCACGGGTGGACCACGGTCGCATGCCAGGTCAGTTCGGTCAGATCGTCGGCACTCAGATGGCCGTACTGCTGCCGTAAGCGGATCACGTGACGGTCGATGCGCTCAGTGCGCTCGATCCAGTCTTGCACGCCGGCAGGCCGATCCATGCGGGCAGCCACACGGTTGACCATCCCCAGCCTCATGGCCCGATCGGTGAATTCGTCAGTCCATGCGAAGGCCGATGGCGCTTGATCGTCGCGCGCCAGACGCATCCACTGCCCTGCCCAGGGCAGCCACACCGAGTGGATCGGCCCGAGCAACCACCTCAGCCCCGCCTCACCGATCACACGCGGCAGTTGCACGGTGGTGCCCGGGTCGAAGTAGCGGAATTTCATCGGCCGGGGCTGTCCATCAATGCGCACGGCCATGCGCAGCGCCATGTGAGCAGCCAGCTCGCTCATCGTGCCGTCAAAGCCGATGAGCCAGCTCAGCACGGTGGTTTCTCTAAGCTCGACTTGTGCGTGCACGCGGCTCAGAAGTTCGTCCAGCCCTGGTGCCGGCAAGGCGTGCAGGTCGATGAGCACCGGCAACCCGAAGGTGTTGGCGCCCAATGCGGCCGGCGCCACCACCTGTTGGGGCCAGTGCGAGGGGAGTTCGTCTCGCCATGCGGCATCGATCAAGCCATATCGATGGTCTTGCAACCATCGAGGGTCGAAGTCTTCTTGCAGCATGGCTCAAAACTCGCTCAACCCATCCAAGGCCGGCTGCCCTTGTTGAGCACAGCCCCGAAGCTGCCCTGCTGGCGGCACACTCAGCCCCGCACTGGCGCTGCCCGGGCCTTCGAGGCTGCGCACACTGGCCCTGAACTGCGCTCGCCCCGGGGTGCTCAGGGTGATGTGGCCGCCTTCGATCCTCAGGGCCGAGCCGGCGCCTACCAGCAGCAGGTGCCGGGGGGCCTGCATGTGGATGTGCGCGTGCGTGCTGGCCACGTCGATGCGCCCGCGCGCGGCGATGTGGGTGGCCGCGCTGGCGCTGCGGCTTTGCACCGGCCCGCTGGCCGCGTGCAGCCTGATGCCGGTATGGGCCGCCGCCTGGGCCCCCGCTGCGCGCCCCGCGGTGTAGCCCACGATGCCTTGGGCGGCCATGACGCGGTGGCCGCCCCAGGCCGTGTGCGACAGGTCTTGCCCGGCCGTCACGCTCACGCTGCGCCCGGCGGCCACCAAGTGGTGCGCCGGGGTGGTGAACACCAGCCCCGCCGGCGCGCACGCCAGCAGGTGCGGGCGGGACCATGCCTGCACCGTGCCTTGCCCGCCGCCGATGTGCGTGCCACTGGCCGCCCCGTGGCTGGCGGTGGCTTGCAGCTCTTGCAGCGTGGCTTGCCAGGCGTCGTGGTTGATCAGCTGCTGGGGCTGCGGCTGTGTGTCGGTGTGCGCCTGGTGTTGACGCGCGCTGTGCGCCAGGGCGTGCTGGCGTTGCAGGCCTTGGCTGAGTTGGGTGTGTGCCTGATGGGCCTGGAGCTGCTGGCCGGCTTGGGTGGAGCCGCCGCTTTGGGCGTAGGCGCTCAGCAGCAGGCCGCAGCCGGCGCGCACGGCCCCCCAGGCCTGGGTGCGCAGCTCGGCGCCGTGGCCGCGCGGGTGCAGCCGTTGGTTGTCGCGCTGGTGCAGCAGGTGGCCCAGTTGGAGCTGGCTGTGCGCCTGGGTGCTGCTCAGTTCGATGCGGGCCTGGCCGGGGGTGTCGTCAAAGACGAGCTGGTTGTAGCCGCCGGCGCCGTCTTGGCTGTGGGGGAGCTCTTGGCTTTTGTAGCCCGACAGCACGGCTGCGTGCCGGTGGCCTTCGTGCAGCGCCTGGGGCCCGGGGCCTGCGGCGCCTTGGCTGCCGGCAAACCATGCCGGCGCGTTGCCGGTGGCTCCAGCCGCCCCGGCGCCCACCTGGTTGCCCTGGGCATCCGGATGCCCGCTGCCGTTGTAGACGGCGCCCACGACAACGGGCCGGTCGATGTCGCCGTCCAGGAACTGCACGACCACTTCCTGGCCGGTGCGCGGCACGAAGTTCGTGCCCCAGTCGTCGCCCGCCCAGGACTCGGCCACGCGCACCCAGGTGCCGCTGGCTTCATTGGCCGGGGCGTCGTCTCGGCCGTCGTCGCTGTCGAGCCGGTGGCTGGAGCGGCTGCCGCGCTGCCAGTGGAACTGGATCTTGATGCGGTGGTCTCGGTCGGTGTACACCGGCGCCTGCGCCGGGGCGACGACCACCGCAGTTTGCGCTCCCACCACCGTGGGACGCGGCTGCAGCAACACCTGGCCTTCGATGTCGTCGAGCACGGCCGCGCGCACCGGCTGGCTCAGCGGCAAGGCCATGATGTCGTTGTCGTACTGCGGCGCCTCGGGCGCAGCAGATGCGCGCTCGAGGGCAGCTTGTGCATCGGCCGCGAGGTTGTTGCGCACCCGGTGCACCACGCGCAGCACGGCGTAGCGCTGGGCGGGATCGGCCCCGGGGGGCTGCCATGGGGCGCCGTCCAGGACGAAGTGTCCGCCTGCGTGCAGGTGGCGGGCGCGGCTGTGTCCTTGCACCCGATGCGCCCGCGAGCTCAGGGCGTCGAGCCAGCGGCGCGCCAGCCGCTCGCCTTGGGCGCTGTCTTCGTAGGCGTACACCCCGGGCACGTCGATCCAGCCGGTGTGAGCGCTGGCGCAGGCGTCGTTGGCCTGTGCATGGACGGGGCGCAGGCCCACGCTGCGGTAATCCCAACTGGCCAGCCCTACCTGCGCGACGTGGCTGCGCCGCATCGGCATCCAGTGGTGCAGGCCGTCTTCGCTGACGCTGGCCAGCGTCTGGGTGTAGCGCACGCGCTCAGGCTGCACCGGGCTGAGGGCGCCGTTGTGATCGGCCATGACCAGGGTGTGCCGGCCCAGCGTGTCGTCGGCTTGAGCCTCGTGCTCAAACCACCAGAACAGCCCTTCTTCGCGCAGCAGCCGCGAGATGAAGGCAAGATCGCTTTCTTGGTACTGGATGCACAGGGAGCGCTCAGGGTAGCTCTGTGGGTCGGCCAGGGCCCAGCGCCACGCGGGCATGAGCGCGCCCCGCTGCTGGTAATGGGCGAACACTTGTTCGACGATGCCAGGCACGCTCATGCCTTGGAAGCAGCGGCTGTCCACCCGGTGGGCCAGCAGGCTCAGCCAGGGTTCGATGACCAGTGCATAGCGTGCAAAACCACCGTCCGAGCCCAGCACGCTGGCGTGGGTGACATGTCCATGGAAGGAGCGCAGCCGGCTGCGGCTGGCCGCGGTGAGCAGATCCAGCCGCACCGCCCGGCCCATGAGTGCGTCCAGCTCCAAGTGGGCACTGACGCTCAGGGCCGTCATCTCGATGCGAAAACCCACCACGCCTTCGCACGGCCCGATGCTCTCGGTGATCACTGCCTGCTCGGCCAGCAGCACCTGCGGACCCAGCGGCGTGTGCAGCCTCAGCAAGCGCTCGTGTTGGTCAAAACCCGCCAGCGCAGCACGAACGACCTGGGCCAGGTCGGAAAGAGGGGTCATCGTTGGGCTCCGTTCGCTTGAGAGACACCTTTCAGCTCATGCGGTATCTGAACTGGCCGTCCTTGCCCACGGTGGCCCTGATGCGACCGACGAGCTGCCCCTCGGCCATGCGGGCAAGCACCATCTGGGCCAGTTCTGGCAGCAGGCTGCCTCCAAGCAGGTGATCGACCTTGCGGGCGCCGGTATCGACTTCGGTGCACCGAGCCAGCACGGCCTCGACCAGGTCGTCGCCATACTCGAAGCTGGCGCCATGTCGGGCTCTGAAGCGTTCACCGATGCGATCGAGCTTGAGACGGATGACACGCTCGAGCACGTCGTCGGACAGCGGGTAGAACGGCACGACCTTCAGTCGCCCCAGAAAGGCGGGCTTGAAGGCCTTGTACAGTTGTGGTTTGAGCATGTCCTCCAGCGACTCGGGGCTGGGCTTGTCGTCTTCGTCCTTGTTCAGGCAAGCCTGCATCAGGGTTGACGAGCCCACGTTGGACGTGAGGATGATGAGGGTGTTGCGGAAGTCGATTTCCCGGCCTTCGGCATCCTCCATCACGCCTTTGTCAAAGACCTGGAAGAACAGCTCCAGCACATCGGGATGGGCCTTCTCCACCTCATCGAGCAGCACCACGCTGTAGGGCCTGCGGCGCACCGCCTCGGTGAGTACCCCGCCCTCTCCGTAGCCCACGTAACCCGGCGGTGATCCCTTCAGGCCCGAGACGCTGTGGGCCTCCTGGTACTCGCTCATGTTGATGGTGATGAGGCTGCGCTCTCCACCGTAGAGGGTTTCGGCCAACGCCAGTGCGGTCTCGGTCTTGCCCACACCGCTGGGGCCCACGAAGAGGAAAACCCCCTGGGGCTTGTTCGGATCCTCCAGACCGGCCCTGGCGGTACGCACACGCTGAGCCACGGCAGCCAGGGCATGCGGCTGGCCGATGACGCGCGCCTGCAAGGCTTCTTGCAGTTGCAGCACGGCCTGGATGTCGTCCTTGACCATCCTTCCCAAGGGAATGCCCGTCCAGTCCGACACGACACGGGCGACGACCTGGGCATCGACATGCACCGGCACCAGGGGAGCTTCACCCTGGATGGCCGCCAGTTCGGCCAACTTGGCCTGAAGCGCAGCTTGCCAGGGGGTCAAGTGCAGGGGTTCGCCCTTTTTGCGCGGTTTGGCGGGGACCGCTTGGGGTTCGGTGGAGGCCTCGCCCGCCGGATGAGGGGGCAGACCTTCACCACCCTTCGGCTCCAGACGTGCGCTCAGCTCATCGATCTCGGCGGCCAGCGTCTTCTCCTGCTCCCAGCGGGACAGGTCGGCGTCCAGGCAGACTTGGACGGCCCTAGTTTGGGTTTCGATCTCGGCCAGACGGGCGCGATGATCCACACCTTGGGCCGCCTCTTTATGCAGGGCCCGACGCTCGGCTTCAAGGGCCTCGAGTCGGCGACGGGCCTCCTCGATCACTGCCGGGGTGGCGTTGCGCCCCAGGGCCACGCGGGCGCAGGCCGTGTCCAGCACCCCCACGGCCTTGTCGGGCAACTGCCGCGCGGTGATGTAGCGATGGGACAGACGCACAGCCTCGGCGACGGCCTGGTCGCAGATGCGCACGCCAAAATGGCGCTCCATCAACGGAACCATCGCACGCAGCATGTCCGTGGCCACGGCCTCGGACGGTTCTTCGACCTTGACCACCTGGAAACGTCGCGCCAGGGCCGCGTCTTTCTCGAAGTACTTCTTGTATTCACTCCAGGTGGTGGCCGCCACCGTGCGCAGCTCCCCACGGGCCAACGCAGGCTTGAGCAGATTGGCCGCGTCGTTCTGACCCGCCTGCCCTCCGGCGCCGATGAGGGTGTGGGCCTCGTCGATGAAGAGAACGATCGGCTGCGGGTTGCGCCTGACCTCGTCGATGACTTGCTGAAGCCGGTTCTCGAACTCTCCCTTGACCGACGCTCCGGCCTGCAGCAACCCCAGATCGAGCACGTGCAGGGCCACCCCCTGCAAAGGCCCGGGCACGTCCCCCGACGCGATGCGCAAGGCCAAACCTTCGACGACGGCGGTCTTGCCCACCCCGGCCTCTCCGGTGAGGATGGGGTTGTTCTGACGGCGTCTCAGCAGGATGTCGATGACCTGGCGGATTTCGGCTTCACGCCCGATCACAGGATCGATCTGCCCTTCACGGGCGCGCTGGGTGAGGTTGATCGTGTAGCGATCCAGCGCCGGTGTGCCTCCTGATACGGGAGACGATTCGACCGGCGGGACTTCTTCAGCGGAGGCCGAGACCCTGCCGACCGCTTCGGCCGAGCCTGTGGTCAGGGAGTCAAGCCGGTGTTTCAGGTCCTCCACGGGGAAGCGCAGCAGGGCCGATGAGGCCTGGGCCGCCATCTGCCTCAAGCCGGGTTCGGCCAGCAGGGCCAGCAGCAGGTGGGCACTGCGGATTCGCGCCACCTGGCTGTCAAGCGAGGCGATCAGCCAGGCATGCTCCAGCCATTGCGGCAGCCGCTGCGAGAACACCGGCGTGCGCGTATTGCCGGCGGGCAGCCGCGTGAGTGCGGACTCGAGGTCGCGACGCAGACCGGCGGGCGACACATCGCAACGCGCACACAGCAGACTCAGGTCGCTGCGTGGTTCCTCGAGCAAGGCCAACAGCAGGTGCTCGATGTCCACTTCATGATGACCATGGGCCATGCACAGGTTGGCGGCTCGTTCGGCGGCCTGCCGCGTCAGCTCGTTGAGTTTGGTGATCAGGGTCTTGAGAGATGCAGACATGTTCGATGCCCAGAGAATGGAAAGGTCACGCCGCAGGCAGCACGTCGTAGGCCAGGTCGTCACGGTCCTGGGTCACCGGCCTGCTGCACAGGAACGTGGTCCAGCCGAGCCGTGCACCGGGTCCGTCGGCCCCGGAGTGCAAAGCCGTGGGCTGCACGTCCTGCTGTCGCAGGCACAAGCGGACTTCGAACTCCAAGGACAACCCGTAGGCCAATGTCAACAAGCGCTGCAGGGCCCTCGCACCGGTGGCCCCTGGCAGGAAATGGTCGTAGCGCCGGCGGTCCAGCGGCCCCAGGCGCAACCTCACCCGCAGGTCGCGCTGCCATAAACGTTCTCCAACGACAGCGCTGCGCCCGAGCACCGCGTTGCGGCCCAGCGCACTGCAGGCCGATGCCGGCAGTCGAACCCAGCGACCGACGAACGGCTCAACCTGGGCGGGGATCGCAAAATGCGCGCTGACCCAGGCTTCGAGCTGCGAAGCCGACAACTGCCGACGTTGCAAGGCCCCTGCATAGTGGGCAACCGACTCATCGTGCAGCCCCGCGCCTGCCCGCTCCAGCAAACGGTTGCGCAAGGAGGCCTGACCCAGTCCGGCCAGGGACAGCACCAGCGGCAGAAAGCCCCGCCCTCGGTCCGACTCGTATGCCAGTGCCAAGCGATGCTTCTTCCAGGCCTGGTAGAACAAGGCAAGGGCCCGGTGATTGAAGATCTCGAGAAAGGCGCGCGCCGCACCATCACGCCCGAAGACCTCCCGGCGAACGAGAGTTTCGGTGTAATGCAGTGGCAAGGTGCCGTGCACCCCGAGCAGCCCCATGAACGCAGCCGTGATCTCGATGCGCTCGGGGTCGGTGCACGCCTGCCCCTCCCGCGTCGGCCTCACCACCTGGAGATCCTCGATCTCACTGGCTGGGAAGCTCAGTGAGAGGGAACTGCGGAAGCGCAGCCGCTGCGCGAGGATGTCCTGCTCGCCCAGACCTTCGCGGGCCGACAGCCAACGCGACAACAGGCGCACCGCCTGAAAGAACTCGTGTCGATGCGGCTCGGCCAGCAGCCGGTCGATCACACGAGGGATTGAGCGCCGCTGCGGGGAGAGCATGACAGAAGTTCTTCTCCGGTGCGGGCTGACACCAGCCGCAGCCGCGTGAAGCTGTTGAGATGTGTGTAAAGGCCGACGAAGCGGTTGATCACCTCGGCGAACAAGTGCAGGCCTACCCCCACGAAGCTCGACTCGTCGACTGTCAAGCGGATGTCCGTCCCGCGCACGAACGTGGCATAGGGTTTGCCCGGCAACCAGGCAACGGCAGGCTGATGCTCAACAGCGACCAGGCCATCGATCTGGCGCTGATTGGCCGCGCTTCGCGGCAGGTCGTACAGCCTCAGCATCTCCTTGAGCGCGTCGATGCCACCCTGGCTCAGGGAGAGATGGTTGAGCGACAGGTGAGAGATCAGCCGCCACAGGGCTCCTTGCCCTCGTGCAAACCTCAGACAAGCGGTGGGGCGGCGCAACAGGCAGATCTCCTGAGCGGCACCGCCACCCTCGACGAAGAGGTCTCCTCCTGGTTGTCCAATGGCCAGTTGAGTCGGCAGATCGCGATTGGTGGCCCACACCTCGAGTGACAGGGTCTCGTTGACCGCCAGGCCCGGCTGGAAGTCCGCATCGACGAGCCCGAGCTCCAACTCATAGCCAGGGCTGTGCAACGCCATCCGCTCGTCGCGCTGCGTATACCAGTAGCAGGCCCGCGGCTGGGTGCGCTCACCGTCGCGCAGCAAGTCGTCGTGGCGCAACGAATAGAACGGCCTGAACTCCTGGGCGAACTCTCCCTGACCGGACTGACGCACACACCACACCCGCTGGACCCCATACACCTCGTACGCATACGCGCGGCGAGCGTCGACCACCACGGGATACATCGTGCGGGCATGGGTCACGCGGATGGGGTCGGCCGGCGTTCGGAAGAGATTGACTACCGGCGTACAACCGAGCTGGAGATGGTGCACGTCGAGGTCCTCTAGCAGCCGGGCCGCATCGGAATCGCTCCGAATGCCCTTCAGAGGCACGTGCAGGACCAGGCGGTTGCTGTTGAGCACGATGTCCGAGTCTGTTCCCCGCCGGCCGCTCGGCACCAGCAGGTCCACGAAGTTGAATTTCTCCGGAAATGCAAAGTACTCCGTGAGCAGCCGATAGGCGGCATGCGATCTTGCGTCATGCTCGATGATCGACTCGTGATCCTCGAACCCGACCAAACGGGGCCGCTCGCCCAGCAAGCTCGATGTCCGACGGCCGTCCCCGGACTCCACCATCACACCGAGGGACCTGGAGCACAAGGCCTCGCGCAGGACGCTGACCAGCGATGGCTCACCATCGAGGTACAACCTCAAAGACTTCCCCTGACAATCCGCCAGCGAGAACTGTGGCGAGAGGGATTCGAGATGTATAGACACGACCGCCGATGTGCCATCGGGCCACCTGCCACCCGGCAAAGGCGGTGGTGCCATCCGGAAATTCACGTGGGCCAGTCTCACCGGCGCCAGTTCGACGTCGTAGGCCGTTCGAAACTGGCATGCCACCCCGCGCAATGGACGGCTGCGCAGCAACTCACCGCGAGGAACGCGAACGACGTCGTTCAGTTGGGTGGCCGCAGAGCCCAGGCGGAACTGCGCCACGGAACACGACGGAAACGGCCTGAGGTAGTGCGGATAGAGGACCTCCAGCAGGGATTCCGTGAAGAGCGGGAAATCGTCTTCGACGCGCTTGTGAATCCGGGCCGCCAGGAACGCGAACGATTCGATCAGCCGTTCCACATGCGGGTCCTCGGAGGACTCGCCGCTCAGTTGAAGACGGGACGCGATCTTTGGATAGCGCTGCGCGAACTCCCGGGATTGGTTGCGAAGAAAAGCCAGTTCCCGCTCGTAGTAGGGCAACAGGTCTTCCATCTTCAGCCTCCCAGGGACCGATCTGCACCTGAGCAGCGCACGCGGTAGTGTTGCGTTGCCTGGTTCACGACGGCATCGAAGCTGACAGGCTCTCTAGAGCGCTCCACGAGCAGCCACGCCCGGATGGAGAAATGCAGCTTCTGCGCCGCTGCCGCTCCTGTATCCAGTGTCACCTGCACCGCGCTGAGCCTTGGCTCGTGGATCCCAATGGCGGATTCGATGGACTGGCAGATGCGTCGCCGGTCATCCGGGCTGGCCAGGCTCAGGCTGCTGAAGTCCACCATGCCGTAGGAGAGCAAGGAACGGGCGCTCATCGGCCACCCGTCGAAGTCCTGTGGCGCCAGAGCACAACGGGTGTTGAGCAAGGCCTCGAGATCGCGTGCGACGCAATCCTTGATCTGCTCCAGCGACATCTGTGGCAAGGCGTGAGGGCTGACCACGCCAGCGCCGTCGTCGAGCAGGCAATCCAGGAGGGAGGGGCGGTAGCGCTGCATGCGGGAGAGGATCGAGAAGCCATCCCAGCCATCAGAAAGAAAGGCGGACGAGCCGCCTTTCCTCTGTGAGGGACGGTCTGGGCTCAGCTGAAGTTGGGAACGTTCTTGGCAAGGTCCCAAGCGCCAGTGATGTTGACCTTGCCGGACTTGTCACCCGTGATGTTGAGCTCGTCGTACGTCCAGCGCACCGCCGAATACTTCAGAGTGAAGGTCTCGGAGGGGACACCCTCGCCGTTCACCGTCGGGGCCACCGAGGAGACGATGACGTTCTTCAGTTCGATCTTCAGGTACTGGTGGCGGCTTTGCGTGCCAGACGGGCTGCCCACATTGTTCTTGCCACCATGAGCCCGATAGAAGTAGACAACGACATCGCTGATGATGGTGCCTGCCGAACAGGCCTGAAGCAGCTTGGGCGTGGCACCGTCGATGTCCTTGGTGAAAATCATCTCACCATGTTCGCAGCGCTCAGCCGTGTGCCCACCGGCCGTGGATGCCGTCGCAGACTTGGGCTGGCGCACCACGTGGCTCCAGGTGTAGACCTCGACGGTGTCTTTGTGCTTGCTGTCCCGGGAATCACCTTTGATGTCGCTTCCCTTGAACTCGACGTAGATGTCTTTCGCCATGAAAAGAGTCCTCCACTGAAACGGTTGGAGCGTTGAGAATCAGCCCTTGCCACCCTGAGGCAGTTCCGCCACAAGGCGCAAGGACACGGAAAGTTCGTCCAGTTGGAAATGGGGACGAACGAAGGAGACCGCCCTGTAAACACCCGGGCGGCCTGGAACTTCGGACACCTGCACCGAGGCTTCCCGCAAAGGGAACTGTGCCTTCGTCTCCTGCGATGCGGCGTCATCGGACGTGACGTACTGAGAGATCCAACGATTGAGATAGTCCTCCACGTTGGACGCCGAGGCAAAGCTGCCGATCTTGTCGCGCATCATCGCCTTCATGTAGTGCGCAATTCGGCACACCGCGAACATGTACTGGAGCTGCGCGGAGAGCACCGCATTCGCGTTGGCGGCATCCAGGTCGTACTTGCGCGGCTTTTGAACCGACTGCGCACCGAAGAACGCCGCGTAGTCAGTGTGCTTGCAGTGCACCAAGGGGATGAACCCCAGGTCGCTGAGCTCCTTCTCGCGACGGTCGGTGATCGAGATCTCCGTCGGGCATTTCAGCGCAATCTCCCCGTCGTCAGTCTTGAAGGTGTGCGTCGGCAGATCCTCCACAAGACCGCCACCTTCCACGCCCCGAATGGCGGCGCACCAGCCGTAGCTCTCGAAAGCAGCCGTCAGCCGCGCCGCAAAGGCATAAGCGGTGTTGACCCAGAGGTAGCGGTCGTGATGGCTGCCGTCGACCGACTCCACGAAGTTGAATCCCTCGACCGTCGTGCCGTCTTTCGGGTTGTAGGGCAGACGCCCAAGGAAGCGGGGCAGCGTCAGTCCGACATAGCGGGAATCCTCTGAATCACGGAAGGATTTCCATTTGGCATATTCGACGGTGTCGAACACCTTGGCCAGGTCGCGCGGCTTGCCCAGGTCGGTGAAGTCCTCCAGACCAAACAGCTCCGGCGACGCTGCCGAGATGAATGGAGCGTGAGCCGCCGCCGCCACGTGGGACATCTGCTCGATGAAATACATGTCCTCGGGCTGGCGACCGATTTCGTAGTCACCGATCAAGGCGCCGAAGGGAGCCCCCCCGAAGGTTCCAAACTCCTCTTCGTACACCTTCTTGAAAAGAGTGCTCTGGTCGAAGTCGATGGCCGTGTTGAAGTCCCGCACGAGCTCCTTTTTCGTCGCGTGCATGACCTTGATCTTCATCATCGCCCCGGTCGAGGTGTGCTTGCACAGGTAGTGCAGGCCACGCCAGGACGATTCGAGCCGTTGAAACTCTGGGGCATGCATCACCTCACTCAACTGGGCGGAGATGAGCTGATCGATCTCGGCCACCCGCGCATCGAGGGTGGCTGACAGGTTCTCGGAGAGAACCACGGTCCCCTGCAGGACTTCGCGCACCAGCTCGGAGATGATGTCCCGGGCACGTTGGTGCTCGGTCGGCGACTTGGCCACCCGGCTTTGCTCGACGATGCGGTCGAGCAGCGAATGGGGTGCCAGCTCGGGTTGGGGCGCTTGCGCGAGGGCTTGGGCACTCATGGCATCACTCCTTCGTGGTTTGGGCTTCCCGGCCCAGGCGTTCAAGCTGCTCCGTGTTGCGCAGCACCTCGTCCAGCAGATCCTCCAGCTTCTCGTTGCCCGCCAGCTTGTTGCGCAGGTCGGCCAAACGGGTGCGCGCCTCGAGCAGCCGGCGCAACGGTTCAACCTGCTGCACCACCGCTTCCGGACGGAAGTCGTCGATCTGGTTGAACTGAAGGTTGACGGCAAACTCCCCACCTTCCTCGCTGAGGAGATTGCGTACCCGGAAGGACGCTTGTGGGGCCATGCCTGCCATGACCGCATCGAAGTTGTCGAGATCGATGTTGACGAATTTGCGATCCTTCAGGCGAGGTGGGGGCGTCTGTTCGGAGGGCTTGCCGACGAAATCGCCCAGCACGCCCACCACGAATGGCAGTTCCTTCTGTTCGATGGCGTCGCCGATCTCGACGTCATAGGTCAACTGCACCCGGGGCGGACGCACCTTCTCGAGACGCTTTTGCACACTGTCTTTCTTGGCCATGGGATTTCCTGCGGAGAGGACGGAGGACGCTCACTGGAGAGCACTGAAGGGATTGCGCGATCCGGTCGTCGCCGGCCGGGCCACGGGAGGTTCGACCGGACGGAGGGGCCGTGCCGGAGCCGAAGCGGAATGGGCCTCCCGACGGCGGACCGGCCCCGCAGGGCGTGCGGGAGGCGCCTGAACGGGTTCTGGCGCCACGAGCACGGTCTCGCCGATGGCCTCGCGGATCGTCTGGGTCAACGTCTGGGCTTCCTCGCGGGTGCTGCCCTGCACGGCGTTGCCTTGCCGCAGGTGCCCCAATGCCAAGGCAGAAGCTCGCAAACCGGCAACCGCCATGATGCTGTGGGCCGTGATGTCGCCCACATCGCGCTGAAGAACCTCCTGCGCTGCCACGATGGCCTGGCCATAGCGCCGGGCCTCCAGATGCATCTGAGCCTGCTGGAGCCAAGGCTCCTTTGCACCAGGATGAGCACGAGCCGCTTGCTCGAGCAGTTCAGCCGCCTTGGTCACATCACCGGCTTCCTGCGCCGACCGAGCCTGAGTCAGCGCCTGCGGCAGATCCACCCGGGGCAGCTTGTCTTCGGTCTGAGGAAGACCGGCACAAGCGGCCAAACCCATTGCGGCGGCTGCCGCCCAGACGCGCCACAGCGCCCCTTTGACTGCTTTTAGGTCCATCGAGAAGACCCCTCACCTGTTGTTGCTGATCGTTCCGACCGGCGCCCTTCCTGCAGATTGGTGCAGGCCTCGCGCTCTTGTGTCGCTTGAATGGCTGCGGATTAAATCGCAGCTCGGCCGGATGAAGCTAGGGCTTCGAGGCCGCCGTTACACAGAATTACTCGTTGAAACAGTCGGTCACCTTATCCCCCCGAACAGGTGAATGCGGTCGCAACGGTCTTGCCTAGACTACGGCCGCTTCTCATCACAACAAGCATCGTCTCAGGGAAGAAAGCCATGCGGCACCGCGCACTGTCGGCGTTCACCTTGCTCGCCCGTTTGCTGACCCTCGGAGCACTGGTGGGCGTCGTCGGTTGCGCGAGTGCCGGCAAGGCGGTCGATGCGGCCGGTGCGCTCACGAGTGGTGCGCTGCGTCTGGTCGGCCTGGCCCCGAAAGACCCGGCCCCGCCCATCGCTGCCCAGACAGTGCGCATTCCCGTGCGGATGCAAGCCAGCGAGTCGCTCAATGTGGATGACCAGGGCCGTTCGCTGTCACTGGTGGCGCGCGTGTACAAGCTCAAGGGAGTCCAGGCGTTTCTGTCCGCACCGCATGAAACCTTCACCTCACCTGCCCGCGAACGCGAGGTGCTGGGAGAAGACCTGATCGAAGCCCGCGACGTTCAGATGCTGCCTGGTCAACACCGCGAGTGGCACGAGATCCTCCCGCCAGACGCGACCCACCTCGGCATCGTGGCTCTCTTTCATCGTCCACCGGCTCAGGGTTGGCGCCTGGCTTTCGAGACCGGGCACGCGGCCAAGACAGGCCTGTCGCTCGGTCTGCATGCCTGCAGTCTCAGCGTCGCGATCGGTCGGCCCATCGGCCCGCCATCGGCTTCGATTCCCCCTGCGCCCGCCCGCTGCCCGGGCGGATGACTTCTTGTAACCCGGACCCACCAACGTGATTCCATCCTCCAAGATCCTCTGGGGTGAGGGCCTCTTCCTCAGACCCCAGCACTTTCAGCGGCAAGACGCCTACCACGAGTGGCGGCTGGCGCAAGTCGCGCAAGTGCTGCACCCCTACGCCTGGGGCGTGAGGCACTTGCGCATCGACGAAGACGCCTTGCAAACCGGCCTGCTGCAATTGCTGGAGCTTCGAGCCGTGCTGCCTGACGGTGATCTCTACGATGCCCCCCGAGACGACCTGCTTCCGCCGGCCCTGTCGCTGACCGATCTGGATCTCCAACAGTCCGAGTTCACGTTCCACCTGTGCGTCGCTCCGATGCGTCGGATGGGGACCAACCATGCCCGCACCGAAGAAGACGAGGGCCTCGAATTGCGGTACCGGCAGGATGGTGACGCGGAAGCCAGCGACTGGTTCACGGATGCTGTCCCGGCCGAAGTGGTGGTCCTGCGCAAAGCGGCGCGCCTGCGTGGCAGTCACGATTTGCGCGAGGACACCGTGAGCCTGCCGCTGCTGCGCCTGCGACGCAAAGGGACCGGCGGCTTCGAAGTAGACCGGCGCTACATCCCGCCATCGGTGGCGATCGAGTCCACCCCGGCGCTGCAGATGCTGCTGCGCCGGCTGCTCGATGCACTGCAGGCCAAGGCCGATGCGCTGATCGGCCTGCATCGCGAGCCGTCGAAGAACATCATCGAGTTCCGATCCGGAGACGTGGCCTCGTTCTGGTTGCTTCACACGGTCAGCACGGCCCATGCCTCCCTGTCCCATCTCGCCCGCCACCCCGGCCTGCATCCCGAGCGCCTGTACCAAGGATTGCTCCAGCTGGCCGGAGCCCTGATGACCTTCTCCAAGTCTTTCACGCTGACCGACCTGCCTGCCTATGACCATCAGGACCCGGGCAGCTGCTTCGCCAGGATGGATCACATCGTGCGCGAAATGCTCGAAGCCGTGATCTCGACACGCTACTTCGCCATTGCCCTGCACGAGAGCAAACCGTCATTCCATGTCGGCCGCCTGGACAGCGAACAGATCCAGGCCTCGACGGCATTCTTCCTCGGGCTATCGGCGGCACTGCCGGGCTCCGAACTCATCGAGACCGCGCCGCTGCGCTTGAAGATCGGCGCACCTGACGACGTGGAGAAGCTCGTGCTGTCGGCCATGCCCGGTGTGCGGCTCATCCATGCCCAGCAGGTGCCGGCTGCCGTACCCATTCGCCCTGGTATGCACTACTTCTCGCTGGAGGCGCGCGGCCCTCTCTACGAACGCATGCTGCAGGCCCAGGCCATCGCTCTGTACACGCCCCAGGGTTGGCCGGACCTGCGCCTCGAACTGATCGCCGTGAATCCATGAGCACGCAGACCCCCACTCTTTTCGCGGACACCGAGCTGATGCCCACATCAGAGTCGCAGCCCGTCCCGCCCACCCAGGCGGGCAAGCTCGTCGACCTGCTCTATGAGGGCTTCTACATGATCTTCCTGCTGAAGAACAGGCATGGTCCGGTCGACGCTTCGTCACTGCGAGAAAACTTGCGAGACTACCTCGCCGAATTCGAACGCAACTCTGTCCAGCTCGACGCCAGCGCGGAAGATGTCCACCTCGCCAAGTACGCTTTTTGCGCCCTGGTCGACGAAACGATCCTGACCTCGGGTCTCAAGGTGCGCGAGGATTGGGAGCGCCAGCCCCTGCAACTGCAGTTCTTCGGGGACCAGCTCGCGGGGGAGAACTTCTTCCTCCATCTCGAACGCCTGCGTCAGCAGGGTGCCGCACGCCTGGCCGCACTGGAGGTCTTTCATATGTGCCTGCTGCTGGGCTTCCAGGGCAAGTACCTGCTCGAAGGGCAGGAGAAGCTGGGCTATCTGACCGCCCGCCTGAGCGACGAGATTTCCCATCTGAAGGGCCGCAAGATGGGCTTCGCCCCGCATTGGGCACCGCCCGACCGCGTTCAGCATGTGCTGCACACGATGATCCCCCCATGGATCCTGGCCGCCGGCTTCGCCTGCCTGGGCCTGCTGGCTTTCGCCGGGATTCGCACCATGCTCGACCGGTCCACCCAGGCCGATCTTGCGGCCTACCAACAGCTCATCCAGCTGCCTCCACAGGCGGCACACCTGACGATCACACTGCCGTGAAGACTCAAGGGCTGCCCAAGGCAGTGGCCTGGCGTGGACAGGCTGTCTCATCGTCGTGCCGTGCCGCACACACGCGAGCACGGCACAACTGCCCTTCCAGCCAACCCAGCGTCAGGCAGCGCTGTACCAGCTCGGCCGTTGGAACGCCCGCCTGCACCAGCACGACATCGCGGTTGGAGGCTGCCACCACGGGGCGTTGTCCTGCCGAGGCTTGGCGTGGGATCGTCGGCTCGGGTGCAGCCCGCGACATCAGCACCTCGATCACTTCCACGTCCGGATCGGCGGTGCGGGCCACGGGGCGGCGAACCGGTTCACTGGGCGGCCGCCCGGCCCGCAGCACCTCGCGCTTGGCCCCGGAGACCGGTGATTGGGCTGCCGATGACGGCATGCCGGCGACGGGCCCTGCAGCCTGCACCTCGACGGGAGGGCTGTGCGTGGCGGGTTCCTCCTCGGCAAGCTCGATGCGTGCGGCCGACGACGTAGGGGCGGTGGAGGCTGGTGTGCGGTCGTCCTGCAGCGACGGTACCGGCCCGGTCGGGGCATGCTGTGGTGGCCGCCCCTGGGCCAAGGACACCTCCTCGCGCGCGGGTGTGCTGTCGGCCCCCAGGGGCCAGACCCACCACGCCAGCACACTGACCAGCACAAGCGCCACGACCGGCGCCACGCGCCGGCGCCACGTCCGCTGCGATCGCGAGCCAGCATGGCCGTGGCTGACCACCGTCAGGATGCCCTCTCCTTGCCCGGTGGCATCGACCGAAGAGTCGCAGACCGCATCGCGAGGAGCCAAGAGGCTGGGGATGGTCTCTTGCCCTGGTGAGTCCGGCGAAATCTTGTGCATGGATCCTCCCTGTGGCAGTCCATCAGACGTCAAGCCGGGACCGCGCGCGGCGGATTCTAGAAAGGCCGGCGTGATTTGTGGCGCCTCGCAAAACCTCGTTACATCGTGAGAACACGATGGGCTGGATCCTCGTCTGCGTGATTGCCGCCAGCCTGCTCCTGAGTTGGTGGGCCTTGCCGGAGCTGCGCAGCGGCCCGCTCCCATGGGCTCGTCGTCTCAGCCGTGATCTGCTGCAAGCGGGGCGACATCGGGGGCATGCGCCGGGGCGACGACCCGGCCGTGCGCAGCGCATGACGCCGCGAGCGGAGCCGACCTGGCTCTCCGGGATGCACAGACATTGGCTGCGTGTACCGGGGGTCATGGCCGTGCTCATCGTCCCGCCAATGTTGGCCTGGTGGCTGCACGACGGCCGCCGCGTGGCAGAGCTCGGCGTGTCCCATGGGCCGGCAAGGAACGACCAGATTGCCTGGCTGCTGCAGGGCGAAAAGCTGGCTCCCCCACCCTCTTTGCCACCGGAGGTGTTCGCCACGGCGGAAGTCGAAGCGGTCCGACCTCGACTCACGCATGCCAGCCGTGACTGGTCGCTTCTCGACGAGGACTTCCGCCAGCGCCTGCTGCTCGTGTACCGACTGATGCGCGAGCGCCATGGCTACGAGATGGTGCTGATCGAGGGGTATCGAAGCCCGCAACGGCAGGCAGAGTTGCTGGCGCTGGGATCTCACGTCACGCAGGCCGGGCCCGGGGCAAGCTACCACCAGCATGGCCTGGCGGCCGACAGCGCCTTCCTGCGCGATGGCGTGCTGGTGCTCTCAGAGCAGGACCCCTGGGCCCTCGAAGGCTACCGCCTGTATGGAGAACTCGCCGAATCGGTGGGCCTGACCTGGGGAGGGCGCTGGAAGATGCGCGACTACGGTCACGTGGAACTCCGCTCCATCCACCTCGGCCGGCGACACCAACAGTAACAGGTTGCAGGAACTTGTATCGCTAGACTTCAGGCCACAACGAAATCATCCAAGTGCAGGGAGTGCACATGTCACGTCCGTTCATCGTCCTGGGCGACAGGACCAGCCACGGCGGCACTGTCGTCGAAGCCTCGGCATCCACCGACACCCACGGCCGGCGCATCGCACGCGTCGGAGACCGGGTCACCTGCCCCCGCAAGGGCCACGGCCGCCTCACCACGATTGTCACCGGGGATCCCACGATGCTGATCGACGGCAAGCCGGTGGCTCGCCATGGCGACAAGTGCGCCTGTGGGGCAACGCTGATCGCGAGCCAAAGCCTCAGCACTGTCGGCCCAGGCGGGGGCGGAGACACATCCGCCCCATGAACAGGCAGCAGTGCCGCTCCCGTGTCTCCTCCGGAGCCTGGGGCCGAGCAAGACGTACGTCGGCTCCACACGCTGGCATCGGATGCCTTGAACAGGCACCAGGGAGACAACGGATCGAACCAGATCGGAACACCCCAGATTCCTCCTCTGGATGCCGCTGGCCACGTCTGTTCCGTGGAGCGGCATCGTCTGGCACTGGCAGCGCGGTGGCCATAGCTTGGACGGACATGAGCGACCACTTGCGAGGCGAGTTTTCCGGGGACCCCGAATCCGACAACGATCGAATCGAAATGACGAACCAAGCCTGCGCAGGCACCGACCGGCAGCTCGCCACACTGCTCGCGAGATATCGCCATCACCAACGTGTACTTGAAGCTCTTGGCCAGTATGAGCGCAGCAGCATCGAGTCGAGCACGCCAACGCAATATGACGCACGACAGTGATCTTGACGGGCGATCCCCCATGCTGACCGACGGCAAGCCGGTGGCCGGCCATGGCGATCTCACGGCCTGCGGCGCCACCTTGGTCGCCAGCCAGTCCCTCAGCACCGACGCCTGACCGTCCCCGCGGGAGTTGCTCAATGCGCAAAAACCTCTGGCTTGGTGTGGCCCTGCTCGGCCTCATGGCGGCCGCGCTGTGGGTCTTCGTGGAACGGCCGTCCGTGCCGGATGGGATGGACGATCGCTGGTGGTCCCTCATCGTGTTGGCCTTGCTCGCCGGCGTGGCGCTGCTAGCCTTCCGTGCGGGCGCTCGCGAGGATCACTCCGCAAGCACGCCGGCTCCGGCCATCGCGTCTGGCGAAGGAGCCGTTGCCACCCCACCCGCGCGGCCGGTGCTGCTGGTGCGCGGCGCCGCCGTTGCCACCCGGTGCGGACACGATCCCGAGGCCGTGCTGCAGGCACTCGGCCCTCAACCGTCGATGCCGGAGCCAGATACGGACTGGCTTGACGACCAGGGGCTGCCCCGTCTGAGCGCCCGCTGTTCCACCCTCGACGTGTCCCGGGTGACCGCCGCATTGACGGCCTCGACCTCAGATGCCGCCGCCGGGCGTCCCGGGCTGGTGCGGGCTCTGGCCCTGCAGGCCGACGCGCTCGATGGCCTGCAAGCCGCTGTGCAAGCTCTGCCCTGCCATGGTGGGCTCGAGGTGCATTGGACCGTGCCGGACCACTGGAACGAAGAAGAACGCCGGAGGGCCCACGACTGGCTGATGAACGACCTGACGGCACGCCTGCCCCCGGATGCCGGCCCCGTGACCATCCGCCTCGTCGGTCCGGCTGGGCTCGGCGCCTCGCTCGATCGGCTGTGCCTGCGGACGCTCGGGCCCGACACGCCCCCATGCGAGTCTCGCGCGACCCTGGTCCTGGCCTGTGACTCGCTCATCGACCCCCAGCAGACCGCCAGCGCAGCCCTCCCCGGCGAAGCCGCGGCGGCCCTGCTGGTCGAGCCGCAGCTTCCCGACGAAACCTTGCCGCAGGAGGGTGTCCTGGCACGTGTGAGCTGGCCCGGCCTTCCCTCCTCGGCCTCCCCTTCGGAATGCTCGCTGCGGGATCTCGCGGCTCAAGTCCTGGACACGGCCTGCGAGGCCACGGTGGTCGGCCGGGTCCTCAGTGACGTCGGGCTGACGGGGCCCGAGGCCCGCCAGGTGCTCGATGCCACCGTCGAACTGCTGCCACAGCTCGATGTGGGCGAACGCCTGTGCCGCATCGGGCTCGCGTGCGGCGATCTGGGGTGCGCCGGACCGCTGGTGGCACTGGCTCTGGGCAGCCATGCCGCGCATCAGGACGGGGCTGCGGCCCTGCTCCTGCTGACCGGCCGACAACCGGCAACGGTCCTCCTGACGCCGATGCGCCCGGCCACCCCCTCCCCTGCCCGTGCAGCCTCGCATTGACTCCTGCCTGCCGATCCATGCAAAGCCTGTTGAACTTCTTCTCGCACCCCCTCACCCTGCGCGCGATGGGCTGGTTGGCGCTGGTGGGTTTCGTGAGCATCGGAACCTGGACTTTCGATCTGCCCGTGAGCTGGGCCCTGGGCGTGCTCGCCATCGTCACGCTGGTGATGCTCGTCCGCTGGGCCTTGCAGCGCCACAAGGCCCGGCGGGCAGCGAAAGAACTCGAGCAGGCCCTGGATGCCCAGCACGCCGAGGTTTCGCGGCTGGACGCGCAACGTCACCGTCGCGAAGAGGTGGCTGTCCTGCGCGAGCGCATGCGGCAGGCGATCCGCACGCTCCAGCGCTCCAGGCTCGGGCAGACCTCGGGGCGAGCCGCCCTCTACGAACTGCCTTGGTACATGGTCATCGGCAATCCGGCGGCCGGCAAGAGCTCGGCGATCGTCAAGTCCGGGTTGCGCTTCCCCTTCTCTGACGATGCCGGAAACATCATCCAGGGCATCGGGGGCACCCGCAATTGCGACTGGTTCTTCACCTCCGAAGGCATTCTGATCGACACCGCCGGCCGCTACAGCGTGCAGGACGAGGACCGGGACGAATGGCTGGGTTTTCTCGGTCTGCTGAAGAAGTATCGCCCCAAGGCACCGATCAACGGCATCGTGATCGCGGTCAGCGTGGCCGAGCTGGCGGCCCAGCGGCCGGAGGCCAACATCCGTTTGGCCAAGCAGTTGCGCCAGCGCATGCAAGAGCTCACCGACACACTCGAGGTCATTGCCCCGGTCTATGTCATGTTCACCAAGGCCGACCTCATCAGCGGGTTCGTCGAGTTCTTCGAGGACCGCGACCGTGGTGAGCGCGAGCGGGTCTGGGGCGCCACCCTGCCCTACGACGAGCAGGGGCGTGCCGATGCCCTCGGGCTGTTCGAACGTCATTTCGACGAACTCTACGAAGGGCTCAAAGCCGCGTCGGTGGCCCGCATGTCCATGCAGCGAGGCGAGAAGCTGCCGCCGGGCGTCCTGAGCTTCCCGCTGGAGTTCGCAGGCCTCAAGCCGGCGCTGTCCACCTTCATCGCGACCTTGTTCGAGGACAACCCCTACCAGTACCGCCCGAGCTTCCGCGGCTTCTACTTCACCAGCGCCGTCCAGGAGGGCGAATCCACCAGCCGGTCCAGCGAACGCGTCGCACGTCGCTTCGGTCTGAGCCTGCAGCCCGGCACCACGGCCAGCGTCTACTCGCATGCCGGCTTCTTCCTGAAGGATCTGTTCACCCGGGTCATCTTTGCCGACCGCCACCTGGTGCGCCAGCACCTCACGCAACCCCGGCGCCGCTGGCGCCAGGCCACGGTGCTGGTGGGTCTGGCATCACTGGGCCTGTGCCTGGGTCTGTGGACCTGGTCCTACGCGAACAACCGCCAGTGGGTTGCCAACGTTCGTACCGACCTCGAGCATGTCACCCGTCTGCAGACATCGTCGCCCGATCTGTCGTCACGCCTGGAAGCGCTCATGATCCTGCAGGATCGACTGACCCAGGTCCAGGCGATCCGTCGCGAGCGCCCCTGGGCCCTGTCCTTCGGCCTGCACCAGGGACGCCAGCTCGAGGACGTGCTGCGGCGGGAATACTTCCACGGTGTGCGCGAGGTCATGCTCAAGCCGGTGGCGCAAAGCATCGAGGCCTATCTGGCCGCCGTGAAGGAGAACGAAGGCCAACTGCAAGACGGCGCCGAACCAGTGACTTCGGCGACGACGCCCCCTTCGGCGGCCGCACAGGGCTCACCCTACAGCGCCGCATCGGCCACGAGCGTCACCGACGCCTACAACGCTCTGAAGACCTACCTGATGCTGGCGGACCGGCGTCGTGCGGAGCCCGGACACCTGAGCGACCAGATCACCCGCTTCTGGCGTGGCTGGCTCGAAGTCAACCGCGGTGCGATGCCTCGCGAACGCATGCTGGTGGTGGCGGAATCGCTGATCGCCTACACCACAGCCCAGGTCCACGACCCCGAGTTTCCCCAGGTCGCGAACAATCTGGCCCTGGTGGACGAAAGCCGCCGGGTGCTGCGCACTGTGGTGCGCGGCATGCCCGCCCGAGAGCGGGTTTATGCCGAGATCAAGGCCCGCGCAGCCACCCGCTTTGCGCCGATGACAGTGGCACGCGCCATTGGCGAGTCCGACCCCGACCTGCTGTCGGGCAGCCACGCCGTATCGGGAGCCTTCACCCGCCAGGCATGGCGTGAATATGTGCAAGGCGCCATCCGTGATGCCGCCCACAAGGCCCTGCAGGCTGACGACTGGGTGCTCAAAACCACCGTACAGGACGATCTCACCCTCGATGGCAGCCCCGAGCAGATCCAGAAGGCACTGACCGATGCCTACAAGTCCGAGTACATCGCCCAGTGGCACCGCTTCCTCCATGGCGTGAGTGTCCAGCCCTTCGGCAGCTTCGAGCAGGCCGTCAGCCGGATGAACCGCTTGGGTGACCCGGCAACCTCACCGCTGGGACGACTGATGGCTGTCGTGCACGAGGAGACGGCCTGGGACCGGCCTGTGACCGCCACGGATGTGACCGGCGCAAGCCGCGGCTTCGGTGCATGGTTCCGCCAGGTGGTGTTGCGTCAAGCACCGCCCCAGGTGAATGTGCAAGTGCGCACCGACGACCCGGCCAGCGCCCAGCGGACCCTCACGGGGCAGGTGAGTCAGGAGTTTGCGGGCGTGAGCCGCCTGCTGAGCGCGCGCGACGACGGTGGCAGTCTCATGGGGGCCTACCTGGACGGCCTGTCCCGTCTGCGCACCCGCTTCAACCGCATCCACACCCAGGGCGAAGCCGGTCCGGGCAGCGTGCAGCTCCTGCAGCAGACGCTCGAAGGGCAGTCCGAGATCGCCGAGCTGCTCAAGCTCGTCGACGAGCAGATGCTCAACGGCCTGAGCGACAGTGCGCGCGCCAGTCTGCGCCCCTTGCTCGTGCGGCCCCTGATGCAGGCCTATGAAGCGCTCATCCCGGGTGCAGAGGAAGAGATCAACCGCATCTGGCTCGCCCAGGTGCACGGCCCTTACGAATCCACACTGGCAGACCGCTACCCGTTCAAGCCCGACGCCCGTGTCGAAGCCTCGGCTGCGGACATCGCCAAGATCTTCGGCCCCGAGGGGGCGATCGCCCGGTTCGCGGACAAGGCCCTCGGCCCGCTGGTGATCCGGCGCGGGGACAGCCTGGCACCGCGCACCTGGGCCGACCTGTCCATCCGGCTCCATCCTGAATTCACGGCCCGCTTTGCCACCTGGGTGGCGCCGCTCGGGGGCCATGCCACGGCCCCGGCCGGCACAGAGCAGACGCTGTTTCAGATCCTGCCCCAGCCCGCCCCGGGGCTGACCGAGTACAGCCTGGAAATCGACGGCCAGGTGATGCGCTACCGCAATGCCGCAGCCGCCTGGTCGCATTTCGTCTGGCCCGGCCCTCAGCCCACGCTCGGCGTGCGCCTGCACGGGGTGAGTTTCGACGGTCGCAGCATTGACTTCGTGCACGAGCCCGGCCGCTTCGGTCTGGAGCGCATGATCCACAGTGCCCAGCGCCGCCGCATCGATGCCCAAACCCATGAACTGCGATGGTCTGCTGGCGGGCACGCCGTGGCCATACACCTGCGCATCGTCGCCATGCCCGGATCTTCCGGCGAGTCGTCCACCGGGCACGCAGGACTGGGCGGCGTCCCGTTGCCCCGCACGGTGGCCGGCGCCCCTTCCGTACGCCCCGCCTCCACTGTCTCTGCGGGAGGGTCTCGATGAGCCTGTCCGCCTCCACCGCGAAGCTGGTGTGCTTCGGCAAGCTCCCCTCCCACGGCGATTTCGTGCGCAACGGCACTGCCAGCACGTCGCTCGTCCAGACCCTGGATCGCTGGATGTCACGCACGTTGGAACTGCTGGCGCAGGACCCCTGCTGGAAGCAGGTCTATGACGAAGCGCCGGCCACCCAGTTCGCATTTCTGGGCCCACGCAGTCCCGTCGGACTGGCCGGCCACCTCGTCCCCAGCCAGGACGCCTCAGGCCGCCGCTATCCCTTCATCGCTGCGGCGTCCTTCGGTGTGCCTGAGCCCGCCGGCTTCCTGGGACTGAGCCCCCTGGGGCTGTCACGCCTGTGGCCCCAGATGGAACACACGGCACAACTCGCACTGGCCTGCGAGAACGCTGCGCAAACCCAGGACGTGCTGGCGCGCGCCGAGCAGCAGCTCGAGGGCTTGGTGCCCCCCGGTGCGACGCATTTCCGGGACTTCCTACAGACCCAGACGCTGGGAGCACTGGAGTCCCTGCTCGAGGAGGCCGGCCAGGCCCTGCCCTTGCGCCAAACGCTGCTGGCCCTGGGCCTGCTGCTGCGGCCGCTGCTGGGCCAGCCGACGCCTAGGCTCGAACGGGGCCTGCAACTGCCCTTGCCCAACGACCCGCTGTACCGTCCCTTCGTGGCTTCGTTCTGGCTCGACCTGGTGGCCGGATTCCTGCGGCGCAGCGGCCTGGAGTTGGGCATCTTCACCACGCGGCATCGAGGCCGCGGACTGCTGGTCATCGGATTCAACGGGGCCTGCCCGCGCAGCCTGCGCTCCGTGCTGGCCCCGCAGGCAAGCCCCCAGGACAACATCGAGTTCTCATCCCCGTCCTGGGTAGAGCGCTTCGTCGAGACTGACTACGCAGTCAAAAAACTGTCGAGCTATCTGCGCAATCCCACGCTTTCGCTGGCCCAGGCCAGCCAGACCTTCCGCGAGGCCTTCCTGGGCCTGTGAGGAGACGCCGATGATGCCCTTCCGCCCCCGCTTTGCCCTCCCGCAAAGCCTGCACACCCGCCATCGACGCCCTGGGTGGCTCCACGCCCTGACGGCCGCGCTGCTGCTCGGCAGTGGCCTTGCCGCGGCCGGCGGCCGCAACGAGCCCACTCCCGACCAGGTGCTCGTGACCGGCACCGTCCCGGACGAGGCCACGCGTGCGCTCGTCCTGCAACGGCTGCACGAGCTGTACGGCGCGCACCGCGTCGTCGATCAGATTGCCATCGGCAGCGTGGTCGCCCCGCCGCAGTGGTCCCAGCACGTGCAGAACATCCTGGGCCCGGAGATCCGTCAGGTGAGCCGAGGCCAACTCACGGTGCGCGGCACGCAGGTCGACCTGCAAGGCGAGGTGCCCAACGAGGCCCAGCGCCAGCAGGTGGTCAGCGCCGTGGCCACGCGGCTGAACCCGACCTACACCGTGCGCAGCGCCCTGCGCGTAGGCACGGGGGAACAGACCCTGCTCGACCATGCGCTGGCCAACCGCATCGTCGAGTTCGAACCCGGCAGCTCCGTGCTCACGCCCGCGGGACGGGCGGTGCTCGATCAGATGCTGCCGACCCTGATGCGCCTGTCGGCCCGGCGCATCGAGATCATCGGCCACACCGATGCCCTCGGAGCCCCGGATGCCAACCTGGCCCTGTCGCTGGCCCGGGCCGACGCCGTTCGCAGCTACCTCCAGGCCCGGGGCATCGAGGCCCAGCGCCTGGCCATCTCCGGCATGGGTTCTGCGCGCCCGGTGGCCAGCAACGAGACCCCCGAGGGGCGGGCCCGCAACCGTCGCATCGAGTTCCGGATCAGCCAGTAGCCGTCGCGCGCAACGCTCACGCCGGCGCCTGCGCCGCGGCGGCCAGCCGCTCGGCGCAGGCTTGCGCCACGGCGCCGTCGCGGGCTTCCACCATCACGCGCAGCAAAGGTTCGGTGCCCGATGCCCGAATCAAGATGCGGCCGGCCTCGCCCAGTTCCCGGGTCACGGCGGCCTGCTCGGAAGCCAGGCGATCATTGCGCCGCCAGTCCTGGCCGGGCTGCAGGCGGACGTTGATCAGGGTCTGGGGAAACAGCGTCACATCGGCCAGCAGCTCGGCCAGCCCCAGGCCCGAACGCATCGTCGCCTGCAGCACCTGCAACGCACTCACCATGCCGTCACCCGTGGTGTGCCGGTCCAGCGCCAGCAGGTGGCCCGAGCCCTCGCCGCCAAGCAGCCAGCCCCGCGCCACCAGTTCCTCCAGGACGTAACGGTCGCCAACCTTGGCGCGCACCAGCGGCACGCCGCGCCGCGCCAGGGCCTGCTCCACCCCAAGATTGGTCATCAGCGTGCCGACCACGCCGGGCACGGTCTGCCCCAGGCGTAGCCGGTCGGCAACCATCACGTACAGCAGCTCGTCGCCGTTGTAGAGACGCCCATTGCCATCCACCAGCAGCAGTCGGTCGGCATCCCCATCGAGCGCCACACCGTAATGCGCGCCATGCTGGCGCACCGCATCGACCAGGGCCTGCGGTGCGGTGGCCCCAAACCCGGCATTGATGTTGTAGCCGTCGGGACTGCATCCGATCGCCACGACTTCAGCTCCCAGCTCGTGCAGCACGGCGGGGGCAACCTGGTAGGCCGCACCATGGGCAGCGTCGACCACGATCCGCAGGCCCTTGAGGGACAGCTCGGCACTGAAGGTGGCCTTGCAGAACTCGATGTAGCGCCCCTGGGCATCGTCGAGACGCCGTGCCTTGCCCAGCGAAGCGGAATCCACCCACTGTGGCGGCTCCTCGAGCAGGGCCTCGACGGCCAGCTCCCATGCGTCCGGCAGCTTCTCGCCCTGGGCTGAAAAGAATTTGATGCCGTTGTCACCATAGGGATTGTGCGAGGCGCTGATGACCACCCCGAGGTCCAGCCGCAGGGCCCGGGTCAGGTAGGCCACCCCCGGCGTGGGCAGCGGGCCGCTGAGCAGCACATCTACGCCGGCCGACGAGAAGCCTGCCTCCAACGCCGACTCCAGCATGTAGCCCGAGATACGCGTGTCCTTGCCGATCAGCACCGTGGGTCGGCCCGCGCCCTGGTGGGCGCGCCGCAGCACGCGTCCCACCGCATGGCCCAGACGCAGGACGAAGTCCGGCGTGATGGGAAAGCTGCCGACCGCGCCACGGATGCCGTCGGTCCCGAAATACTGTCGTTGACTCATCTGTCTGTCGTTTCTTTCGATCGAGTGGACCAGGGTCCGGTGCGCACCACGACGGCGCCAATGATGCGTTCATTCTGGGGCCGGACAGGCCTGCCAGGACGGCAGTCCAGCATGGGCCCAGACCTTCAGCGCATCGACGGTCGCGGCCACGTCGTGCACGCGCACGATGCGGGCGCCGCGCTCCACGGCAGCCAGGGCCGCAGCCACACTGGCTGCCAGGCGATCGGCCACATCCCGCCCGGTGACCGCACCGAGCGAGGACTTGCGGGACCACCCCGCCAGCAGCGGATAACCCGGCGCGAGCAGCTCCGGCTGTCGCCGCAGCAGTTCGAAATTGTGCTCGACCGACTTGCCGAACCCGTAGCCGGGATCAAGGACGATGCGCGCTGCCGCGACACCGCGTTCCCGCAAAGCCTGCGCCCTCTCCTCCAGGAAGCAGCGCACCTCGGCCGCCACATCCTCATAGTGCGGTGCCGCCTGCATGGATTTGGGTTCGCCTTGCATATGCATCAGGCACACCCCGCAGCGAGGATGCGCCGCGATGACCTCTGCCGCCGCGGGGCTGCGCAGTGCGAAGATGTCGTTCACGATGTCCGCCCCTGCATCCAGGGCCATGCGCATCACCTCGGGCTTGTAGGTATCGACCGAGATGGGGACCCCCAGGCGCACGGCCTCGCGCAGCACGGGCCGCACGCGGTCCAGTTCCTCCTGCAGCGGCAGAGCCTGGGCGCCCGGACGGCTCGACTCGCCGCCCAGGTCGAGGATGTCTGCCCCCTCGCGCAGCAACCGCTCGCAATGGGCCAGTGCGGACCGGGTGTCGGCATGCCGGCCACCATCGGAAAAGGAGTCGGGCGTGATGTTGACGATCCCCATCACGCGGGGACGGCTCAGGTCGATGTCGTAGCGCGACGTTTGCCAGTAGTGCATGGGGTTCGGAAAGTGACAACGGGGCCGAAGCCCCGTTGGGTGTGGCTGCCGGACGCGACGGATTCGCCGTCAGGCCGCGGCCGGCGCCTGGTCGGTGTTGACCGGCGGTGTCGGTCCGCCGCTGCCTTTGCCGCCGCTGCTGGGCGTCCAGTCCTTCGGCGGGCGCGGCGGCTTGCCCGCCATGATGTCGTCGATCTGTTCGGCGTCGATGGTCTCCCACTCCAGCAGGGCCTTGGCCATCGCATGCATCTTGTCCTTGTTCTCCTCGATCAGCCGGCGGGCAATGGCGTACTGCTCGTCGATGATCTTGCGGATCTCCTTGTCGACCTTTTGCATGGTCTCTTCGGAGACGTTCACCTGTTTGGTGATCGAGCGACCCAGGAAAACCTCGCCCTCGTTCTCGGCGTAGACCATCGGGCCCAGCTCGTCGGTCATCCCATAGCGGGTGACCATGTCGCGGGCGATCTGCGTGGCCCGTTCGAAGTCGTTGCTGGCGCCGGTGGTCATCTGGTTCATGAAGACCTCCTCGGCAATGCGCCCGCCGAACAGCACCGCGATGGTGTTGAGCATACGCTCCTTGTCCATGCTGTAGCGGTCACCCTCGGGCAGTTGCATCGTCACGCCCAGCGCGCGACCACGCGGGATGATCGTGACCTTGTGGACCGGGTCGGTCTTGGGCAGCAGCCGCGCCACCAGGGCATGGCCGGCTTCGTGGTAGGCCGTGTTGCGGCGCTCTTCCTCGGGCATGACCATGGACTTGCGCTCGGGACCCATCAGGATCTTGTCCTTGGCCTTTTCAAAGTCCTGCATCTCGACCACACGGGCATTGCGGCGCGCGGCGAACAGGGCAGCCTCGTTCACGAGGTTGGCCAAGTCGGCCCCGGAGAAGCCGGGCGTGCCACGGGCCAGGATGTCGGGCTTGACATCCGTGCCAATGGGCACCTTGCGCATGTGCACGTTGAGGATCTGCTCGCGGCCGCGCACGTCCGGCAGGGTCACATAGACCTGGCGGTCGAAACGGCCCGGGCGCAGCAGGGCCGGGTCGAGGATGTCGGGCCGGTTCGTCGCGGCGATCACGATCACGCCCAGATTGGTCTCGAAGCCGTCCATCTCGACGAGCATCTGATTGAGCGTCTGCTCGCGCTCGTCGTTGCCGCCACCCAGACCCGCGCCGCGATGACGGCCCACGGCGTCGATCTCGTCGATGAAGATGATGCAAGGCGCGTTCTTCTTCGCCTGCTCGAACATGTCGCGCACGCGGGCCGCGCCCACGCCAACGAACATCTCAACGAAGTCCGAGCCGGAGATCGAGAAGAAGGGCACCTTGGCCTCGCCGGCGATGGACTTGGCCAGCAGCGTCTTGCCGGTGCCCGGAGGCCCGACCATCAGCACGCCACGCGGAATGCGGCCGCCGAGCTTCTGGAACTTCTGCGGGTCTTTCAGGAAGTCGACCAGCTCCTTGACCTCTTCCTTGGCCTCGTCACAGCCGGCCACATCGGCGAAGGTAACCGAGTTGTTCGACTCGTCGAGCATGCGCGCGCGCGACTTGCCGAAGCTGAACGCCCCGCCCTTGCCACCCCCTTGCATCTGACGCATGAAGTAGATCCACACGCCGATCAGCAGCAACATCGGCCCCCAGGAGATGAGGATGCTCATCAGCAGCGAGGGTTCCTCGCGCGGCTTCACGTCGAAGCGGACGTTGTTGTTGATGAGATCACCCACCAGGCCACGGTCGAGGTAGGTGGCCGTCGTGCGGATGCGCCGATCATCATTCGTGATGGCGATGATCTCGGTGCCTCCACCCGAACCTTCCTGCAAGGTGACGCTCTTGATGCGCTTGTTGCGCACCTCCTCCAGAAAGTCGGAGTAAGCGATCTGCCCGGTGGTGACCGCGGTGCGATCAAACTGCTTGAAGACGGTGAACAGCACGAGTGCGATCACCAGCCATACAGCCACCTTCGAGAACCATTGATTGTTCACCGCGGCTCCTTCTCCGACACGAACAGCACAAATTGCCTGTTGACAAATCAACCTTGGGTCATTCTAGTCGAGGCGGGCAGCACGCCCTTTCTCATGTGACCCCGTTTATGACCCGAGTTTGACGCATGGGGCGCATCGGCGCGAGACCTTACACGCTATCGCCGAGATAGCGTTCAGGACAGCGCCGTTACGGCCGCTTCACTTGCTTGAGACCCACACCCACCAGGAAGGTTTCGGCCGACTTGTCGCGCGAGGCCTTGGGCTTGATCGGCTTGACGACACGGAAGTGCCGCTTGAAAAGCTCGACAAGCTGGCTGTAGCCGCTGCCGTGGAAAACCTTGCAGACGAGCGCACCACTTTGGTGCAGATGCGCGCAAGCGAACTCCACGGCCAATTCGACCAAGTGGGCGATGCGCGCTGCGTCTGACGATGCAATGCCCGACAGATTGGGCGCCATGTCGGAGATCACGACATCCACCGGCCGGCCAGCCACGGCCGATTCGAGCTCGGCCAGGACGGCTTCCTCGCGGAAATCGCCGCGGATGAAGCGCACCCCCTCGATGGGCTCCATCTCGAGGAGATCCAGTGCAATGATCTGCCCGTCGAGCGCGCCGGCGGCGGCGCCCCCACCGACAGCATCCCGGGGCGCGAAACGCCGGCGCACGTACTGACTCCAGGCCCCTGGTGCCGCCCCCAGGTCGACCACGAGCTGGCCCGGCCGGATCAGGCCCAGGGTTTCGTCGATCTCCTTGAGCTTGTAGGCGGCGCGCGAGCGGTAGCCCTCCTTCTGGGCCAGCTTCACATAGGGATCGGTGAGGTGGTCGTGCAGCCACGCCCGGTTGACTTTCTTGCTCTTGGTCTTGATTTTCATGACCCGACGATAATAGGCGGATGCCTGCGATCACACTCTCTGCGGCCCAGCGCAAGGAAAAGCGCTCCGAGGCCCATCATCTCGACCCCGTCGTCCTGATCGGCGCCGAGGGTCTCACCGAGGCCGTCCTGAAGGAAGCCGACGCCGCCCTCAAGGCCCATGGCCTGATCAAGGTGCGCGTCTTCTCCGATGACCGCCAAGCCCGCGAGGACATGCTCGCCCAGCTCAGTGACCGGCTGGGGGCCGCGCCCGTCCAGCACATCGGCAAGCTGCTGGTGCTGTGGCGCCCGATCCCGCCCAAGGCCAAACCGGTAGATGAAGATCGCAAGCCCGGCCCCAAAGTGGTCAAGGTGATCAAGTACTCCAAGCGGGGGGGCCAGCGGCCCGAGGTGAAGAAGCTCACGGTGCTGGGCAACCAGCGCCTGACGAAAGGCGGTACGGTCAAGCGCGCCAAGGAGCGCACCGTGAGCCGCAAGAAACGCGCCCTCGAGTCCTGAGCAACCGCTTCTGCAGCAGCCCCGTCAATGGCGCGCCGCCGATGCGGTGGCACGCCACGCCAGGGCCAGCAGCACGATCCCCTTGAGGGCGAAGAAGGCCAAGGACACCCCGTGCAGGGCCGCAAACGACCACGCGCCCTGCCCCAAGCGCGCCGCTGCCATCATCGGCTGCACCGCAAAGTAGCCCGCCACCGTGCAGAACAGGGCCCCCAGCGCCAGCCCCAGCTCCAGGCTGAAACGCGAACCGTCCTGCTGCACGGCCTGGCGGCGCGCCAGCAGGATCAGCAGCACCGCCAACGCCAGGCCGGCGTGGGCCTCGATCGCGAACACCCGGGCCACGAAGCGCCCCGCCTGGGCGCGCTCGAGCACGGCAAACGCCGAGGGTGCGGCCACGGCACCGAGGGTCAGCACCCCCCCAGCCCACAGGCCAGCGACCCAGGCCATCCAGCGTCGCAGCATGGCCCGTCCCCGGTTCAGATGTAGCGGACCTCGACGATCTCGTAGCGCTTGATGCCGCCGGGGGCCTGCACCTCGGCCACGTCGCCGGCCTCTTTACCAATCAGTGCGCGCGCGATGGGCGAGCTGATCGAAATCAGGCCCTGTTTGAGATCGGCCTCGTCATCACCAACGATCTGGTAGGTCACGGCATCGCCGGATTCCTCTTCCTCCAGGTCGACCGTCGAGCCGAAAACCACCCGCCCGCCGGCATCGAGCGCCGCCGGATCGATGATCTGGGCCACGGCCAACTTGCCTTCGATCTCCTGAATGCGGCCTTCGATGAAGCCCTGCTTGTCCTTGGCCGCGTCATACTCGGCGTTCTCGGACAGGTCGCCTTGCGCGCGGGCCTCCGCGATCGCATGGATCACGGCCGGGCGCTCCACGGATTTCAGGCGCGCGAGTTCGGCCTTGAGCTTCTCGGCGCCACGCTTGGTCAGCGGAATGGTGGCCATACGGTCTTCTCTCTCACATCGTCATGGCGTCCTGCCCCGCCGGTGACCGTCCGGGGACAGGGCGCAGGTCAGCCAAAAATCAGCCGCCGCCGGGTCCTGCACGGGACGGTCGGCGGCGGCCTGGGGTTCGGAAATGGAAGCTCAGTGTAGCGTCTTGTGCAATTCTTGCACGGAATAGACGACCAGATCCGCCTGGTGCTTCATGGCCTCCACGGCCGCCTCGCAACCGGCCATGGTCGTGTAGTAGGTCACACGGTTGGCCAGGGCCGCGGTGCGGATGTAGCGCGAATCCGCGATCGCCGTGCGGGTTTCGTCCACGGTGGTGAACACGAGCTGGATCTCGCCAGCCTTGATCATGTCGGCGATGTGAGGCCGGCCGTCCTTGACCTTGTTGACCACCCGCACCGGGATGCCGGCGGCGGCGATCGCCGCGCCCGTCCCCCTCGTGGCCACGAGCTGGAAGCCCAGAGCATGCAACTGGCGCGCCACCTCCACCGCCCGCGCCTTGTCGGCGTCCTTCACCGTCAGGCACACGGTGCCTGAAGCGGGCAGGCGCGAGCCGGCCGCGAGCTGGCTCTTGAGCATGGCTTCGCCGAAGGTCTTGCCCACGCCCATCACCTCGCCGGTGGAGCGCATCTCGGGGCCCAGCACCGGGTCGACACCGGGGAACTTGTTGAAGGGGAAGACCGCTTCTTTCACCGAGTAGTAGGGCGGAATCACCTCATGGGGCGCACGCCCGCCCAGGCCCTGCTGGTCCTTGAGCTTGCGCCCGGCCATGCAGCGCGCGGCGATCTTGGCCAGCGGCTGGCCGGTGGCCTTGGACACGTAGGGCACAGTGCGCGAGGCGCGCGGGTTGACCTCCAGCACGTAGACGGTGGCGGCGTCGCCCTCGCCCTGGATGGCGAACTGCACGTTCATCAACCCAACCACCTTGAGAGCCTGGGCCATCAGGGTGGTCTGCCGGCGCAACTCGTCCTGCAGGCTGGCCGGCAGCGTGTAAGGCGGCAGCGAGCAGGCCGAGTCGCCCGAGTGCACGCCCGCCTGCTCGATGTGCTCCATGATGCCGCCGATCATCACCGACTCGCCGTCGGCGACGCAGTCCACATCGACCTCGATGGCGTCGTCGAGGAAGCGGTCGAGCAGCACGGGCGACTTCTCGCTCACGCGCACCGCCTCGCGCATGTAGCGCTCCAGGTCCTTGTCGCCGTGCACGATCTCCATCGCGCGGCCGCCCAGCACGTAGCTCGGGCGCACCACCAGCGGATAGCCGATCTCCCGGGCCATCTGCAGGGCCTGCTCCTCGGTGCGGGCCGTGCGGTTGGGTGGCTGTTTGAGCCCCAGGGTGTGCAGCAGTTGCTGGAAGCGCTCGCGGTCTTCGGCGATGTCGATGCTGTCGGGGCTGGTGCCGATGATAGGCACACCATTGGCTTCGAGGTCGAGCGCGAGCTTCAGCGGGGTCTGGCCGCCGTACTGCACGATCACGCCGACGGGCTGTTCCTTCTCGACGATCTCCAGCACGTCCTCCAGCGTCACCGGCTCGAAGTAGAGGCGGTCGGAGGTGTCGTAGTCGGTCGAGACGGTCTCGGGATTGCAGTTGACCATGATGGTCTCGTAGCCATCCTCGCGCATCGCCAGCGCCGCATGGACGCAGCAGTAGTCAAACTCGATGCCCTGGCCGATCCGGTTGGGCCCGCCGCCCAGCACCATGATCTTTTTCTTGTTCGTGGGCTCGGCCTCGCACTCCTCGTCGTAGGTGGAGTACATGTAAGCCGTCTGGGTGGCAAACTCCGCCGCGCAGGTGTCCACGCGCTTGTAAACCGGGCGGATGCCCAGGGCATGCCGGGCCTGGCGTACCGCATGCTGATCGGTACCGAGCAACTTGGCCAATCGCTTGTCCGAAAAGCCCTTGCGCTTGAGAAAGCGCAGCTCCTCGGCCGACAGGCTGGGCAAGGTGCGGCCGGCCAATCGGGCCTCGATGCGGACGAGCTCCTCGATCTGCGCAAGAAACCATGGGTCGATGGCCGTCTCCTCATGCACCTCGGCCAGACTCATGCCGATGCGGAAGGCGTCGGCAACATAAAGGATGCGCTCGGGGCCGGGCTCGCCGATCTCCTGCACGATCTCCTCGCGGTCGGTGCTGCGTTCGGTGAGGCCGTCGATGCCAGTCTCCAGGCCGCGCAGCGCCTTCTGGAAGCTTTCCTGGAAGGTGCGGCCCATGGCCATGACCTCGCCCACCGACTTCATCTGGGTGGTCAGATGGGCATCGGCCTCGCGGAACTTCTCGAAGGCAAAGCGCGGGATCTTGGTGACCACGTAGTCGATGCTGGGCTCGAAGCTCGCAGGCGTGGCCCCTCCGGTGATCTCGTTGCGCAGTTCGTCCAGCGTGTAGCCCACCGCCAGCTTGGCCGCCACCTTGGCAATCGGGAAGCCCGTGGCCTTGGACGCCAGAGCCGATGAGCGCGACACGCGCGGGTTCATCTCGATCACGATCATGCGGCCGCTGTCGGGATGGATGGCGAACTGCACGTTCGAGCCGCCCGTGTCCACGCCGATTTCGCGCAGGATGGCGATCGACGCGTTGCGCATCAGCTGGTATTCCTTGTCGGTGAGCGTCTGCGCCGGCGCCACGGTGATGGAATCGCCAGTGTGGATGCCCATCGGGTCGAGGTTCTCGATCGAGCACACGATGATGCAGTTGTCGGCGCGGTCGCGCACGACTTCCATCTCGTATTCCTTCCAGCCGATCAGCGACTCCTCGATGAGCAGCTCGTTGGTGGGCGACAGGTCCAGACCGCGTTTGCAGATCTCCTCGAATTCTTCAGGGTTGTAGGCGATGCCGCCACCCGTGCCCCCCAGCGTGAAGCTCGGGCGGATCACCATCGGGAAACCCGAGCCCCCGATCTCGGCCTGGATGCGCTTTTGCACCGCCCAGGCCTCTTCCATCGAATGGGCGATGCCCGACTTGGCGGAGTCCAGGCCGATCTTGGTCATCGCGTCCTTGAACTTCAGCCGGTCCTCGGCCTTCTCGATCGCGTGCTCGTTGGCGCCGATCATCTCCACGCCGTACTTGGCCAGCACGCCATGGCGGTGCAGGTCGAGCGCGCAGTTCAGCGCGGTCTGCCCCCCCATGGTGGGCAAGATGGCATCCGGACGCTCCTTGGCAATGATGCGCTCGACCACCTGCCAGGTGATGGGCTCGATGTAGGTCACATCGGCCATGTCCGGGTCGGTCATGATGGTCGCCGGGTTGCTGTTGACCAGGATGACCTTGTAGCCCTCCTGCCGCAGCGCCTTGCAGGCCTGGGCGCCGGAGTAGTCGAACTCGCAGGCCTGGCCGATGATGATCGGGCCGGCGCCGATGATGAGGATGCTCTGGATGTCTGTGCGCTTAGGCATTCTTGTTCTCCATCAGCGACACAAACCGGTCGAAGAGATAGCCGATGTCATGGGGTCCGGGAGAGGCTTCCGGGTGGCCCTGGAAGCAGAAAGCGGGTCTGTCGGTGCGGGCCAGGCCCTGCAGCGTGCCGTCGAACAGACTCACGTGGGTGGGGCGCAGGTTGGCCGGCAAGGTCTTTTCGTCCACGGCAAAGCCGTGGTTCTGGCTGGTGATGCTCACGCGCCCGCTGTCGAGGTCCTTCACGGGGTGGTTGGCCCCGTGGTGGCCGAACTTCATCTTGAAGGTGCGCGCCCCCGAGGCCAGGGCCATGATCTGGTGCCCCAGGCAGATGCCGAAGGTGGGGAGGCCGGTGTCGATCAGTTCACGCGCGGCTGCGATCGCGTAGTCGCAGGGCTGCGGGTCGCCGGGGCCGTTGGACAGGAAGATGCCGTCCGGGTTCAGGGCCAGCACCTCACCGGCCGGCGTCTGTGCAGGCACGACCGTGACCCTGCAGCCGCGCTCGGCCAGCATGCGCAGGATGTTGTACTTCACGCCAAAGTCGTAGGCCACCACGTGCCAGCGCGGCGCGGCCTGCGTGCCGTAGCCGCGGCCCAGACGCCATGCCGTCTGGGTCCATTCGTAGCGCTGCGTGGCACTCACGACCTTGGCAAGGTCGAGGCCCGCCATGCTGGGCGCCGCCTTGGCCTTGGCGATGGCCTCCTCGACGTGAGCCTGTGTGAGTGCCTGCCCGGCCGGCAGCGCCAGGATGCAGCCGTTCTGGGCGCCCGAGGTACGCAGGATGCGGGTGAGACGGCGCGTGTCGATGTCGGCGATGGCCACCGTGCCTTCGTCGGCCAGGTACTGCGACAGCGTGCGGGTCTTGCGGAAGTTGGACTCCAGGACCGGCAGGTCCTTGATGATGAGGCCGGCGGCATGGACTTTCGACGCCTCGACATCCTCGTCGTTGACCCCGACATTGCCGATGTGCGGATACGTCAGCGTGACGATCTGCCGGCAGTAGCTGGGGTCGGTGAGGATTTCCTGGTAGCCGGTGAGGGCGGTGTTGAACACCACTTCACCGACCGTGTGACCGGCGCAGCCGATCGAGGTGCCACGAAAGACCGTGCCGTCTGCGAGTGCTAAAAGAGCTTGGGGCAGTTGCGGCAGCACGGGGGTTCTCCGGTGTTGTGCGCGCCCAGCGCTGCCCGTCCAGCAGGCGTCCGGTGAGGAAACGGCAGGAGGTTTCGCGAGGGCGGGGGGTGGTTGCAGGTAAACCTGTCAATTATAGCCTGCCCGGCCTCTTGCCCCGCACCGCCCTGGGTGGAGCATCGCTATTGCAAGGTGGCCGGCGCCTTCATCCAGGGCAGCCGTCCCTCGCCAGCAACCTGGGTCACCGGCCCTGCCCCCTGCCGCGCATCGGCCTCGCAGCGCTCCTGCCAGCGCTGGCACAAGCCCCACAGCACCGTCCTGAAGTTCGGGTTGAGCAAGGGGTGCTCGCAAAGCGCCGCCAGGTTGTCGCTGATCTTGCGTGCCAGCAGCGGCCGGTGGCCGGGGCAGGCCGCCGGATCGGCGTAGCCGGTCATCAGGGCCAGGCTGGCGGCCAGCAGCCCCTCGGCGCACGGCAACTCGTGCTCCTCGTCCTGTGCGGGGGGATGGGTCGGGGCATTGGGCTTCATGCGCTCTCCGGTCAATCGATGCGACCATCTTAATGCGAACGATTCTCGTTTGCAAACTCATCCGATCGACGCGGATGAGAATGCGAACGCTAGTCGCACGCACAAGCAGCCCGGATGCGCAACGAGGGGCATCGTGCGGAACTTGGGGGCAGACCTGCGATGGCTTCACAATGGAAGCCCGGGCGCACGTCCGGCCCACGATCAATAACAAAAGGAGTGCCCATGAAAGGCGATGCCAAGGTCATCGAGTTCCTCAATGCACAGCTCAAGAATGAGCTGACGGCCATCAACCAGTACTTCCTGCACTACCGGGTGCTCAAGCACTGGGGCCTGAACCGGCTGGCGAAGAAGGAATACGAGGAGTCGATCGGCGAGATGAAGCACGCCGACCGCCTGATGGACCGCATCCTCACGCTCGACGGCCTGCCCAATCTGCAAGATCTGGGCAAACTGCTCGTGGGGGAGAATGTCGTGGAGATCCTTCACTGCGACTTGAAGCTCGAGCAGGCCGCGCAAGGCACGATCAAGGACGCCATCGCTCACTGCGAAACCGTGCGCGACTACGTCTCACGCGATCTGCTGCAGGACATCCTGGATGACACCGAGGAGCACATCGACTTCCTCGAAACCCAGATCGAGCTGGTCGACAAAGTGGGGTTGCAGAACTACCTGCAGTCCCAGATGGGTGAGACCTCCTGACTCACGGGCGCCTGCGCCGCGCCGGCCACAGCCGGCCGGTGCGTGACATGTAGGCCCGGTAGTCGTCGCCGAAGGCCTCGAGCATCAGCGCCTCCTCCCGGCCGACACGCAGCACATACAGCGCAGCGAAGGCCACCACACCGAAGACCCCGGCCAACCAGTTGTGCACCAACAGGGGCTGCGCCAGGGCAAACAGCCAGATCGACGCGTACATCGGGTGACGCACCCTGGCGTACACCCCTTGCGTGACCAGCCGGTGCTCCTCGTGCACCTCCAGCGAGGGCGACCAGTGCCGGCCCAGGTCGACGTGCGCCCGATGGAAATAGAGCAGCGAGATCCCCATCATCACGGCGCCGACCCAGGGCACCCAGGGGGGCAGCCCATAGCTCAGCGCATCGAACCACGGCGTGGCCAGCGCCAGCATGGGCAGGCACAGCAGCCCGAGGAACACGAGGAACATCAGCCACTGCTCGCGCCGGTCCACCCAATGCATCCTCACCCGGTTGGCCCGATTGGCCTGCACGTGCGGCCAGCGGATAGCCGCCTGGGCCAAGGCGGCCACGGCCCAGGCCAGCTCATGCCAGCGCCAGGCCTCGCCCCGTCGCCAGAAATAGGCCACCAGCACCAGCACGAACAGGATCACCGGAAACCAAAAGCGCAGGCGGGCTCCGTAGACCCCGGCGGTCGCATTCGCCCGCTGCCGCGCCGCGGCCGCCTCGACGGGCTTCATGAACAGAACTCCAGGACCGCCCGGTCGCGGGGGCATGAACGGATGAACGACACGACGGCGAGCAAGTGGAACGAGGGCATGGCACCAGGTGGCAGGTCAGGATGCAGCACCGCCCGGCGCGCATCGACCCGCGCAGTATCGCGGCAGCGCCCCGCCCGCCGCCTCCCCCAGAGGGGGGGCCGGCAAGCCGGATTCGCAACCAAATGAAAGCCGGCGGGGCCTGAAGTCCCCGGCGTCAGTGCTGTCTTGTAGTGCGAATCATTCTTATTTATACTGAGTTCCATTCCAACCAAGCCGAGGGCTCCGATGATCGTCTGTGTGTGCCGACGGGTTTCCGACCGCGACATCCAGCATGCTGTGCATCGAGGCTGCGGGTCCTTCGAAGACCTGCAGATGGAACTCGGCGTGGCCACCTGCTGTGGCCGCTGCGCCGACTGCGCCCAGTCGGTGCTGCACACCGTGCAGTCCCGCCCCGCCCACGGCGCAGGCGCTGCGGTGATGGCGCCCGCCTTGGCCCTGGCGTGAGCGCTCTGCCCCCATGGACTGGTTGCTGAGCCTGCTCGTCGTGGTCGCAGCCGCCTGGTGGGCCCTTTCCTGCTGAATCTCTGGAACCTTCGCTGCCTCCGCCCGTTCACCCCGCTTTGCAGTGCAGGATGACAGTCCAAGAACAAAGGCCCGTGAGATGAAACCGACCCTGAGTCTGCCTCGCCCGTCGACCGCACGCATGCCCTGCCCTCCTCAGGAGCCCGAGGCCCCGGGCCAGGAGGTCACTTTGCCCAGCAGCCGCCTGCTCCAGGGGCGCAAGTCGGTCCAGATCGAGCACAACGGCGCGCTCTATCAACTGCGTGCCACCAAGTTCGGCAAACTCATCCTGACCAAATAGGTGCCTGCCCTACGTCGGGCTCCAATGCGGCCCCGATGCGGGCGACGTGCCGGTGCGGCAACGCCCGGCATCGTCCGCCGGGCGCCTCGTGTCAGCCCATCAGAGCAGCGATGCCGGCCCGGGCGACCTGGGCGTCCTCGATGGACTTCACGCCGCTCACCCCCACAGCCCCGACGCACTGCCCTTCCACCATGATGGGCACACCCCCCTCGAGCAGGCCGTGCAGGGTGGGGGCGCTCAGGAACGAGGTGCGCCCCTGGTTGATGATGTCCTCGTACACCTTGCTCTCGCGCCGCCCGAGCGCGGCTGTGTGGGCCTTGGCCGGCGCAATGTGGGCCGAGATCGGCGCTGCGCCATCCAGGCGCTGCAGCCACAGCAGGTGCCCGCCGTCGTCCACGATGGCGATCGACACCGCCCACTGATGGGCCAGGGCCTCGGCCTCGGCGGCCTGTGCGATCTTCTTCACGTCCTCGAGCGTCAGTTGGTACTTCTGTTGCATGGATGGTCCTTGGGAGTCAGTCCAGCGGTCCGCGACCGCCCAGGCGCAAGCCTACCCCAGAGTCGGGGCTGCTCCCAGCAGGGAACTAGAATCGTTCGGGACGGTCCCAAGACAGGCGCACCCGCGCGGTGCGCTGTGACCCCCTGGACCCAGAGAGGAGCTGCTCGATGAACGAAAGCCTGCATGCCGCCTACACCGGCTCGACCGTCCTGGTCGAACAGCGCAACCGCGTGTTGCGCAACACCTACTGGCTGCTTGCGCTGTCGATGGTCCCCACGGTGCTGGGGGCGTGGATCGGCGTGGCGACCGGTTTCAGCTTCTTCGCCGGCAGCCCCTTCGTCGGCTTGCTGGTCTTCCTGGCCGTGGCCTTCGGCTTCTTCTTCGCGATCGAGAAGTTCAAGAACTCCGGCGTGGGCGTGGCCTTGCTGCTGGGCTTCACCTTCTTCATGGGCCTGATGCTGTCGCGCCTGATCGGTGCGGTGCTGGGCCTGTCCAATGGGGCCCAGTTGATCATGACCGCCTTTGGCGGCACTGCCTTGGTGTTCTTCGGCATGGCGAGCCTGGCCACGACGATCAAGCGCGACCTGTCGGGCATGGGCAAGTGGCTGATGGTCGGCCTGGTCCTGCTCATTGTGGCGAGCGTGGCCAACATCTGGCTGCAGATGCCTGCGCTGATGCTCACGATCTCGTCGATCGCGGTGCTACTGTTCTCGGCCTACCTGCTGTATGACCTCAAGCGCATCGTCGATGGCGGCGAAACCAACTACGTGACGGCCACGCTGTCCATCTACATCAACGTCTACATGGTGTTCCAGAACCTGCTGGCCCTGTTGGGCGTGCTGGGCGGCGAACGCGAGTGACAGACCGGCCGCGCCCGTGGGGCGCGGTGTGTGAGCAACACGACGACGGGGCCTCTTGCGGCCCCGTCGGCTTTTCCGGGGTGTGCTTCGTGGAGGTGCGCGGTCAGTCCCGCTCGAACACCGCCAGGCTCTCGACGTGGGCGGTGTGGGGGAACATGTTGACCACGCCGGCGCTGGTACAGCGGTAGCCGGCCTGATGCACCAGCAGCCCGGCATCGCGGGCCAGCGTGGCGGGGTTGCACGAGACGTACACGATGCGCCGGGGAGGTTGAAAGTCCGGTGCCGTCTGCGGGCGCTGGTGCCAGTCGGCCAGGGCCTTGCTCAGCGCGAACGCGCCTTCCCGGGGGGGATCGACCAGCCACTTCTGCGCCGACCCGTAGCGTGGGAGATCGGTCACCTCGAGTTCGAACAGATTGCGCGCCTCGAAGCGGACGCGCCCGTCCAGGCCGTTGTGGACCGCGTTCTCGCGCGAGCGCTGCACCAGGGTTTCGCTGCCTTCGATGCCGAGCACCTCGCGTGCATGGCGTGCCAGCGGCAGCGTGAAATTGCCCAGGCCGCAGAACCAGTCGATGACCCGCTCATGCGGCTGGACGTCCAGCAGGCGCACCGCCCGGCCCACCAGCACGCGGTTGATGTGGTGGTTGACCTGGGTGAAGTCGGTGGGCCGAAACGGCATGTCGACACCGAACTCCGGCAGTCGGTAAGCCAGGGGCCTGTCGGCGGGGTCCAGCAGATGGACGCTGTCGGGCCCCTTGGGTTGCAACCACCACTGGACGCCATGCACATGCGCGAAGTCCCGCAGCCGGGCCAGGTCATGCGCGTCCAGGGGTTCGAGATGGCGTAGCACCAGCGCGGTGACGGTGTGCTGCGCCGCATCGCCCACGGCGACCTCGATCTGCGGCAGACGGTCGCGGGCCCGCATCCCGGCAATCAGTTCGCGCAGCGGGATCAGCAGGGCGCTGACGTGCGGCGGCAGGATCTCGCACTGGCGCATGTCGGCCACGTAGCTGGACTTGCGCTCATGGAAGCCCACGAGCACCCCTCCCTTCTTGGGCACATGACGCACCGACAGGCGGGCCCGGTAGCGGTAGCCCCAGGAGGGGCCTTCAATCGGCCGCAGCACCTGTTGCGGCCGCACCTTGCCCAGGTGCCACAGGTTGTCCTCCAGCACCCGCTGTTTGACGGCCACCTGGGCTGCCACATGGAAGTGCTGCATCTTGCAGCCTCCGCAGGTGCCGAAATGGGGGCAGCGCGGCTTCACGCGCTGGGAACTCTGGCGTCGCCAAGCCGTGACGGTGGCCTGTTCCCACTGGTTCTTGCGGCGCAGGACCTGGACCTGCACCTCCTCACCCGGCAAGGCACCTTCGACGAACACCACCTTGCCCTGCGCATCGTGCGCCACGCCCTGCGCCTCGAGATCGAGCGACTCGATGCGCAGCCATTCATTGACTTCACTCATGGCCCGGATTATCCCGCGGCCGCCGCCCGGGCCGGGCCGTCAGAAGATGGAGTCGCGGTCCACGCCCTGTCGGATCATGCGGCGCTTGAGCTTGACCAGCGCCTCCTGCTGGATCTGCCGGATGCGCTCACGTGTGAGGCCCAGACGCTCGGCCAGCACTTCCAGGGTCTCGGGCTCGCGGTCGCGCAACCCGTAACGGCCGGCCAGCACCTCGCGTTCACGCTCGCTCAGATCCTCCAGCCAGGTTTCGAGCAACTGCTCGACCTCGTTGTGCAGCGCCAGGCCCATCGGGTCGGTGGCCTGCTCGTCGGCAACCATGTCGATCATCGACTCCGACGCATCGCGTTCCAGCGGGGCATCGAGCGAGGTCGGGGTCTCGGCGAACTTCAGCAGCTCGGCCACTTCCTGCACGGGCCGGCCCAGCAGCGCGGCGACGTCCTCCACCCGGGCGGGGCGATCGCCGTCGGCCAGCCGATCCTGGCGCGACTCGATCTGGCGGCGCGCCTTGAGCACCTGGTTGAGGTCACGCACCACGTGCACCGGCAAGCGCACCAGGCGGGCCTGGTGCATGATCGCGCGCTCGATGCTCTGGCGGATCCACCACGACGCATAGGTGGAAAAGCGAAATCCCCGCTCCGGCTCGAACTTGCCGATGGCGTGCATCAGTCCGAGGTTGCCCTCTTCGATCAGGTCCGTCATCGGCAGGCCGCGCCCCAGGTAGTTCTTCGCGATGCTCACCACCAGGCGCAGGTTGTGCTCGATCATCGCTTGTCGGGCCTGGAAATCGCCTTCGCGGGCCCGGGTGGCGGTGGCGAACTCCTCCTCCGGGGTCAGCAGCGGGGTGCGGCGGATCTCGCGCAGGTAGGTCTGCAAGGTGTTGCCCACCTCGGGCTCGCCGGCATCGAACTCGCGATCGGTGGGGCCTTCGGCCAGCGGCAAGACCTCGTCGGCCAGCTCAGGAACGATCGGTGCGTCCTCCCCGTCCGCCGCGGCCTGCCCCTCGCGCCCAGGTTCGGCATGTCCGTTGGGTTCGACACGCTTCCTGGTCATGGGGGCTCTCCGGCGGCCGTGGCGCGTCTTCAGCGTGGCGGCAAATAGCGAGCCGGGTCGACCGGCTTGCCTTCCTTGCGGATCTCGAAGTGGAGCTTCACCCGGTCGGCATCGGTGGAGCCCATCTCGGCGATCTTCTGACCGCGCCGCACGGTCTGGTCCTCCTTGACGAGCAGGGCCTGATTGTGGGCATAGGCCGTGAGGTAGCTGTTGCTGTGCTTGACGATCACGAGGTTGCCGTAGCCACGAAGGCCCGAGCCGGCATAGACCACTTTGCCGTCGGCGGCGGCAAAGATCGGGTCACCGGGTTTGCCGGCGATGCCCAGGCCCTTGTTGCGTGCCTCGTCGAAGCCGGCGATGACCGAGCCGGCGGCCGGCCAGGTCCAGTGGATGTCGTCCACCTCGCGTGCCTGGCCCGGCGCCGCCGGTGCCGCGGTGGGCGGCTGCGCCGGAGTGGCGGGGGCCGGGGCCGCTGCCGGCGGCGTCGCGCTGGCCGGGGCCGATCCGGCGGGGGCCGGGGCACGCGCATCGAGCGGACGCGACTCGACCCGTGCGACGCTGATGGGCTTGGGGGCGGCGACCGTGGCATCGGCCGCCGGCGGCACCACGCGCAGCACCTGGCCGACCTCGAGAACGTTGGGGTTCTCGAGGTTGTTCCATTGCATGATGTCGCGCCAGCTCTGGCCGGTCTCCAGGCCCACGCGGATCAGGGTGTCGCCGGGCTTGACGGTGTAGTAGCCCGGCTGGCCGGCGTTGGGGTGAGCCGCAGGCGCGGCGGGCCCGGCATTGCTGTTGGAGGCCGTCACCGCGCCGACAGACCCTGTGAGATTGCGCTCCTCGACCGGGGCTCGATGCCGGGGCGAGGCGCAGGCGGACAGCAGCAGCGCCACCCCCACGCACACGCTCAGGAACCTCCACGAACGGCCTGCGGGACGGAAACTCATGACTTCCTTTTCGAGTGCTCAGGTCGTGCCTGATTTTAAGGGGACAAAGTGGACGGCCTCGTGCTCGGTGCGCACGTAGCGCCCGTCGCGATGCTCGATCAGCACGAGGATCTGGCCGCCTGAAGGCGTGACCATCGGGGCGACCAGACGTCCGCCCGGGGCCAGTTGGTCGAGCCAGGCCTGAGGCAGGTGCGCCCCCCCGGCGGCAGCGATGATGCCGTCGTAGGGGGCGTTCGGGGCATGCCCGAGCATCCCGTCACCATACACCAAGCGCAAGTTGTGACGCCTCAAGGGGGCCAGAAGTTCACGGGCCTTGTCATGCAGGGGCCGCAAGCGCTCCACCGAAACGACCTGACGCGCCACCAGGCTCAGCACCGCCGCCTGGTAGCCGCAGCCGGTGCCAATCTCGAGCACCCGGCCGAGGGCCGCCGGCGCTCGCCCGCCGGACATCAGCTCGATCATGCGCGCCACCACCGAGGGCTTGGAGATGGTCTGCTGCAGCCCGATTGGCAGGCTGGTGTCCTCGTAGGCCTGGTTGGCCAGGGCCGAATCGACGAACCGGTGGCGCGGCACCTGCAGCATGGCCGCCAGCACGTGCTCGTCGCGCACACCCTGGGCCCGCAGGCGTTCGACCATGCGACGGCGCACCAGGTCGGAGTCCAGGCCCAGCCCTGCCGGGGTCGCCTGGCGGCGCTGGTCTTGCGCCGCGGCCTGCACGGGCCCTTGGGGGCGCAGCAGACCGTCGGCCGCACGGGGCGCGGGGGCCTTGTCACGGGTCAGCCGGTCCAGGCTGAGCGGGAAATGGCGTGCCCGCCTCATCCGCCCTCCGCCAGCCACCGGCGCCACGCCGGCGCCGCCGCGTGGTCTGTCAGATCAAACTGCAAGGGCGTGATCGAGACTCGACCTTGTGCAATGGCATGGAAATCTGTGCCTTCGCCAGCCTCGCGCGCATCGCCGGCCGGACCGATCCAGTAGATCGGCTCACCGCGGGGGTTGGCCTGCCGGATCACACCCGCACTGGCATGGCGCCGCCCGAGACGGCAGATCTCGCGGCCCGTGAGCGCTTCGTAGGGGCGGTTGGGAATGTTCACGCTCAGCAGATAAGGCCCCGGAGTCAGCGGGCGCGTCAGGGCCTGCTGCACCAGCTCTCGGGCCACGCGGGCGGCCGTGCCGAGGTGATGCCAACCCTTGTCGACCAGGGAGAAGGCGATGGCCGGGATGCCGAACAGATAGCCTTCCATCGCCGCGGCCACGGTGCCGGAGTACAGCGTGTCCTCGCCCAAGTTCGCCCCGTTGTTGATGCCCGAGACGACCAGGTCCGGCCGGTGCGCAAGGATGCCAGTGAGCGCGACGTGCACGCAGTCCGAGGGGGTGCCGTTGACCACGTGATAGCCCTGGGAGGACGTGAACACACTCAGCGGGCGGTGGATCGTCAGAGCATTCGACGTGGCGCTGGCGTTCTGCTCGGGCGCGACCACGTCGACCTCGCCCAGGTCCCGGCAGGCCTCGACCAGAGCCTGCAGGCCGGGGGCGAGATAGCCATCGTCGTTGGCAATCAGGATGCGCATGGCAAGGATTGTAGGGACACGTCGCCTCGGTGACGCGACCGGCGCGCGGACGTGCTTATGATGGCCGCGCCCCGGTTCATCGAAGGAGACACGACATGCATGCCTGGATCTGCGACAACCCCATCGGCCCGCAGGCCCTCACCTGGAAGGAAGTGCCCACGCCCGAGCCGAAGAAGGGGGAGGTGCGGGTGGCCATCCGCGCGGCCAGCCTGAACTTCCCGGACCTGCTGATCGTGCAGAACAAGTACCAGATGAAGCCGCCCCTGCCTTTCGTGCCGGGGTCGGAGTTTTCCGGCGTGGTGGACGCCGTGGGTGAGGGCGTGACGCACCTGAAGCCCGGCGATGCCGTGGCCGCCTTTGGCGGGCTGGGCGGCTTCGGCACCCATGCCACGGTGCCGGCTTCTCTGATCCTGCCGCTGCCGTCGGGCTTCAGCTTCCCCGATGCCGCTGCCTTCCTGTGCACCTACGGCACCAGCCACCACGCCCTGATGGACCGCGCCGCGCTGCGACCCGGCGAGACGGTGCTGGTGCTGGGCGCCGCCGGGGGCGTAGGTACGGCAGCCATCCAGATCGCCAAGGCTGCGGGTGCCCGCGTGATCGCAGCGGCGTCGTCCGACGAAAAATGCGCGCTGTGCCGCGAGATCGGCGCCGACGCCACGATCAACTACGGCACCGCCAACCTGCGCGAGGAAATCAAGGCCCTGACCGGGGGCCAAGGGCCCGACGTGGTCTACGACCCGGTGGGGGGTGACCTGGCCGAACCGGTCTTCCGCTCCATCGGCTGGCGCGGACGCTACCTGGTGATCGGCTTTGCGCAAGGGACCATCCCGTCGCTGCCGCTGAACCTGGCGCTGCTGAAGGGGGCGTCCATCGTGGGCGTGTTCTGGGGTGAGTTTGCGCGCCGCGAGCCCGAGCGCAACGCCCGGGCGCTGGCCGAGCTGGCCGCCTGGTATGCGCAGGGCAGGATCCGCCCCGTGATCGAGCACCAGTTGGCCATGACCGAACTGCCCCGCGCCTTCGAGCTGATGGCCTCAAGGCAGGTGCGGGGCAAGCTCGTGCTGACCAACCCGGCCTGACCCTCCATTCCGAGGGTGGGGCCCGGCCGCGGCCTGGGCTACCATGGCGCCCGTCCTTTCGCCTCGTTTGCGCGCGCCATGGCCATCCCTGTGCTGATCGTCGAAGACAACCCGATGACCCGGGGCTTCCTGGCCCGGGTGGTGCGCGACAGCTTCAGCGATCCGCTGGACATCCGCGAGGCAGGCGACCTGCACGGCGCGCGCCGTGTCCTGTCGCAGGAGGGGGCACAGGTTGGCCTGGTGCTGCTCAACCTCGAGCTGCCCGACGGCAGCGGCCTGGACCTGCTGGGCGAGATCGCCGAGCATCCGGCCCTCAAGGTGGTGACCACGCTCTATGCGGATGACGAGCACCTCTTCCCTGCCCTGCAGCATGGCGCTGATGGTTATCTCCTCAAGGAAGACCGCTTCGAGGTGCTGGTGGAGGAACTGCAGCGCATCGTGCGCGGCCAGCCGCCGCTGTCACCGGCGATCGCGCGGCGGCTGCTCACGCACTTCCGCGAAACCGGCTTCAGCAGTTCCCAGTTCGGGGATTCCGGCCGCACCCCGCTGGACGTCGCCCAGCCAGTGCCCGAGGGCGAACGCCTGACGCCGCGCGAGAATGAGGTGCTCACCTATCTCAGCAAGGGGTTCACGGTCAAGGAGATCGCCGGGTTGCTGGGCATCCGCTGGTTCTCGGTGAACGACCACGTCAAGTCGATCTACCGCAAGCTCAAGCTCAGCACCCAGCCGAGGGCCGGCACCGCCTGAGCCCGGGCCCGGCCCTTAGAATGCCGGCCCGATGAATGCCTCCAGCCCCTGCCCTCCGCCCGAAATCGCCGACGACGCCCCACCGGTCCTGCGTCGCGGGGTGCGCAGCTACGTCAAGCGCGGCGGACGCACCACCGAGGCCCAGGCCCGCGCCTTCGCAACCTGGGGGCCCCGCTTTTTGCTGCCTTACCGGCCCGAACCGCTGGACCTGGCCGCCACGTTCGGACGGGACGCGCCGACCGTGCTGGAAATCGGCTTCGGCATGGGCGAGGCCACGGCCCAGATCGCCCAAACCCTGCCCGACACGAACTTCCTCGGCTGCGAGGTGCACGAGCCCGGCGTGGGCGCGCTGCTCAAGCGCATCGGCGAGCGAGGGCTGAGCAATGTACGCATCGTCCAGCACGACGCCGTGGACGTGCTGCGGCACATGATCGCCCCGAGCAGCCTGGCCGGCGTGCATGTCTTTTTCCCCGACCCCTGGCACAAGAAACGCCATCACAAGCGCCGGCTCATCCAACCGCCGCTGGTGGCCCTGCTGGCCTCGCGGCTGGCCGCCGGCGGCTATGTGCATTGCGCCACCGACTGGCAGCCCTATGCCGAGCAGATGCTGGAGGTCCTGTGCGCCGAACCGGCCTTGCGCAACACCGCCGCCGGCTACGCCGCTCGCCCAAGCTACCGCCCGCTGACCAAGTTCGAGCAACGCGGCCTGCGCCTGGGACATGGCGTATGGGACCTGGTGTTCACGCGCCTCTGACAGCGCCCCTGCCCCTGCGCCGCTCAGGCCCGCCAGTCCACCCAGCCGGCCCAGGCGGTACCCAGCACGAGCAGGCCGAAGGCGATTCGGTACCAGGCAAAGACCACGAAGCTGTGACGTGCGACGAAGTGCAGCAGCCAGCGCACGCACAGCCAGGCCGACAGCCACGCCACCGCCAGCCCCACCGCGAACCAGGGCAGATCGGAGGCCGACAGCAGATGCCGGTGACGTGCGAGGTCGTAGACGGCAGCTCCCACGATCATCGGGATGGCGAGGAAGAAGCTGAACTCCGTGGCCGCCTTGCGCGACAGGCCCAGCAGCATGCCGCCGATGATCGTGGCCCCGGAGCGGCTGGTGCCGGGGATGAGCGCCAGGCACTGCACCAGCCCGACCTGGAGAGCATCGCGCCAGCCCACCTCGTCGGCCTCATGGATGCGCACGTGCCGGCCGTCGCGCTGCCAGCGCTCGGCCCACAGGATGACGAACCCGCCCACGATGAAGCCCAGGGCCACGACGATCGGGTTGAACAGCACCCCCTTGATGAGGTCGGCAAAGAGCACCCCCATCGTCGCGGCTGGCGCAAAACCCAGCAGCATGTTCACGACGAACCGGCGTGCGCTCGGCTCGCCCCGGGGCAGGCCCAGGGCCACCTCGCGCAGCTTGACGGCATAGACCGACAACACGGCCAGGATCGCGCCAACCTGGATCGCAACCTCGAAGACCTTGACCTTCTCGCCGGTCCAACCCAGCAGCGATCCGGCAAGGATGAGATGACCGGTGGAGGAAATGGGCAGGAACTCCGTGAGTCCTTCGACGAGGCCCATCAGGGCGGCCTTCCACAGCAGCTCGAACTCCAAGACCGACCCCTTCCCTTGAACCCTCCATCGGACAGCCCGGCATCATAGCGGTGTCGGGCGGACGCACGGACAGTCAGCGCGACGCCGCCGGCTTGACCCACCTGCGCCGGGGGGCTACATTACTGACTCGAGAGTCAGTATTTCGCCATGCCCACATCCACCCCCGCGGTCCGCCCCCCTGCCGAGCCGACCCGCAAGCGCCGCAAGGAAGCCCGCCCCCAGGAGCTCCTGGACGCGGCCCTCGAGGTCTTCGTCGAGCGGGGCTTTGCGGCCAGCAAGATGGAAGATGTCGCCAGCCGCGCGGGTGTGTCCAAAGGCACCGTCTACCTCTACTTCCCCAGCAAGGAGGAGCTGCTCAAGGCCGTGATCCGCCACAACCTGTCGCTGACGATCGCGCAAGGCGGCGACCTGGCGGCGCAGTTCCCCGGCCCGACCGACGAGTTGCTGCGTGTGCTGGCGATGAGCTGGTGGGAGCGGGTCGGGGAGACACAGGCCTCGGGCATCTTCAAGCTCATCATCACCGAGGTGCGCAACTTCCCGGAGTTTGCTCAGTTTTATGCCGCCGAGGTGATCGAGCCGGGACGACGGTTGCTCAAGGCCCTGCTGCAACGTGGCATCGATCGCGGCGAGTTCCGTCCGGTGCCGCTGGAGGACACGGTCCACGCGCTGATCTTCCCGATGCTCATGCTGTGCCTGCACAAGCATTCCGTCGGTGCCTGCTCCGGTGACATGGCCACGCAGGATCCGCGGGCCTTCATCCTCAACCACATCGACCTGATGCTGCACGGCCTGTGCCGCACCGGGACGTCGTCTTGATCCGGCACCTTTCGATGAACCGCTTCATTCGACGCACTCTGCCCTGGCTGATCTTGGGCCTGCTGCTGCTCGGCCTGGTCCTGGGCGTGATCCGCGCGGTCAAGGCGCGCCAGTCGCTCGCGCAGACGGCCCCCGCCTCGGCCGCCGTGTCGCTGGTGGAGCTGGCGCCATCCGACCTGGTGGAGGTGCAACGCCGTGAACTGAGCCGCAGCGTGGCGATATCCGGAGGACTCAAGGCGGTGCGGACCGCCCAGGTCAAGGCCAAGGTCGCCGGCGAGTTGCGCGAGCTGACGGTGCGCGAGGGCGAGGCGGTGCGTGCCGGCCAAATCCTGGGGCGGATCGATCCCACCGAGTACGCCGCCCGCCTGCGACAGGCACAGGAACAGGCCGCGTCCGCGCTGGCCCAGGCCGAGATCGCCGAACGCACGCTGGCGAACAACCGTGCGCTGGTGGACCAGGGCTTCATCTCGCGCTATGCGCTGGAGACATCGATCTCGAACGCAGCCGCAGCCCGAGCCGCCGTGCAGCAGGCGCAGGCCGGCGTGGATCTGGCGCGCAAGGCGCTGGACGACACGGTGCTGCGTGCGCCGATCGCCGGCCAGGTGTCGGTGCGTGCCGTCCAGCCGGGCGAGCGTGTCGGCGTGGATGCCCGCATCGTCGAGATCGTCGACCTCTCGCGCCTGGAGCTGGAAGCCGCCGTGCGCGCGGAGGAGGTCGTCGGGCTGAGCCCGGGTGCGCACGCTCTCCTGCGTGTGGACGGCCTCGACGAGACCCTGGACGCCACGGTGGTGCGCATCAACCCCAGCACCCAACCCGGCACCCGCGCGGTGCCGGTCTACCTGGCCGTGCAGGCCCATCCCGCCCTGCGACAGGGCCTGTTTGCCACCGGCCAGATCGAACTCATGCGTCGACAGGCGCTGGCCGTGCCCGAATCGGTGCTGCGCCGTGACCAGGCACGGCCCTATGTGTTGGTGCTGCGCGACGACCGGATCGAGCTGCGCGAGGTGGTCGTCGGCGAGTCGGGGCAGTCTGCCACCGGCGAGCCGATCGTGGAGATCCGTGCCGGCCTGGCCGAGGGCGAGCGCGTGCTGGCCGGCTCGGTCGGTGCTGTGCGCAACGGCGTGCGCGCACGGGTGACCGCCGCGGCGCCAGCCCCGCAACGCTGAGGCGCCGACCCGCATGTGGTTCACCCGCGTCTCGATCGGCAACCCGGTGATGGCCACGATGGTCATGCTGGCCTTCGTCGTGCTGGGCCTGTTCTCATACCAGCGGCTCAAGGTCGACCAGTTCCCCGATATCGAGTTCCCCATCGTGGTGGTCCAGGTCGACTATCCCGGCGCCTCACCCGAGATCGTCGAGACCGAGGTGACGCGCAAGGTCGAGGAGGCCGTCAACTCGATCGCCGGCATCAAGAAGCTGTACTCGCGCTCCTATGACAGCCGCTCGGTGGTGATCATCGAGTTCAACCTCGACGTGGACGACCGCCGTGCCGCCGACGACGTGCGCGAAAAAATCTCGATCCTGCGCCCTTCCCTGCGCGACGAGGTCGAGGAACCGCGGGTACTGCGCTTCGACCCTTCGGGCCGGCCGGTCTACATCCTCGCCCTGACCTCGCCGGACGGCTCGCGCAACGCGCTGGAGCTGAGCACCTACGCCGACCAGACGCTCAAGAAACGCCTGGAGAACGTGCCGGGAGTGGGCTCGGTCTCGCTGGTGGGGGAGGTCCGCCGCGAGATCAATGTCTACCTGCGACCTCAGGCGATGGAGGCGCTGGGAGTCACGGTGGAGCAGGTCGTCAATGCCGTGCGCACCGAGAACCGCGACCTGCCCGTCGGCGCCCTGCGCTCGCGTGAGTCCGAGCGCGTGGTCCAGATCCATGCCCGCATCCAGCGCCCCGAGGACTTCGCCCGGATCATCGTGGCACGGCGCGGCCCTGGCGGCAGCGTGCCGGTGACCTTGGGCCAGGTGGCCGAGATCGTCGACGGCCCGCAGGAGATCGAGACGCTGGCGCTGTACAACGGGCAGCGCACCCTGGCGCTCACCGTGCTCAAGGCCCAGGGGCAGAACACCATCGAGGTGGTCGACGGACTGAACCGCGTGGTGGAGGAGCTGCGCGGCGAGCTGCCCCGGGGCATGGCCCTGGAGGTCGTCAGCGACAGCTCGCGGCCCATCCGAGTGGCGGTGAAGAACGTGCGCCAGACGCTGATCGAGGGCGCGGTGCTCACGGTGGCCATCGTCTTCCTCTTTCTGAATTCCTGGCGCTCCACCGTCATCACCGGCCTGACGCTGCCCATCGCGCTGATCGGCACCTTCGGCGTGATGCATGCCTTCGGCTTCTCGATCAACATGGTCACGCTGATGGCGCTGAGCCTTTGCGTGGGTCTGCTGATCGACGACGCCATCGTCGTGCGCGAGAACATCGTGCGCCACATGCAGATGGGCAAGGGCCCGCGGGAGGCGGCGCTGGACGGCACCAACGAGATCGGCCTGGCCGTGCTGGCCACCACCTTGTCCATCGTGGCCGTGTTCCTGCCCATCGGCTTCATGGGCGGCATCATCGGCAAGTTCTTCCACGAGTTCGGCATCACGATGGTCGCGGCCGTGATGATCTCGATGTTCGTGAGTTTCACGCTCGACCCGATGCTCTCCAGCGTGTGGCACGACCCGGCGGTGATGCCCCGCAGCGATGGGCGCAAGAGCCTGTACGACCGCACGCTGGGCCGGCTGACGGGAGCGGTGGATCGTTTCTCCCACGGTCTGGGTGAGGCCTACCAGCACATCCTGGCCTGGTCGCTGCGGCACAAGGCTGCCACGATGGGCATCGCCGTCGCCAGCCTGGTGGCGAGCTTCGCCCTGGTGCCGCTGCTGGGCACCGAGTTCGTGCCCAGGGCCGACTTCGGTGAAACCAATGTGAGCTTCTACACGCCCGCAGGCTCTTCGCTGGAGGCCACCGAGGCCAAGGTGCGGCAGGTCGATGCCATCTTGCGCGAGTTCCCCGAGGTGCGCTACACGGTGGCCACGATCAACACCGGATCGGCCCCCGACAAGAACCAGGCCAGCCTCTACGTAAAGCTGGTCGAGCGCGATCAGCGCGAACGCAATGTCGATCAGATGTCGATCCCGCTGCGCGAGCGTCTGGCGGCAGTGCCCGGCATCACCGTCACCCAGGTGGGGCTGCTCGACGCGGTCGGCGGGCAAAAGCCCATCTCACTGTCGCTGCAGGGCAATGACCTGCAAGAGCTGCAGCGCCAAACGCAAGCTCTGCTCGAACGCCTGCGCACCATCCCCGGCCTGGTGGACCTGGACACCAGCATGAAGCCCAACAAGCCCACGGTGGATGTGCAGGTGCACCGGGAGGCCGCCTCCGACCTGGGCCTGAGCGTGGGGGCGATCACCGCCAGCTTGCGGGCCCTGGTGGCCGGCCAGACGGTGGGCAACTGGCGTGCCGAGGACGACGAGAGCTACGACGTGAAGGTGCGACTGGCGCCACAGGCGCGTCAGCAGGCCGAGGATCTGGCGGCCCTGGGCCTGGCCGTGGGCCAGAACGCCGACGGCAGCGCACGCATCGTGCGGTTGTCGCAGGTGGCCGATCTCGTGCCCTCGGTCGGAGCGAGCCAGATCAACCGGCGCGACCTGCGCCGCGAGGTCGAGATCACCGCGAACGTGTCGGGACGCTCACTGGGCGAGGTGTCGGCCGACATCCGCCGCGCCATCGAGGGTCTCTCGCTGCCGGCAGGCTACCGGATCAGCTTCGGCGGCTCCACGCGCGACATGCAGGAATCGTTCGCCTACGCGCTGTCGGCGCTGGGACTGGCCGTGATCTTCATCTACATGATCCTGGCCTCGCAGTTCAAGAGCTTCGTGCAGCCCATCGCGCTGATGTCCTCGCTGCCGCTCACGCTCATCGGCGTGGTGCTCATCTTGCTGGTGTTCGGCTCGACGCTGAACATGTTCTCGATCATCGGCGTGATCATGCTGATGGGCCTGGTGACCAAGAACGCGATCCTGCTGGTGGACTTCGCCAACCGGGCCCGCGAGGGCCATGGCGCCGAGGGGCTGGACGGCCGCCCGCTCGGCCGCGAAGACGCCCTGATGATGGCCGCGCGCGTGCGCCTGCGCCCCATCCTGATGACCACGCTGGCCATGGTCTTCGGGATGGTGCCGTTGGCCTTCGCCCTGTCCGAAGGAGCCGAGCAGCGCGCACCGATGGGCCAGGCGGTCATCGGCGGCGTGGTCACCTCCTCATTGCTGACGCTGGTCGTCGTGCCGGTCATCTACTGCTACCTCGACGACCTGGCCGCCTGGATCCGGCGCAAGCTCGGCCGGCCCAGCCTGCCCGCCGGGGCGGACGCCTCTGCGGTGCCGAAATAAAATCCGGATCTTCCCCAGCATCGTCCCGGCAAGGACCCGTCCATGAACATCGAACAAGCCCGCTTCAACATGATCGAGCAGCAGATCCGCCCCTGGGAGGTGCTGGATCCGTCGGTGCTGTCACTGCTGTCGGTGGTGCGCCGCGAGGACTTCGTGCCTGCGGCATACCGGTCCCTGGCCTTCGTCGACATGGAAATCCCTCTGCTGGAGGGCGGCGCCCGGGGCATGTGCATGCTGCAGCCCAAGGTCGAGGCCCGGCTGCTGCAGGAGCTGGCGATCGGCAAGCACGAGAAGGTGCTGGAGATTGGCGCCGGCTCGGGCCACATGGCCGCCTTGCTGGCTCACAAGGCCCAGCGCGTGCTGACGCTGGAGATCCATCCCGAACTGGCCCGCATGGCGGCCGACAACCTGCGCCGCGCCGCCATCCACAATGCCGAAGTGCGCCATGCCGACGGCTCCAAGCTCACGCTGGCCGAGGGGCCCTTCGATGCCATCCTGGCTTCGGGTTCGGTGGCCCAGGTGCCGCAACAACTGCTGTCGCAGCTCAAGATCGGCGGACGGCTCGCCGCCATCGTCGGCCAGGAACCGGTGATGCGCGCGGTCATCGTCACCCGCACCGGTGAACACGAGTTCCACAGCGTCGAGATCTTCGACACCGTGGCCCCGCGCCTGCAAGGCTTCGACGAGCCCTCCCGGTTCAGCTTCTGACCCTCCGCAACGACAAGGACCCTCCATGCCCCTGCGCCCGACCTGCGTGGCCGCCGCCACGGCACGCCGCCTGTCCCGACTGCGCCCGTTCGTGCTCGGGCTGAGCCTGCTGTGGACCATGGGGGCCGGTGCCCAGAGCCTGGTGGAGGTGTACGAGGCCGCCCGGCAATACGATGCCACCTACCTGGCGGCCCGCGCCCAGGCCGAATCGGCCGAGTTCCGCGCTGCGCAGGCCGGTGCGCTGCGGCTGCCCACCGTGGGCGTGGGAGCGTCGAGCACGCGCACCGAGAGCGATCCGCCCCAGGGCCCGGATCTCTCGGGCACGGCCCATCAGCTCGCTCTGCAGGCACGCCAGCCTCTGTTCAACCGCAGCAATGGGGTGAGCATCGACCAGGCCGACAAAGCGCTGGAGATCTCGCGCGCCGAGCTGGCCAATGCGGAACAGGACCTGATCGTGCGGGTGGCCCAGGCCTATTTCAACGTGCTGGCGGCTCAGGACGCCCTCAACACCGCGCGGGCCAACAAGACGGCGATCGCCGAGCAACTGGCCTCGGCGCGACGCAACTTCGAGGTCGGCACGGCCACGATCACCGACACCCGTGAAGCCCAGGCCCGCTTCGACCTGGCTGGCGCCCAGGAACTGGCGGCCGAAAACGAGCTGCGTACCCGCCAGCTTGCGCTGGACCAGCTCGTGGGCCGCAGCGGCGTCACGCCGCAGCCGCTGGCCACGCCGGTTGCCCTGCCCACGCTGACCCCGGCCGACCCCGAAGCCTGGGTGGCGCTTGCGCTGGAATCACCCAACGTCCGGCGGGCGGCCCTGGCCTACGAGATCGCCCGGCTGGAGACCGACAAGGCTCGCGCCGGGCATCTGCCCACGGTGGACCTGGTGGGCACGCTGGCGCGCAATCGCAACAGCGGCTCGCTCTTTGAAGCCCAGCGCACCGCCGGCAACAGCAGCACCGCCAGCGTGGGCGTGCAGCTCAACCTGCCGCTGTTCGCAGGCTTTGCAGTCCAGAACCGCGTGAAGGAGACGCTTTCGCTGGAGGAAAAGTCCCGCAACGACCTGGAGGCGGCACGGCGCAGCGCCTCGCTGGGCACCCGCCAGGCCTACCTGGGCGTGCAGTCGCTGCAGGCCCAGGTGCGGGCGCTGGAAGCGGCGGAAGCCTCCTCCAAGCTGGCACTGGAGGCCACACAGACGGGCTACCGCGTCGGTGTGCGGGTCAACCTGGACGTGCTCAACGCCCAGACCCAGCTCTTCTCGACCCAACGGGACCTGGCCCGTGCACGCTACGACGTGCTGGTGGGCAGCCTGCGGCTGCGCCAGGCCGCTGGCGTGCTCTCCCCCGAGGATCTGGGGGCCATCAACGGTCTGCTGGCGCGCTGAGCGGCATCGCAGGCGGCAGCAGGTCGAGCACGCGCTCGGCCATGCGCTTGGCGGCACCTCGATGCGCGGCGGCAAAGCGGCTGGCCCGCACCGCCATCGCATCTCGCTGTGCGCCGGAAATCGCCAGGGCCGCCGCCCTGGGAACGCCCTGTGCCAGGGTCTCGACACGGCAGGCCGCTCCCGCCTGCAGGGCCAGTTCGGCCGCCTCGGAGAAGTTGAAAGTGTGAGGCCCCATCACGAGGGGGCAGCCGCAGGCGGCAGCCTCGATCAGGTTCTGCCCTCCCAGCGGCTCGAAGCTGCCGCCCAGCAGCGCCACGTCGGCCGCGGCATAGTACGCCGGCATCTCTCCCAGGCTGTCGCCCAGGCACACGTCGGCCCGGCCGACCGCCGCCTCGGGCATCGCCGTGCCCCACTGCGAGCGCCGCACGAGGCCCAGTCCGGCCGACTCCACCAAGGCCGCCACCTCCCTGAAGCGCTGCGGATGCCGCGGCACCAGCAGCAGCAGCGGCCGCGGCCATGGCAAGGCCTGCCAGGCATGCAGCAAGGCAGCCTCCTCGCCCTCGCGCGTGCTGGCCGCCAGGACCACCGGCCGCGGTGAGCCCGCTTCCCAGGCCGAGCGCCAGGCACGTCCCAGGGCCAGCAACGAGGGTTGTGGCGCCATATCGAACTTCAGATTCCCGCAAACCTCGACCCGCACGACACCAGCCTCGCGCAGGCGCACGGCGTCGTCCTCGGTCTGCGCCAGCGCGAGCCGCAGGCTGCGTGCCGCCGGTCGCATCAGGGCGCCCAGACGATGGCCGCGCCGCAGGCTGCGTTCGCTCAGGCGGGCATTGACCAGCACCATTGGCACGCCCAAGCGGGCAGCGGCTTGCTGGAGGTTGGGCCAGATCTCGGTCTCCATCAACAGACCCAGGGCGGGGCGATGATGGGCCAGAAAACGCGCGACCGCGCCGGGCGTGTCGTACGGCAGCCAGACTTGGCGGTCGCCCGGCTGCAGCAGGGCCTGCCCGGCCTCGCGTCCGGTAGCCGTGCCATGGGTGAGCAGCAGGCGCAGCCCCGGGCGAGCCGCCCTCAGGGCCTGGACCAGCCCCGCGGCCGCCCGCGTCTCACCCAGGGAGACCGCATGCAGCCACACCGCCCCCGCAGACACCGGCGGGCCGTCGTACCAGCCGAAGCGCTCGGCCAGCCGGTGTCGATAGAGCGGCTCATGGCGGGCGCGCCACCACAGCCGGGCCAGATACAGCGGCTGCAGCAGCCACATCGCTGCCGCATAGGCCTGCCGGGCCCAGCGTTCGGAGCAGCGAAGCGCCGGTTCGGTCAATGCGCTGCCCCGCCGATGCGGGCATCGGGCTTCACATGGCGCACCGCAGCCAGGAACTGCTCGCGGATGCGATCCAGGGCTTCGGGCGTGTGGCCCTCGAAGCGCAGCACCAGCACCGGCGTGGTATTGGAAGCCCGCACCAGGCCGAAGCCATCGTCGTACTCGGCGCGCAAGCCGTCGATGTCGACCACCTCGCGCGCGCCCTCGAAGCGGGCCGTCTTGCGCAATTGCTCGATCAGGCGATGGTGCTCACCCTCGGCACAGGCAATGTTGAGCTCGGGCGTGCTGTGGCTGGTGGGCAGTGCATCGAGCACGGCGCTCGGGTCCTCATGGCGGCTCAGGATCTCCAGCAGCCGTGCTGCCGTGTAGGTGGCGTCATCGAAGCCGTACCAGCGTTCTTTGAAGAAGACGTGTCCGCTCATCTCGCCGGCAAAGGGTGCACCGGTTTCACGCAGCTTGGCCTTGACGAGCGAATGGCCGGTCTTCCACATCATCGGCACGCCGCCGGCCTCGCGGATCACCTGTGCCAGGCGCTGGCTGCACTTGACGTCGTAGATGATGGTCGCGCCGGGGTTGCGCTGCAGGATGTCGCGCGCGAAGAGCATCATCTGGCGGTCAGGGTAGATGTTGTGGCCGTCGCGCGTGACCACCCCCAGGCGGTCGCCGTCGCCGTCGAACGCCAGGCCCAGCTCAGCCCCATGCTCGCGCACGGCGGCGATCAGGTCGGCCAAGTTCTCGGGCTTGGACGGATCGGGGTGATGATTGGGGAAGTCGCCGTCCACCTCGGAATAGAGCTCGATCACCTCGCAGCCCAGGGCGCGCAGGATGCCCGGCGCCGAAGCGCCCGGGATGCCGTTGCCGGAATCGACGACGATCTTCATCGGACGGGCCAGCGTCACGTCGCCCGCGATGCGCCGGGTGTACTCGGGCAGCACGTCCAGCCTCTGCAGCGCGCCCTCGCCTTGCACGTAGTCCTCGGCCTCCATGCGGCGGCGCAGGCCCTGGATCTCGTCGCCGTAAATGGCGCGCCCGGCCAGCACCATCTTGAAGCCGTTGTAGTCCTTCGGGTTGTGGCTGCCCGTCACCTGGATGCTGGAATGGCAGCCCTGGTCGCCGCGCGTGGCGGCCACGTAGTAGCTCATCGGCGTGGTCACAGCGCCCAGGTCGATGACATCGACGCCCGTGGAACGCAGCCCCCGGATCAGCGCTGCCGACAGCAACGGGCCCGACACGCGCCCGTCACGGCCCACCGCCACCGCCTTTTCGCCGATCGCTCGCGCCTCCGTGCCAAAGGCCCGGCCCAGGTGCTCGGCCACAGTCTCGTCCAGGGTGGTCCCGACGATGCCACGGATGTCATAAGCCTTGAAGATCGATGCGGCTGGCTGCACGGGAGTTCCTTCGCTGCGGTCTGATCGAAGCGTCCATTGTAGGGAGCGCCGGCGGGGCCTTCGACGAGATGTCCGGAAACGGCGAGCCCGGCCGCCTCACACGCCGATAATGGCCGCATGCTGGATCACGATGCCGCCTACGCCGCCTTGCAATCGCGCGATGCGCGCTTCGATGGTTGCCTGTTCGTGGGCGTGACATCCACGGGCATCTACTGTCGCCCGGTCTGCCGCGTGCGCACGCCGCTGCAGCGCAACTGCCGCTTTTTCGAAAGCGCAGCCCAGGCCGAGGCGGCGCGCTTCCGTCCCTGCCTGAAATGCCGGCCGGAAGTGGCACCGGGCCAGCGCCTGGCCTGGACGGTGATGGATGCCTCGCGCACCTTGGCCCGCCAGGCCGCTGCCTGGCTCGACGCCCAGGCTGGCCTGCCTGACGGGGCCCCCGTGTCCCGGCTGGCCCAAAGCCTGGGCATCAGTGACCGTCACCTGCGCCGCATCTTCCAGGCCGAGCATGGGGTCACCCCGCTGCAGTATCTGCAGACCCGCCGCCTGCTGCTGGCCAAGCAGCTGCTCACCGACACCGACCTTCCAGTGACCGACGTGGCCCTGGCCAGCGGTTTCGGCAGCCTGCGGCGCTTCCACGCCACCTTCGCCGACCACTACCGCCTGCAGCCCACCGAGCTGCGGCGCCAGCGCCTGGCGGCCCCCGAACCCCAAGGGCCGGTGCTGCGCCTGGCCTACCGGCCGCCTCACGACCTGGCCGCACTGTGGGCCTTCCTGGCGCAGCGGGCCCTTCCCGGTGTCGAAGCGCCGGCACCCGGGGGCTGGCGCCGCAGCCTGCAATGGCCCCACCCCACCCAGGTCGGCCGCTGGCTCAGCGGCTGGCTGGCCGTGCGCTTCGATGTGCCTCGCGCCCGGGTCGAGCTTCAACTCTCACCTGCGCTGGTGGCTGCCAGCAGCACCTTGCTGCCGGCCGTGCGCCGCTGGCTCGACCTCGACGCCCTACCCGAGCAGGTCGATGCCCGCCTGAAGGACCTCCCCCACCCCGGCATGCGCCTGCCCGGCGCGCTCGATCCCTTCGAGCTGGCCGTGCGTGCCGTGCTGGGGCAGCAGGTCACGGTGGCCGCTGCGCGCACACTGGCCACCCGGCTGGTCGACGCCTACGGCGAGACCCTCGAGAGTCCCTGGCCCGAGGTGCGGCGCTGCTTTCCCCGGCCCGAGCGCCTGGCCGAGGCAGCACCTGAGGCCCTGGGCCGCCTGGGCCTGGTGCGCCAACGGGCCGTAGCGATCGGTGCGCTGGCCCGGGCCTGGCCCACGCTGAGCCCGCTGCTGCGGGCCCCGACCCTCGGGGGCGCACCCCACCCGGTCCCCGCCGCCGTGCAGGCCCTGCAAGCCCTGCCCGGTGTTGGGCCGTGGACGGCCCACTACATCGCGATGCGCGCACTGGGCTGGCCCGACGCCTTCCCGCCTGGCGACGTGGCCGTGCTCAAGGCCCTGTCGCAGCAGCTGGGGCGCCCGTGCTCGGTACGCGAAGCCGAGCAACTGGCCGAGGCCTGGCGCCCCTGGCGGGCCTATGCCGTGATCCGGCTATGGGCCTGGCTCGACCCGGCCCAGGCCCCTTCGCCGCCGCTATCGTCTGCACGGACAGATCGACGCATCCACCCCATTGCACAACCATCGCCGTGAACATCCCCTACACCGCGCAGCGCCTCTGGCCTTCCCCCCTCGGCACGATCTGGGCGGCACGCACCGACGCCGGCCTGGCCGGCCTGTGGTTCGCCGAAGGTCAGAAGGACACCCCGGAGGCCCTGGACGCGCCGCTGCGTGACGACGACCCATTGCTGCAAGCGGTCGAAGCCATCCTGGCCGACTACTGGCGCAACGGCACCTTGCGCTGTGACCTGCCCCTGGACCTGCATGGCACTGCTTTCCAGCGCGAGGTCTGGCGGGCCTTGCTGAAGGTGCCCCAGGGGCACACGCTCAGCTACCGCAGCCTGGCCGAACGCATCGGCCGCCCGCAGGCCGTGCGCGCCGTGGGCGCGGCCGTGGGACGCAATCCGGTGTCCATCCTCGTGCCCTGCCACCGCATCGTGGGCAGCGACGGCCGCCTCATCGGCTACGCCGGCGGCCTGGAACGCAAGGTCGCGCTGCTTCGCCTCGAACGGGTGCTGGCCGCATGAAGCCCCGCGATCTCACCGAACTCGTCCTCCTGGCCGCCTCTGGGGCGCGTTCTTCCTCTTCATGCGCTTGGCCGCCGGCCCCTTCGGCCCGGTGGCCCTGGTGTGCACGGGCCTGGCCTATATCCTCTGCTTCTACTTCCGACTGATGGGCCGCGTGGGGCCCACCCATCCCATCACCATGACCATCCTGATCCCGGCCTTTGCGGTGCTGCGGGGCTGGGGCTTCCTGGACGAAGCCGTCACGTCGGCCATGCTGGCCGGCTGCGTCCTGGTGGGCACCGCCCTCGTCACCAGCCTGATCCCGCGCGGAAAGCCCCAGGTCGGGCCCTCAGGGTCTGAGCGAGAATCGGCGCCCTGAGCCGCCGATTTCCTTGCACCATGAGCCACATCCCCGACCCCAGCACCGCCGACCTCACGCTCAACCTCAGCCGCGATGCCTTTCGCGACGGCCTGGCCATGCGCCAACGCGTGATGGGCCCTGACTTCGTCGAGCGTGCCTTTGCCAATGCCGACGACTTCCACGCCGAGTTGCAGCAACTCGTCACCTCGCTGGCCTGGGGCACCGTGTGGCCCCGCCCCGGCCTGGACCCGAAGACGCGCAGCATGATCACCGTGGCCATGCTCGTGGCCCTGGGCAAGCGCCAGGAACTCGAAGGCCACGTGCGCGGTGCGCTGAACAACGGCGTCACGGTCGAGGAACTGAAGGAGATGCTGCTGCACTCGGCCCTCTACTGCGGCTTTCCCGCTGCCATCGAAGGCTTCCGTGCCGCCAAGACGGTGATCGACCAGGTGCAGTCCACGGCGAAGCCATGACCTCGCAGCGCAAGCGCAAGCTGCACATCCCCGCCCCCAAGCCCCGCAACCCGCTGGTGGCGCCGGCACAGCAGCGCAAGGCGGGGGCGCATCGCAAGAGCCGATCGGCTCAACGGCAGCAAGCCCTGCAGACAACGCGCAAGGATTGGGACGAATGGGACGAGCGATGAGCCCGTCGATGAGACCGACGGACCCAGATTCAAAAAACGAAACGGGCTGATTCCGAAGAATCAGCCCGTGAAAGAAATTGGCGGAGTGGACGGGACTCGAACCCGCGACCCCCGGCGTGACAGGCCGGTATTCTAACCGACTGAACTACCACTCCGCGTCGGTAGCGGGTTTCTCGCATTGCTGCGACAAGCACCGCCAAACTTGGCGTCCCCTAGGGGATTCGAACCCCTGTTACAACCGTGAAAGGGTCGTGTCCTAGGCCTCTAGACGAAGGGGACTGAAATCTTCGCCGACTTGAACCGCGCGCCACCAGAGTTGGTGGAGGTAAGCGGGATCGAACCGCTGACCTCTTGCATGCCATGCAAGCGCTCTCCCAGCTGAGCTATACCCCCATCGAGGTGCCAGAAACCATTGCTGATTTCTGTTTGCGTCGCGCCGTTCAAGCGAGACCGAAAGTATATAACGAAAATTCTCAGATGTGCAAGCGCTCGAGCACGGTCTCACGATCGAAGAGTTCGAGCACCGCATCGATCGACGGTGTCTGGGTCCGGCCGCACACCAGCACGCGCACGGGAATGGCCAGTTGCGGCATCTTCAGGCCATGGGCGGCGATGCTGTCCTTGATGGCCTGTTGGAGGGCCGCCTTCTCCCACGCCACCGTGGTGAGCTTGTCGCGCAGGGTTTGCAGCGCGGGCTTCACGGCCTCGGTCACGTGGGCGGCCAGGTCTCCGGGAGCGGGTTGCACCGGCGCAAAGTACATCGCCAGCCACTGCGCCAGTTCCACCGTGGTGCTGCAACGGTCCTTGAAGAGCCCGCACATGCGGGCCAGGGCCGCATCATCGCCGGCATGCAAGCCCAGGCGCGCGAGCTGCTCACGCACCAGCGGCACGAGTTTCACGTCCTCGGTCATCTTGAGGTGCTGCGCATTCACCCAGCGCAGCTTGGCCTCGTCGAACTGGCCGGCACTCTTGCCCAGGTGGTCGAGGTCGAACCACTGCAGGAACTGTTCGCGCGTGAAGATCTCGTCGTCGCCATGGCTCCAGCCCAGGCGCGCGAGGTAGTTGATCATCGCGTCGGGCAGGTAGCCTTCGTCGCGGTACTGCGTCACGGGCTTGGCGCCGTTGCGTTTGCTCATCTTCTCGCCCTGCTCGTTCAGCACGGTGGGCAGATGGGCATAGACCGGCGGCTCCTGGCCGAGCGCACGGAAGATGTTGATCTGGCGCGGCGTGTTGTTCACATGGTCGTCGCCACGGATGACATGGGTGATGCCCATGTCGATGTCGTCCACCACCACGCAGAAGTTGTAGGTCGGCGTCCCGTCGGGCCGGGCGATCACCAGGTCGTCGAGCTCGTCGTTGCTGATCGAGATGCGGCCCTTGACCTTGTCGTCCCACACCACGGCTCCACCGATGGGGTTCTTGAACCGGATCACCGGTTGCACCCCCTCGGGCACGGGCGGCAGAGTCTTGCCGGGCTCGGGGCGCCAGGTGCCGTCGTAGCGGGGTTTTTGCTTGGCGGCCATCTGGCGCTCGCGCAGCGCGTCCAGCTCGGCCGGGGTCATGTAGCAGCGGTAGGCCAGGCCCTGTTCCAGCATCTGCGAGATCACGGCCTTGTAACGGTCCATGCGCTGCATCTGGAAGTACGGACCTTCGTCCGGGTCCAGACCCAGCCATTTCATCCCTTCGAGAATGACATCGACAGCAGCCTGGGAGGAGCGCTCGAGATCGGTGTCCTCGATGCGCAGGATGAACACACCTTGGTTGGCCCGCGCGAAGGCCCAGGGGTAGAGTGCCGAGCGGATGTTGCCCAGGTGGATGAAGCCCGTCGGGGACGGGGCGAAGCGGGTGCGGACTTGGGTCATGCGGTCAGAGTGTCCAGGCCGCGCAGCAGGTCGGCCTTCAGGTCTTCGACATCGTCCAGGCCCACAGCCACGCGGATCAGGCCCTGGGTGATGCCGGCCGCCAGGCGCTGGTCTTCGCTCAGGCGTCCGTGCGAGGTGCTGGACGGATGGGTGATGGTGGTCTTGGTGTCGCCGAGGTTGGCGGTGATCGAGCAGATGCGGGTGCTGTCGATCACGTGAAAGGCGTTGCGGCGTGCCCGTTCGGGCCCGCCCTGGGCTTGGCCTTTCACGATGAAGGACAGCACCGCCCCGCCCAGCCCGTTCTGCTGGCGCATCGCCAGCTCGTGCTGCGGATGCGAGGCCAGGCCGGGATAGTAGACGCGCTCGACCTGCGGGTGCGTCTCCAGCCATTGCGCCAGCGCCAGGGCCCGCTCGCTCTGCGCCTTCATGCGGATGGACAGCGTCTCCAGCCCCTTGAGCACCACCCATGCGTTGAAGGGCGACAGGCACATGCCGGCGCTGCGCATCAAGGGTACGAGCCTGCCCTCGATCTCGGCCTGGGGTCCGCACACGGCCCCGGCGATCACGCGGCCCTGGCCATCGAGGTACTTGGTGCCGGAGTGGATGACGAAGTCGGCACCCCACTGGATGGGCTGCTGCAGGGCCGGCGAACAGAAGCAATTGTCCACGGCCAGCCAGGCGCCGGCACCGTGGGCGATCTCGGCCAGCGCGGCGATGTCGCAGGCCTCGGTGAGCGGGTTCGTGGGCGTCTCGGCAAACAGCAGCTTCGTGTTGGGCTTGAGCGCCGCACGCCACTGGGTCACGTCGGTCTGCGAGACGAAGGTGGTCTCGACACCGAACTTGGCCATCTCGCCGCCCAGCAGCTTGATGGTCGAGCCGAAGACGCTTTGCGAGCAGATGATGTGGTCGCCCGCCTTGAGCAGGCCCATCACGAGCAACAGGATGGCCGCCATGCCGCTGGAGGTGGCGATGCAGGCCTGCGCCCCTTCCAGGGCCGCCAGACGCCGCTCCATCATCATCGTGGTGGGGTTGGTGAAGCGGGTATAGACGAAGGCCTCTTCCTCGTTGGCGAAACGCGCGGCCGCGGTGGCGGCGTCCGGGTGCACGAAGCTGCTGGTGAGGAAGAGCGCCTCGGAGTTCTCCCCCCAGGGCGTGGCGGGCAGGCCCTCACGCACCGCCAGGGTGTCCAGGCGGGCATCGGCGGGCAGGTCCACGCGGGGGATGCCGGGCTTGTCGCTCATCACCCCTCCTTCAGGCCTCGCCCGCGCTTTGCAGCGCCAGGCGGGTACGGCCGGGTTCCTCTTCCTCGCCTTGCGAGGTGCGCTGGGTCTCGATGGCGGCGAAGTCCTCGGCACTCACGTCGCCGGTGATGTAGTGGCCGTCGAAACACGAGGCTTCCAGGCCGTCGATGCCGGTGTTGAGCGAGCCCACGGCCTTCTTCATGGCCGCCACGTCCTGGTAGATCAGCGCGTCGGCGCCGATGAATTCGCGGATCTCCTCGATGCTGCGGCCATGCGCGATCAGCTCGCTCTTGGTGGGCATGTCGATGCCGTAGACATTGGGATAGCGCACCGGCGGTGCTGCCGAGGCCATGTAGACCCTGCGCGCTCCGGCCTCGCGCGCCATCTGCACGATCTCGCGCGAGGTGTTGCCACGCACGATGGAGTCGTCCACCAGCAGCACGTTGCGCCCCTTGAACTCCTGAGGCATTGCATTGAGCTTCTGGCGCACGGATTTGCGGCGCACGGCCTGCCCCGGCATGATGAAGGTACGCCCCACGTAGCGGTTCTTCACGAAACCTTCTCGGTAGGGCTTGCCGATCTTCTGTGCCAGTTGCATCGCCGACGGTCGGCTGGATTCCGGAATCGGGATCACCACGTCGATCTCGCTGGGCGGCATGGTCGAGATGACTCGCTGGGCGAGCGTCTCACCCATGTTGAGCCGGGCTTGGTAGACCGAAATGCCGTCGATGACGGAGTCCGGACGGGCCAGATAGACGAACTCGAAGACGCAGGGGTTCAGACTGGGATGCTCGGCGCATTGCTGCGCGTGTACTCGGCCGTCCAGGTCGATGAAGATCGCCTCGCCCGGCGCCACGTCGCGGATGAAGCGGTGGCCCGTGCCTTCCAGCGCCACGGACTCGCTGGCCACTATCACCTCGGGGCCCTCGGGCAGATCGGCCTGACCGTAGCACAGCGGGCGGATGCCGTAAGGGTCACGGAAGGCCAGCAGACCATAGCCGGCGATCAGGCAGACCACCGCATACGAACCCTTGATGCGCTTGTGTACGCCGCGCACGGCCTTGAAGACCTCCTCCGGCGTGAGGGGCAGGTCGCGCGCGGCCAGCTCCAGCTCATGGGCCAGCACGTTGAGCAGCACTTCGGAGTCGCTCTCGGTGTTGAGGTGGCGCCGGTCGATCGCAAAGAGCTCCTTGCGCAGCGCATGGGCATTGGTGAGGTTGCCGTTGTGCACGAGCACCAGGCCGAAAGGCGCATTCACGTAAAAGGGTTGCGCTTCTTCTTCGCTGTAGGCGTTGCCGGCCGTGGGGTAGCGCACCTGGCCCAACCCGACGCTGCCGGGCAGCGCGCGCATGTTGCGGGTGCGGAAGACATCGCGCACCATGCCACGCGCCTTGTGCATGAAAAACTTGGTGTCCATCGCCGTGACGATGCCCGCCGCGTCCTGGCCGCGGTGCTGAAGCAACAGCAGCGCGTCGTAGATGAGCTGGTTGACCGGCGCCTTCGAGATGACGCCCACGATGCCGCACATGGTTTACCTTCCAGACAATTCAACGGGGCGCGAGCCGGTCGGCCAGCTCGCGGGGCATGAGGGGCTTGAGACCTTGGAGCATCTGCTGCAGCAGCGCCGCCCCATGCGATGCACGCCAGGGTTCGCTGCGCGCCAGTGGCGTCCAGGTCACGAGCAGGGTAACCACCAGGGCGATCAGCACGCCACGCACCAGGCCGAAGGCGGCCCCCATGAGCCGGTCAAGCAGGCTGAGCGCACTGGCATGGACCAGCTTCTTGACCAGCCAGGCCAGCAAGCCCCAAACGAACAGCGTGGCCACGAAGACGATCGCAAAGGTGCTGACGTGGTTCACCATCGACCCGGGGGTGCCGATGGGCACGGCCGTGCTCCACTGCGGCGTGATCCACTGCGCAGCAAAGAAGGCCACCACCCATCCGGCCAGGGCCAGCACCTCGAAGACCAAGCCACGCACGAGGCCCAGCACCACCGATACCAGCAGCAGCGTGACGAGGGCGATGTCGACCCAGCCGATGGCGTCCATGGCTTACAGCGTGAGCACTGCCCCGGGCAGGCCGGCGGCCTTGAGCCTATCGGCCGCCTGCTGGGCCTTGTCCCGTGAGGCAAACGGGCCCACCCGCACGCGGATGCGCTGCCCCGCCGCCGTGTCGACCACCTGTGTGTAGGTCTTGAATCCGAGCTTCTCGACCTTGGCACGCACCTCGCGGGCACTGGCCGTCTCGCTGTAGGCGCCCACCTGCACCACGTAGCGTGCCGCCGCCTCCTCGGCCTGTGCGGATGGACGGCCTTCGAGCAGGGCCCGGGCCCTGGCGGCCTCGGCCTCGGCCTTGTCGCGGGCCGGTGCCGGGCTCGGCGCGGGGGCCGTGCGCGGCGCCGCGGGCGGGGCTGACGCCGGGGCAGCCGCGACGGAAGGCTCGGGAGCCGGCACCTCGCGGCCGGCATCGGCCGCGCGCTCCTCGATCATCGCTGGTTCCGGGGCCCGCGCCGCGGAGGCAGCCGGCGCAGGCAAGGGGGCCGGCGCGCGGACCCTGGGGGTCTCCTTGGCCGGAATCTCGATCGGCAAGTCGGTGGGAACCGGGCGCGGCTCGGTCTCGAACAGCATCGGGAAGCCGATCACGGCCACCCCCACCAGCACCACGGCCCCGATGAGGCGATGCCGGGCCCGGGTCCGGGCTTGTTCGACCGTGTCGTCCGGGCGGGACGACGCCGCAGGGGCCTCGCCCGAGGCTGCGACACGCTTGAAGAAGGAGAGCAGACCCATGCGTCTCGGAATGTGGGAACGCCGGCCTTGCAGCCGGCCCGCCGGCCGTCCAGGCCGCCTCAGCCCAGGTGCCGGGCCGACAGGCGGGGCAGGCCGCCCTGCAACACGCCCCCGACGGTGAAGAAGGACCCGAAGACCACGATTCTATCAGCCGGGTCCGCCGCGGACAGCGCGCACTGCAAGGCCTGAAGCGGCGTGGCATGCACCGACGCGACGGCCTGCACCGGCGTGCGCGCCGGCAGGGTGTGCCAGCGGCGCAGCAGGTCGGCGCCCGGAAGGGCCCGGCCCGTGGGCAGGTCGGTGAAGTACCAGGCATCGACCAGCACGTGCATGCGCCGCAGAATGGCGTTCACGTCTTTGTCGGCCATCGCACCGAACACGGCGTGCGTGCGTGGGAAGAAGCCCATCTGGTCGAGGTTCTCGGCCAGCGTGGCCACCGCGTGCGGGTTGTGGGCCACATCCAGCACCAGCGTGGGCTGGCCGGGCACGATCTGGAAGCGCCCGGGCAGCTCCACCATCGCCAGGCCATTGCGCACGGCCTGGGCATTGATGGGCAGGCGCTCGTGCAGCGTCTCGAAGGCCGCCAGCACCCCGGAGGCGTTGAGCAACTGGTTGGCGCCTCGCAGCGCCGGGTAGGCCATCGCGTTGTAGCGACGGTGCCGGCCCGACCAGTTCCATTGCTGGCGGTCGCCGCTGTAGCGGAAGTCCCGCCCGAACAGGTGCAGGTCGGCGCCCAGCGCCTGGGCCCGCTCGATCACGCTGTGCGGCGGCATCGGGTCGCTGACGACCACCGGGCGCCCGGCGCGCATGATGCCCGCCTTCTCGCGCCCGATACTCTCGCGGTCGGGCCCCAGGTAGTCCATGTGGTCCAGGTCGATGCTGGTGATGACGGCACAGTCGGCATCGATCACGTTGACCGCGTCCAGGCGCCCGCCCAGGCCCACTTCGAGCACCACCAGGTCCAGCCCCGACTGTGACAGAAGCCGCAGGATCGCCAGGGTGGTGAACTCGAAGTAGGTCAAGCCCTGCCCTTCGCGGGCGGCTTCCACCGCCTCGAAATGCGGCAGCAGGGCCTCGGCGGCCACCACCTCGCCGCGGATGCGGCAGCGCTCCTCGAAATGCACGAGATGGGGCGAGGTGTAGACGCCAGTGCGGTAGCCCGCTTGCAGCGCGATGGCCTCCAGCATGGCGCAGGTGGAGCCCTTGCCATTGGTGCCGGCGACCGTCACCACCGGGCAGTCGAAGTGCAGGTCCAGTCGGGCAGCCACGGCCTGGACCCGCTCGAGCGTGAGATCGATCGTGCTGGGGTGCAGGCGCTCGCAGTGCGCCAGCCAGTCGGCCAGGGTTTTGGGAGAACTCATGGGGCGATGGTAAGCCGCCGGCGGTCGCCGGGACGGCCTCGGTGTCAATGCGGGGGGGCACCGCCAAGGGCCGGCGCGAAGCCGGTCCCGCAAGCGCGGATAGAAACGATCAGGCCACCGCGTCGGCCGGCTGGCGCTGCAGCATGGCCAGCAGGCGGGCCACCGTGGGCCGCAGCTCGCGCCGGTCGACGATCATGTCCAGCGCCCCCTTCTGCATCAGGAACTCTGAGCGCTGGAAGCCCTCGGGCAGCTTCTCGCGCACGGTGTTCTCGATGACCCGCGGGCCGGCAAAGCCGATCAGAGCCTTGGGCTCGGCAATCACCACGTCGCCCACGAAGGCGAAGCTGGCCGACACGCCGCCCATGGTCGGGTCGGTCAGCACACTGATGTAGGGCAGCTTGGCCTTGGCCAGGCGGGTGAGCGCCGCATTGGTCTTGGCCATCTGCATCAGGCTGAGCAGGCCTTCCTGCATGCGTGCCCCTCCGGTGGCGGTGAAGCAGATGAACGGTGTCTTTTGTTCCAGCGCGGTCTCGACGCCACGCACGAAGCGCTCACCCACCACCGAGCCCATAGAGCCGCCCATGAAGTCGAATTCGAAACAGGCGGCCACCACAGGCATGCTCAGCACGGCACCGCCCATCACGACGAGCGCGTCGGTCTCGCCTGTGGTCTCCAGCGCATCCTTCAGGCGGTCGGGGTATTTCTTGCTGTCGCGGAACTTCAGTGCATCGACCGGGATGACCTCCTGGCCGATCTCGTAGCGGCCCTCGGCGTCGAGGAATTTGTCCAGCCGTGCGCGCGCGTTGATGCGGTGATGGTGCGCGCACTTGGGGCAGACGTAGTGGTTGTGCTCCAGGTCGGTCTTGTACAGCACCGTTTCGCACGACGGGCACTTGATCCACAGCCCTTCCGGCACCGAACGGCGCTCGGCCGGGTCGGTCTGCTGGATTTTCGGGGGCAGCAGTTTTTCAAGCCAACTCATCGATGAACTCCTTCCAGGCTGTCAAGGGCGGCACGGATCTGCGCGATGAACTCGCACCCGGCCGCCACCACGCGGTCGCGCGGCTGTTCTTCCAGCAATTGCACGAGGCGCGAGCCAATCACCACCGCATCGGAGACGGCCGCCACGGCCCGGGCAGTGTCGGCATCGCGGATGCCAAACCCCACGCCCACCGGCACCGAGACATGCTCGCGGATACGGGGCAGCATCTGCGCCACCGCCGCCGTGTCCAGGTGCCCGGCACCGGTCACGCCTTTCAGGGACACATAGTACACGTAGCCGCTGGCGACCCGCCCGACCTGCTGCATGCGCTCGGCGGTGGAGGTCGGGGCCAGCAGGAAGATCGGGTCCAGGCCCTGGGATTTCAGCGTGGCGGCAAAAGCCTCGCATTCCTCGGGCGGGTAGTCGACCACCAGCACGCCATCGACACCAGCCTCACGCGCAGCCTGCACGAAGGCCCCTTCGCCGTGGCGCTGGTCATAGCGTTCGATCGGGTTGGCATAGCCCATCAAGACCACCGGGGTGGTCGTGTTGCTCACACGGAAGGCCCGGACCTGGTCGAACACCTGGGGCAGGCCGATCCCGCGGGCCAGGGCCCGCTCGGCAGCCTTCTGGATCACCGGGCCGTCGGCCATCGGGTCGGAAAACGGGACGCCCAGTTCGATCACGTCGGCCCCGGCGTCGGCCAGGGCCAGCATCAGCTCGGGTGTGACGTCGGCATAGGGGTCGCCGGCGGTGACGTAGGGGATGAGGGCCTTGCGGCCCTGCTCGCGCAGGCGGGCGAAGGTGGCAGCGATGCGGCTCATTTCGGCCCCTTCATCGCCTGGGCGTCGCCACCCTTGACGCTCTGGCCCCGGCAGGACGGACGGCAATAGAACTCGGCGCCCGAGAGGTCGGCCACCGTGCCGATGTCCTTGTCGCCACGGCCCGACAGATTCACGAGCAAGGTCTGGTCCGGGCGCATCGTAGGGGCCAGTTGCATCGCATAGGCCACCGCGTGGCTGGATTCCAGCGCCGGAATGATGCCCTCGGTGCGACACAGGCGGTGAAAGGCGTCGAGCGCCTCCTTGTCGGTCACGCCCACGTACTCGGCGCGGCCGATGTCCTTCAGGTAGGCATGCTCGGGGCCCACGCCCGGATAATCCAGGCCGGCCGAGATCGAGTGGGTCTCGATGATCTGCCCGTTGTCGTCTTGCAGCAGGTAGGTGCGGTTGCCGTGCAGCACGCCCGGCGAGCCGGCACTCAGCGACGCCGCATGCTTGCCGGTGTCCAGCCCCTCCCCGGCCGCCTCGACGCCGATCAGGCGCACCGACTCGTGCGGGATGTAGGGGTAGAAGATGCCCATGGCATTGCTGCCGCCGCCCACGCAGGCGATCACGGCATCGGGCTGGCGGCCCGTCATCTCGGGCATCTGCACGAGGCATTCCTCGCCGATCACGCTCTGGAAGTCGCGCACCATCGCAGGGTAAGGCGCGGGGCCGGCCACCGTGCCGATGATGTAGAAGGTGTTCTCCACGTGGGTGACCCAGTCGCGCAGGGCTTCGTTGAGCGCATCCTTCAGGGTGCGCGAACCGCTTTCCACCGGCACCACGGTCGCGCCCAGCAGGTGCATGCGGTAGACATTGGGCGACTGGCGCTTCACGTCCTCGCTGCCCATGTAGACCACGCACTCCATGCCATAGCGCGCGCAAATCGTCGCGGTGGCCACGCCATGCTGGCCCGCGCCCGTCTCGGCGATCACACGCGGCTTGCCCATGCGACGCGCCAGCAGGGCCTGCCCGATGGTGTTGTTCACCTTGTGGGCGCCGGTGTGGTTGAGGTCCTCGCGCTTGAGGTAGATCTGCGCCCCGCCCAGCTCGCGGCTCAGGCGCGCGGCGTGGTAGACAGGGCTCGGACGGCCGACGAAATGGGCCAGTTCACTGCGGAATTCGGCCTGGAACTCGGGGTCGTGGCGGTAGCGCTCGTAGGCCGCCTTGAGTTCGTCCAGGGCATGGGTGAGGGTTTCGGCGACGAAAGAGCCGCCATACGGGCCAAAATGCCCCCGGGCATCGGGTTGCTGGTAGTTCAACATGGCTTCAGGTGAACGGGGTCAGGCGATGGCGGCTGCGATACGCGCATCGGCTTCGCGAACCGCCTCGCAGAACCGGCGCATCGCCGCGGCATCCTTGATGCCCTTGGCGGATTCGACGCCGGAACTCACGTCAACGGCCCAGGGCCGGACCTGAAGCACCCCATCGGTCACGTTTGCAGGATTCAACCCACCAGACAAAACGACCGGACAGGGCACGCCGGGGGGAATGAGTGACCAATCGAAGACCTTTCCACCGCCACCGTAACCTTCGACGTGCGCATCCAGCAGCACGGCCTGGGCGGTGGCAAAACGCTGCGCGAAGTGTAGCAAATCGAAGCCGGGCGCCATGCGGGCGGCGCGCAGATAGGGTCGGCCGGCAGCCTCGCAGTCCTGCGGTGTTTCGTCACCATGGAACTGCAGCACCAGTTGCGGAATGGCCTCGCAGGCCCGGCGTACCTCGTCGGCCGCCGCGTTCACGAACAAGCCCACCGGCGTGACGAACGGTGGCAGCCGGCGCACCAGCGTCACGGCCTGCTCCAGGCTGACATGGCGCGGGCTGCGGTCATAGAACACCAGGCCGATGGCGTCGGCCCCGGCGGCCACCGCCGCCTCGACATCGGCCTGGCGCGTGAGACCACAGATCTTGATGCGGGTGCGTTGGGCAGGCATGGTCATCTCGGACCCTCCGTAGCCGCCGGACCGGGCAGCCAGTCATGGGCCGCCGTGTGCACCGGCAGCCCCAGATGCGCATCGTAGCGGGGCCCGAGGAAGTACAGGCCATCCGGCGCAAAGGTGGGGGCAGCCAACGTGCGGTCACGGCCGGCCAGCACCCGTGCCACCCAGTCCGGCTCGCGGGTCCCGGCGCCCACCGCGATCAGGCATCCCATCAGGTTGCGCACCATGTGGTGCAAGAAGGCATCGGCCTCGAATTCGAAGCGCCAGTAGGCCCCATGCCGCTCAATCGAGAGCTCGGTGAGATGTTTGACCGGACTGCGGGCCTGACACTCCGACGATCGAAAGGCACTGAAGTCGTGCCGGCCCAGCAGGTGGGCGGCAGCACGGCGCATCGCCTGTGCGTCCAGCGGACGGAAGACCCAGCCCACCAGGCCGCAGTCCAGGGCCGGGCGCACTGGCGATTCGCGCAGCACGTAGGCATAGCGGCGCGACCGCGCGCTGTTGCGGGCGTGGAAGTCGTCCGGGACGGGGCAGCACCACTGCACGGCGATGTCGTGGGGCAGAAAAGTGTTGGTGCCGCGCACCCAGGAAAAGGGCTCGCGCCGGCGATCGGTGTCGAAGTGGACGACCTGGTTGAGTCCGTGCACGCCGGCGTCGGTCCGCCCGGCACAGACCACCCGCACCGGGGCATCGGCAAAGCGCGTCAGCGCCTGCTCGAGGTGGTCCTGCACCGCGCGCCCGCCGGGTTGACTCTGCCAGCCCAGGTAGGCCGTGCCTCGGTAGCTGACACCCAGTGCGATCCTCACGGCAAGCGTTCCCAGGTCGGTTGCTCAGGGTCTCGGAAAGGCAACGGGCCAGGTGGCGACCCGCGCCCCCTGGCCCGTGACGGGCATGCTGTGTTCAGGCCAGTTCAGCGAGCATGCTCTGGGCCTTGGCCTTGAGCGCCCCACTGGACTTGGACACGACCTCCTGCAGGAGTTCGCGAGCCCCTTCGCGGTCACCGATCTGGCGGAACTCCTCGGCCAGCTCCAGCTTGCGCTCCATCGGATCGCCGGAGGTCTCTCCGTCGCCAAGATCCAGCCCGGCCAGTTCGTCAGCGGCCCCAGGGCCCGTCTCGGGCGATGGGGTCGGGCCCAGGTCGAGCGACAACTCACCCAGGTCGAAATCCATCGAGCGCGAATTGGGTGCATCGGCGCGGGCGGCGGGCTGGGCGGGCGCCACCTCGGGCAGTTCCGGCAGCTCGAAGGCCATGTCCATCTCGGATGCAACCTCCCGGGCAGGCGGGACTTCGGGATCTGGGGATCCGGCCTGGGCCCGCTCAGACACGGCCGCAACGGCAGCCAGCGGCTGGGTCGACTCGGAATTGAAACTGCTGGGCGCGGGTTCGTCGCCCAAGGGCAGGTCCAGATCGAGATCGACATTGGCCTGGGCCTTGGACGCCTCGGCATAGGTCGACGGCGTGGGCATCACCGACTGGGGCATCGTGCTCGCCCCCAGCGGCTCATAGCCCCCTTCGGGCAGCTTGACGGCATCCGGTGGCGCGCCGCCCGGTTGGTACAGCGCGTTGTCAGGGTCGATCTGGCGGCCCAGTTCCTGGGCGCGGGCCCAGTCCTCGCCCTGGCCGCCGGTCAAGCCATACAACTGGGTGGCCAGCAGTTCGAAGCCCTTGGCGTCGCGACGCTTGGCATAGACCTCGAGCAGCTTGGTGCGGATGGCCAGGCGCTCAGGGTTGGCACGCATGGCTTCCTTGAGGATCTCCTCGGCCTGCAGGTCACGGCCGTAGGCCAGGTAGACATCGGCCTCGGCCACCGGGTCGACGTCGCCGATGGCATCGAGCTGGCTGAGCGAATAACTCAGCGACGAAGGCGCCCCGGTGGCATCCTTGGTGTCCACTCGCTGGCCGCCACTGGCGCCGAAGAAGGAGTCAGGCTGCAGGCGGCTTTCGAGGAAGGAGGTCTCCCCGCTGTCCTTCTTGGTCCGCGAGCGCAGACGGTAGACGCCCAGGCCCACGAGCAGGGCCACCAAGCCGCCGGCCAGAGGCAGCGTGAGCGGATTGGCCAGCAGGTCGTCGATCAGGCTGGGCTCGGCCGGGGCCGGCGTGGGCCCCGGGGCCGGTGCAGGGGGCGGTGCGGGGACCGGCGCCGGAGCCTGGGCCGCGGCCGGCTCCGAGGCGGCCGCCGCCGCCACGCCGGCAGTGTCGGACGCCACACTGGCCGGGGCTTCGGGCTGGGCGACCGAGGCCGCCACCGGCGCGGACGCTGACGCCACCGGAGCCGCCGCCACGGGCACACTCACGCCGGCCGCAGGCGAGGCCGCCGGCGCCGGCGCCGGCGCCGGTGCAGGTGCCGCCGGGGCGCCGGCCGGCGCGATGCGCTTGAGTTCCTCGACGTTGCGCGACAGCTCCGCCACGCGCTGGGCCGCCTCCTGCTGCTGGCGCTGCTGGGCGATGCGATCCTCGGCCGAGGCGGCACCGGGGGCCGCAGCCACGGCACCCTTGCTCAGCGTCAGCCGGTCCGCAGACGCATCAGCAGCCTGACGACGGTCCTGCACCTCGGCTTCCACCCGTCCGGACGCCTGGCGGGTGGGCTCTTCGGTGGCCGTCTGCCGGGTCGCGGCGGCCAGCCGCTGACGATAGGCGTTGAAATCGGCGCTTTGCGCCTGGATGATCCTGCGGGCCTCGCCAGGTGAGACGCTGAGCGCCTGCTCGGCCCCGGGGACCGACAGCACGGCCCCCGCGCGCAGGCGGTTCATGTTCTCGCCGGCGAAAGCCTGAGGGTTGGCCTGGAACAGGGCCACGAGCATCTGGTCGAGCGAGACGCCGGGACGCTGGACGCGCGTGGCAATGCCATACAAGGTGTCGCCGCGGCGCACGCGGTATTCGTCGTCTGGGTCTGCCGTGCCGGTCGCGGCTTGCGGCGCAGCAGACGGCGCCGGGGCGGGCGCAGGTGCGGCTGCGGCCGGACGTGCCGCTGCCGCCGGACGGGCTGCGGTAGCCGGTGGCGTCGCTGCCGGAGGACTCAGCGGCGCAGGCGGCGTCGCACCGATGATCGGTGCGGTAGCCGGCGTGGCCGCCCGGCGCGTGGACGATGGCGGGTCGAGCAGCAAGGTGTACTCGCGCACCAGCCGGCCCGACGTCCAGGACAGCTCGAGGATCACGTCGACGAAGGGCTCCTGGACCGCACGGTCGCTGAAGACCCGCAGGTAGGGCCGACCGTCGGGCCGGCGCTCGAGGGTGACGCGTGTGCCGGTGAGGACGGCGTTGTACTCGACTCCGGCGGCCCGGTAGGCATCGGGCGCCGCGACGCGAGCCTGCAGGTTGGCCGCCTCCTCCGGCGTGAGGCTGGTGATGTCGATTTCCGCCCGCAGTGCCTCGCCGAGCGCAGACTGGACCGTCACTCGGCCCAGACCCAACGCCGCGGCCGGACCGGCCGCCAGAAACATGGCGGCCGCAGCCACCCCGGACAGAGCGAAACGCCCTAGGGAACGTGAAGATGGTTTCAAGGCGTCTCCCAATGAAACAAGCCGCCAGCGCGCAAGCAGGCCTGCAGAGTCATCGATATTTATGAATTTTCCGCAGGAAAGACAGAAATCACAATAGCATCAAGCAGATACGATGACAAGCTCATGCAATGGCTGACATTCGCGCCAGCCCCGATAGCCGGAAACATTGCACGAACTGTGGGCCGCACGCCACACCCCTGAGACTCTTTATTGTTCGATGATGATGCGCAGCATGCGGCGCAGCGGTTCAGCAGCCCCCCAGAGGAGCTGATCGCCGATCGTGAAGGCACCGAGGTAATCGGGCCCCATGGCCAGCTTGCGCAGACGCCCCACCGGGATGGTCAGCGTGCCGGTGACGGCCACCGGGGTGAGGTCGCGCAGGGTGTCCTCGCGGGTGTTGGGCACCACTTTCACCCAGGCATTGTCAGCGGCAATCATCGCCTCGATGTCGGCCAGTGGCACATCCTTCTTCAGCTTGAAGGTCAGGGCCTGGCTGTGGCAGCGCATCGCGCCGATGCGCACGCAAAAGCCGTCCACGGGAATCGCCGGCGTACCGAAGCCTTCGCCGATGCCCAGGATCTTGTTGGTCTCGGCCCCGCCTTTCCATTCCTCACGGCTCACCCCGTTGCCCAGGTCCTTGTCGATCCAGGGGATCAGTGAGCCGCCCAGGGGCACGCCGAAGTGGGCCACCTCCTCGGCCGACAGGCTGCGCTGCTTGGCGATGATGCGCCGGTCGATCTCGAGAATGGCACTTTTGGGGTCGTCCAGCAGGGCGCGCACTTCGGCGTTGAGTGTGCCAAATTGCGTGAGCAGCTCGCGCATGTGCTGCGCCCCCCCGCCCGAGGCAGCCTGGTAGGTCATCGTGCTCATCCACTCGACCAACCCGGCCTTGTACAGCGCACCCACCCCCATGAGCATGCAGCTCACGGTGCAGTTGCCCCCGATCCAGTTGCGCCCGCCTTTGGCCAGCGCATTCTTGATCACCGGCAGGTTCACCGGGTCGAGAATGATGACGGCATCGTCCTTCATGCGCAGCGTCGAGGCCGCATCGATCCAGTGGCCTTTCCAGCCGGCGGCGCGCAGCTTGGGGAAGACCTCGGAGGTGTAGTCGCCGCCCTGGGCCGTCAGGATGATGTCGCAACGCTTGAGCGCCTCGATGTCGAAGGCGTCCCTCAGCGTCGTCTCGTTCTTTGCCATGTCCGGGGCGGCACCGCCCGCATTGCTGGTGCTGAAGAACAGGGGTTCGATCAGGTCGAAATCACCTTCGGCGCGCATGCGATCCATGAGCACCGAACCGACCATGCCACGCCAGCCCACCAAACCTACCAAAGTCGTTGCCATCGTTGTCTATCGCCAGAAGTTGCCAAGAGGATGTGGATTCGTTCCACCGGATTCCCCGAATGCCGGCGCCCGGGGCCGGACTTGGGGGCTCAGCCCTGCGCTTTCAGTCGGGCGACCACAGCGTCGCCCATCTCCTTCGTGCCCACGCGGGTGGTGCCTTCGCTGAAAATGTCGGCCGTGCGCAGGCCTTGGGCCAGCACCTCCTGCACGGCGCGTTCGATGCGGTCGGCCGCCTCGGCCTGGTTCAGGCTGAAGCGCAGCATCATCGCCGCACTCAGGATGGTGGCCAGCGGATTGGCCACACCCCGCCCCGCAATGTCGGGCGCCGAGCCGTGGCTGGGTTCGTACAGGCCCTGCCCGCGGTCGTTGAGAGAGGCCGAGGGCAGCATGCCGATCGAGCCCGTCAACATCGCGGCCTCGTCGGACAGGATGTCGCCGAACATGTTGCCGGTGACGATCACGTCGAATTTCTTCGGCGCCTTCACCAACTGCATCGCAGCGTTGTCGACGTACATGTGCTCGAGTTCCACGTCCGGGTACTGCGCATGCACCTCGGTGACCACATCCTTCCAGAACTGGAAGGTCTCCAGCACATTGGCCTTGTCGACACTGGTGACCTTCCTGCCACGCTTGCGGGCGGCCTGGAAGGCCACATGGGCGATGCGCTCGATCTCGGGGCGGCTGTAGCGCATCGTGTCGAAGGCCTCCGGCGCCCCCTGGAAGGCACCGTCGGCCGATGCCCGGCGGCCGCGGGGCTGGCCGAAGTAGATGTCGCCGGTGAGTTCGCGGATGATGAGGATGTCCAGCCCGGCCACCAGCTCGGGCTTGAGGCTGGAGGCGTGGGTGAGCTGCTCGTAGCAGATCGCGGGGCGGAAGTTGGCAAAGAGCTGCAGGTGCTTGCGCAGACCCAGGATAGCCTGCTCGGGACGCAGCGCACGCTCGAGCTTGTCGTACTTCCAGTCGCCCACGGCACCGAAAAGCACGGCGTCGGCCTGCTGCGCCAGCGCCAGGGTGGGTTCGGGCAGCGGATGGCCGTGCGCCTCGTAGGCGGCGCCGCCCACCAGGGCCTGCTCCATCTCGAAGTGCAGGTCGAGCGAGCCAAGCACCTTGACGGCCTCGGCCACGATTTCGGTGCCGATGCCGTCACCCGGCAGGACTGCGATCTTCATGGTCGTCCTTGTGTTCTTGAGACCCGTGGCCAGCCTCAGCCGACCAGCCGGTGGTTGAGCCAGGGCTTGCGCGCCAGGCGTTCGGCCTCGAAGGCCTTGATTTTGTCGGCGTGCCGCAGGGTCAGGCCGATGTCGTCGAAGCCGTTGAGCAGGCAGTACTTGCGAAAGGCCTGCACCTCGAAGGCCAGTTCGGTGCCGTCGGGCTTGAGCACCACCTGCCGAGGCAGATCGATCGTGAGCTCATAGCCGACGAAGGCATACACCTCGTCGAACAGCCGGGCCACCTCGTGCTCGGGCAACACGATGGGCAGCAGCCCGTTCTTGAAGCAGTTGTTGAAGAAGATGTCGGCAAAGCTCGGCGCGATCAACGCGCGAAAGCCGTATTGCTCGATCGCCCAGGGGGCGTGCTCGCGGCTGGAGCCGCAGCCGAAGTTCTTGCGGGCAAGCAGCACTGACGCGCCCTGGTAGCGCGGCTGGTTCAGCACGAAGTCCGGGTTCGGTTTGCGCGTGGCCGGATCCTGCCCCGGCTCGCCGCGGTCGAGGTAGCGCCATTCGTCGAACAGGTTCGGACCAAAGCCCGTGCGCTTGATCGACTTCAAGAACTGCTTGGGGATGATGGCGTCAGTATCGACGTTCTCACGATCGATGGGCGCCACCACGCCTTTGTGAACGGTAAAGGGCTTCATGAGATCACTTCTTGCGGCTGGCCGCCTCTTCCATCTTCTCGCCGACCTTCTGGACATCCTTGCCCAGCCCTTCGATGGTGTTGCAGCCGGCCAATCCGAAAGCCGTCACCATCAGCATGATCCACAGATGTCTCATGGCTCGGTCTCCCCTCAGGCAATGCGGCGCACATCGACGAAGTGGCCCTCGATGGCCGCCGCCGCAGCCATCGCCGGGCTGACCAGGTGGGTGCGCCCGCCGGCACCCTGCCGCCCCTCGAAGTTGCGGTTGGACGTGGAGGCGCAGCGCTCACCCGGTTCAAGACGGTCGGCATTCATCGCCAAGCACATCGAGCAGCCCGGCTCACGCCATTCGAAGCCAGCCGCCTTGAAGACCTGATCCAGGCCCTCGCGCTCGGCTTGTTCCTTCACCAGGCCCGAGCCGGGCACGACCATCGCCAGCTTCACGTTGGCCGCCACCTTGCCCCCGAGGCGGCGCACGACGGCCGCCGCCTCGCGCAGGTCTTCGATGCGCGAGTTGGTGCACGAGCCGATGAAGACTTTGTCGACGCGGATGTCCGACACCGGCTTGTTCGGCTCGAGGGCCATGTACTGCAGAGCCCGCTCCATCGCGCTGCGTCTGACGGCATCTTTTTCCCGCTCGGGGTCGGGCACGCAGTCGTCGATCGAGACGACCATCTCGGGCGAGGTGCCCCAGGTCACCTGCGGGCGGATTTGGCTGGCGTCGAGCTCGACCACCGCATCCCAGTGCGCGTCCGGGTCCGAATGCAGGGTGCGCCAGTAGGCCACGGCCTGATCCCACTCCACGCCCGTGGGCGAATACGGGCGCCCTTTGACGTACTGGATCGTGGTGTCGTCCACCGCCACCAGGCCGGCACGCGCGCCGGCCTCGATGGCCATGTTGCACACCGTCATGCGGCCCTCCATGCTGAGCGCGCGAATCGCACTGCCGGCGAATTCGATCGTGTAGCCGGTGCCGCCGGCCGTGCCGATGCGGCCGATGACGGCCAGCACGATGTCCTTGGCGCTACAGCCCCTGGGAAGCTGCCCTTCCACCTTGATCAGCATGTTCTTGGCCTTCTTGGCCAGCAGCGTCTGGGTGGCCAGCACGTGCTCGACCTCGCTGGTGCCGATGCCGTGGGCCAGTGCGCCGAAGGCCCCGTGGGTGGAAGTATGGGAGTCGCCGCAGACCACCGTCATGCCCGGCAGCGTGGCGCCCTGCTCCGGGCCGATCACGTGCACGATGCCCTGGCGCTTGTCGTTCATCTTGAACTGCGTGATGCCCAGCCGGTCGCAGTTGCGGTCCAGCGTCTCGACCTGCAGGCGAGAAATCGGGTCGGCAATGCCCTGGCTGCGGTCGGTCGTGGGCACGTTGTGATCACTCACCGCCAGGTTGGCCGACAGGCGCCAGACCTTGCGACCGGCCACCTCCAGCCCCTCGAAGGCCTGCGGGCTCGTCACCTCATGCAGCAGGTGGCGGTCGATGTAGAGGATGGCCGTGCCATCTTCCTCGGTGTGGACGACATGCTCGTCCCAGATCTTGTCGTACAACGTGCGGCCCATGGCAGCCTCGTGGGTGGGAAGCCAATGATTTTAAGCTTTTGCAAGCAAAAACCCCGGCGCGGGGCCGGGGTCGGGAGATCGGGATCCACTCAGACCGCCAGGGGCGGCCCAGCCCCTGTGTCAGCCCCGTTGGGCTAGGGGTTTCACGTCACGCTTGGGCGAGCCAACGAAGAGCTGGCGCGGACGGCCGATCTTGTACTCCGGGTCGCTGATCATCTCGTTGAGCTGGGCGATCCAGCCCACCGTGCGGGCCAGCGCGAAAATGGCCGTGAACAGGCTCACCGGAATGCCGATGGCGCGCTGGACGATGCCCGAGTAGAAGTCGACGTTCGGGTAGAGCTTGCGGGCCACGAAGTATTCGTCTTCCAGCGCGATCTTCTCGAGCTCCATGGCGAGCTTGAACAGCGGGTCGTTGCCCAGGCCGAGCTCGCCCAGCACCTCGTGGCAGGTCTCGCGCATCAGCTTGGCACGCGGGTCGTAGTTCTTGTAGACGCGGTGGCCGAAGCCCATCAGGCGCACGCCCGAGTTCTTGTCCTTGACCTTGGCGATGAACTCGCCGATCTTGGCCACGCCGCCCATCTTCTGGATGTCCTCCAGCATGTTCAGGCAAGCCTCGTTGGCCCCGCCGTGGGCCGGACCCCACAGACAGGCCACGCCGGCGGCGATCGCAGCAAACGGGTTGGTGCCCGAAGACCCGCACAGGCGCACCGTGGAGGTGGAGGCGTTCTGCTCGTGGTCGGCGTGCAGGATGAAGATGCGGTCCAGGGCACGCACCAGCACGTCGTTGGGCTCGTATTCCTCGCAGGGCGTCGCGAACATCATGCGCAGGAAGTTCGCGGTGTACGACAGCGAGTTTTTCGGGTAGATGTAGGGCTGGCCGATGGAGTACTTGTAGGCCATGGCCACCAGCGTGGGCATCTTGGCGATCAGACGGATCGCCGAGATCTCGCGGTGCTGCGGGTTGTTGATGTCGGTGCTGTCGTGATAGAAGGCCGACATGCCGCCCACCAGGCCGGTGAGCACGGCCATCGGATGGGCATCGCGGCGGAAACCACGCAGGAAGAACTGCATCTGCTCGTTGACCATCGTGTGGTTGGTCACGCGCGAGTCGAAGTCCTTCTTCTGGGCGGCGTTGGGCAACTCCCCGTACAGCAGCAGGTAGCAGGTGTCGAGGAAGTCGCAGTGCTCGGCCAGTTGCTCGATCGGGTAGCCGCGGTAGAGCAGCTCGCCCTTGTCGCCGTCAATGTAGGTGATCGACGAATTGCACGAGGCAGTAGACAGGAAGCCGGGGTCGTAGGTGAACTTGCCCGTCTGCGCGTAGAGCTTGCGGATGTCGATCACGTCCGGGCCGATCGTGCCCTTGTAGATGGGGAGCTCCATCGAGGGGCTGCCGTCCGAGAACGACAGGGTGGCTTTCACATCAGACGGTGTCATGGCTCTTCCTTGAGGCTATCCAAAAAACGTCATCCGCGCCGACGCAGCAGGGCCAGCACTTCGCGCACCTCGGCGCGATCGAGTTCGCCCTGCGGCTCCTTGCGGGCCAGCAGCAGATCCAGCAGGTCGTTGTCGGCCAGCTCCATCAGGGCCTGCAGCCCCTCGGCCTGGCGCACCGTGATCGTCGACCCGTGGCGTGCGAAGAAGCGCTCGATGAACAGGTCGTTCTCGAGCAGGCCACGCCGGCAGCGCCAGCGCAGCTTGCTCAGCGAGCGTTCGTCGAGTGCAGTGTCCATCATGCAGCTTGCAGGGACCTTATCACGGCACGCGAGCGCCTCAGACGGCGCGGCGCACCATCAGCTCCTTGATCTTCCCGATGGCCTTCGTGGGGTTCAGGCTCTTGGGGCAGACGTCCACACAGTTCATGATGGTGTGGCAGCGGAACAGGCGGTACGGATCCTCGAGGTTGTCGAGACGCTCGCTCGTGGCCTGATCGCGGCTGTCGGCGATGAATCGGTAGGCCTGCAGCAGGCCGGCCGGGCCGACGAACTTGTCCGGATTCCACCAGAAGCTCGGGCAGCTCGTGGAGCAGCTCGCGCACAGGATGCATTCGTACAGGCCGTTGAGCTCGTCACGCTCCTCGGGCGACTGCAGGCGCTCCTTCTCGGGCGGCGGCGTGTCGTTGACGAGATACGGCTTGATCGAGTGGTATTGCTTGAAGAACTGCGTCATGTCGACAATGAGGTCGCGCACCACCGGCAAACCCGGCAGCGGCTTGAGCACCACCACCTCGGGCAGCGTGCGCATGTTCGTCAGGCAAGCCAGGCCGTTCTTGCCGTTGATGTTCATCGCGTCCGAGCCGCACACGCCCTCGCGGCAGGACCGGCGGAAGGACAGTGTGGGATCGACGGCCTTGAGCTTGACGAGAGCGTCCAGCAGCATGCGCTCGGAGCCGTCGAGCTCCACCTGCAGGGTCTGCATGTAGGGCTTGGCGTCCTTGTCCGGGTCGTAGCGATAGATCTGGAAGGTTCGCAGGGTCATGGGGGTACTCCGGGCGCAGACTTCAGAAGGAACGGACCTTGGGTTCGATGGAATCGACGGTCAGCGGCTTGAGATTCACCGGCTTGTACTCGAGACGGTTACCCTCGCTGTACCACAACGTGTGCTTCAACCAGTCGCGGTCGTTGCGGCCGTTGGGGAACTCCGGCGTATCACCGTAGTCGTTCACCGTGTGGGCACCGCGGCTTTCCTTGCGGGCTGCCGCCGACACGATCGTCGCCTGCGCGGCCTCGATCAGGTTCTCGACCTCCAGCGCCTCGATGCGGGCGGTGTTGAACACCTTGGACTTGTCCTTCAGTGCGATCGCCTTCACGCGCTCGGCGATCTCGGCAATCTTGCGCACGCCCTCGTCCATGCTGGCCTGCGTGCGGAACACGCCAGCGTGCTGCTGCATGGTCTTGCGGATGTCGTTGGCCACGTCTTGGGCGTACTCGCCCGAGGTGCTGGCCTCCAGGCGCGCCAGGCGCGCCAGCGAGCGGTCGGCCGCATCCTGGGGCAGGGGCTTGTGGGCCTTGGGCTCCTTTTTGAGGGTCTCGACGATGTGGTTGCCGGCCGCACGGCCGAAAACCAACAGGTCGAGCAGCGAGTTGGTGCCCAGGCGGTTGGCGCCGTGCACGCTCACGCAGGAGCACTCACCCACCGCATACAGACCCGGCACCACGCTGTTGGGGTTCCCGTTCTTGGGAACGACCACCTGCCCATGGATGTTGGTCGGGATGCCTCCCATCTGGTAGTGGATGGTGGGCACCACGGGGATCGGCTCCTTGGTGATGTCGACGTTGGCGAAGTTGTGGCCGATCTCGTAGACCGAGGGCAGACGCTTCATGATGGTCTCGGCACCCAGGTGGGTCATGTCGAGGACCACATAGTCCTTGTTGGGACCGCAGCCGCGGCCTTCCTTGATCTCCTGGTCCATGCAGCGCGAGACGAAGTCGCGCGGGGCGAGATCCTTCAGGGTGGGCGCATAGCGCTCCATGAAGCGCTCGCCGTTGCAGTTGCGCAAGATCGCGCCTTCGCCGCGGCAACCCTCGGTCAGCAGCACGCCCGCGCCGGCCACGCCGGTGGGGTGGAACTGCCAGAACTCCATGTCTTCGAGCGGGATGCCGGCGCGCGCGGCCATGCCCAGGCCATCGCCGGTGTTGATGAAGGCGTTCGTGGAGGCCGCATAGATGCGCCCGGCGCCGCCGGTGGCCAGCAGCACGGTCTTGGCTTCGAGGATGTGCACGTCGCCGGTTTCCATCTCGAGCGCCGTCACGCCCACGACGTCGCCATCCGCGTCACGGATCAGGTCCAGCGCCATCCATTCGACGAAGAACTGCGTGCGGGCCTTGACGTTCTGCTGGTACAGCGTGTGCAGCATGGCGTGGCCGGTGCGGTCGGCCGCGGCACAGGCGCGCTGGACCGGCTTCTCGCCGTAGTTGGCCGTGTGGCCGCCGAAGGGGCGCTGGTAGATCGTGCCGTCCGGGTTGCGGTCGAAGGGCATGCCGAAGTGTTCGAGTTCGTACACGACCTTGGGGGCCTCACGGCACATGAACTCGATGGCGTCCTGGTCACCCAGCCAGTCCGAGCCCTTGACGGTATCGTAAAAATGGAAATGCCAGTTGTCTTCCGACATGTTGCCCAGCGAGGCGCCGATGCCGCCCTGGGCCGCCACGGTGTGGGAACGGGTCGGGAAGACCTTGGACAGCACGGCCACGTTCAGGCCGGCCAACGCGAGCTGCAGGGAAGCCCGCATGCCGGAGCCGCCGGCTCCGACGATGACGACGTCAAACTTGCGCTTGGGCAGAGAAGTTCCGATTTGCATTTACAGCCTCCACAACACCTGGATCGCCCAGCCGGCGCAGCCGACCAGCCACACGATCGTGAACACCTGCAGCACGAGCTTGATGCCCACGGGCTTCACGTAGTCCATCCAGATGTCGCGCATACCCACCCACGCGTGGTAGAGCAGCGAGATGATCACGGTGAAGGTCAGCACCTTCATCCACTGGCTCGAGAAGATGCCAGCCCAGCGGTCATAGCCCAGCTCTCCGGGCATCAGGACCTGCACGAGCAGGACGAGGGTGAACAGCGCCATCAGCGCCGCCGTGACGCGCTGGGCCAGCCAGTCGCGAAAACCGTAATGCGCCCCGACCACCAGGCGCTTGGATCCGTAGTTCTTGCTCATCGCGGGATTCCGTTCCTGTTGTTCTGTATCGCCCCGGCTCAGTACAGGCCGAAGAGCTTGGCACCGAGCACCACCGTCAGCAGCAGGCTCGACGCCAGCGTGAAGATGGCGGAGCTGCGGCCCTGTTCCTTCGAGACGGTGTGGTAGACGTCCATCCAGAGGTGGCGGATGCCGGCGATGAAATGGTGCAGGTAGGCCCAGATCAACGCCAGCACGATCAGCTTGAGCAGCCAGCCGGGCACGATACCCAGGCCCACCTGAAAGGCACTGGCGAAGCGATCGAAGGAGACCTGCGAGCTCACGCTGGTGTCGAACATCCAAATGACCAGCGGCATCAGCAGGAACATCAGCGCGCCGCTGATGCGGTGCAGGATGGACACGATGCCGGCCGCAGGCAGCCGGTACTTGATGATCTCCGTGACATGGATGTTTCGGTAGACCGGTCTTTCTTTGGCGATCTCAGGCATACCCAACCTTGTGTAACAGATGTGAAACTGGTTGATTTTATTGCAACGCAACAGCACCGGATCGCCGACATTGCGAGCAACGCACCGTCATTGCAGCTCGTTGCGGTAATAGTGGGTGGCGGTGTTGTATAGCCCCCGGCGGAACTCCACCGGGCGGTCACCATACGTCAGGGACAATCGCTCCACGCTGAGCAGGGGATAGCCGAGTTCGACCTGGAGCAAGGCGGCGCAGGCCTCGTCGGCGGCCACCGCACGCAACTTCTCTTCGGCGCGGATCATGCGCACGCCGAATTCCGTCTCGAACAGCGCGTACATGGGCCCGCGATACTCGCCCAGGCGTTCGGCCGTCAGCCCCTTGAAGAGCTGACCGTTGAGCCAGATATCGTCGAGCACCACCGGCGCCCCCCGCGCGCTGAGCAGGCGGCGGATCTGCAGGGCCGCATCGCCGGACTTGAGCTCCAGGGCACGCGCCACCTCGGCCGGGGCGCGCAGACGGCGGCAGTCGATCACGCGGCGCTCGAACGGGGCACCGCCCGGCTCGTCGGGCGTGAGGCGCAGAAAGCGGTACTGCACGCGCTCCTCGGCGTGGGTGGCCACAAAGGTGCCCTTGCCCTGGCGGCGAACCAGCAGGTTTTCGGCCGCCAGCTCGTCGATGGCCTTGCGTACCGTGCCCTGACTGACGCGAAAGCGTGCCGCCAGCTCGACCTCGCTCGGGATGGCCTCACCCGGGCGCCACTCGCCGCCTTGTAGGCTGCGCGTGATCAGCGCCTTGATCTGTTGGTAGAGCGGGCTGAAGGCCGGCCCCGCCGCGTCGGACGAGGCGGGATCGGTCGCGCTCTGGGGGGGCTGCTGTGCCATGGACGGGATTGCAACATATCGCCCGCACGAAGTCTAGGGACAGATGTCTTATATAAGACATAAGATGACAAACCTCGTGGTTTCCCGCCCCACTTTGGCCTAAACTTCGGGGCGGTCACACAACCCTCCCCTTCCCCCTGGAGCCAACCATGAGCAAGAAACCCGTTCGCGTCGCCGTCACCGGCGCCGCCGGCCAGATCGGCTACGCGCTGCTGTTCCGTATCGCCTCCGGCGAGATGCTGGGCAAGGACCAGCCGGTCATCCTGCAACTGCTGGAAATCCCCGACGAGAAGGCCCAGAAGGCGCTCAAGGGCGTGATGATGGAGCTCGAGGACTGCGCCTTCCCGCTGCTGGCCGGCATGGAGGCCCACAGCGACGCCAAGGCAGCGTTCAAGGACACCGACTACGCCTTGCTGGTGGGCGCGCGTCCGCGCGGCCCCGGCATGGAGCGCGCCGACCTGCTGGCCGCCAACGCCCAGATCTTCACGGCCCAGGGCAAGGCGCTGAACGAATCGGCCTCGCGCAACGTCAAGGTGCTGGTGGTGGGCAATCCGGCCAACACCAATGCCTACATCGCGATGAAGTCGGCCCCTGACCTGCCGCGCCGCAACTTCACCGCCATGCTGCGCCTGGACCACAACCGCGCGCTCAGCCAGATCGCCGCCAAGACCGGCAAACCCGTGGCCTCGATCAAGAAGCTGTGCGTGTGGGGCAACCACTCGCCCACGATGTATGCCGACTACCGTTTCGCCACGATCGACGGCGCTTCGGTGAAGGAAATGATCAACGACCCCGTGTGGAACAAGGACGTCTTCCTGCCCACGGTGGGCAAGCGTGGCGCGGCCATCATCGAGGCACGCGGCCTATCGTCGGCCGCCTCGGCCGCCAATGCCGCCATCGACCACATGCGCGACTGGGCCCTGGGCACGAACGGCGAGTGGGTCACGATGGGCGTGCCGTCCAACGGGGAATACGGTATCCCGAAAGATGTGATGTTCGGCTTCCCGGTCACCTGCGAGGGTGGTGACTACAAGATCGTCGAAGGTCTGCCGATCGACGCCTTCTCGCAGGAATGCATCGACAAGACCCTGGCCGAACTGCTGGCCGAGCAGGACGGCGTCAAGCACCTGCTGTAAGGTCCGCCAGGCGCCACCCCGTGGTCGCGCCCTGATACCGAGGGCCGGCGCCGGCAGGTGCCGGCCCTTTTGCTTGCTTGCCCTGTCCCGCTTCCGGAGCCCGCGATGACCTCTGCCGCGTCTGCCCTGCACCCCCGCCAGGCCCTGCTGGATGTTGGTGAGCAAGCACCCGAGCTGCCGGTGTGCGACCACTATGCCGGCGTGGAAGCGCGCATGCGCAAGAGCCTGGCACTCCAGGCCGAGCTGGGCGAGGCCCACGGCCGGGCCCTCTTCGACGCCACGCTGGATGCCGAGGACGGCGCGCCGGTGGGCGGCGAGCTGGAGCATGCGGCGCTCATTGCCGAGCTGGTGAACAGCCCGGCCAACCGCTGGGGCCGTGTCGGCGCCCGGGTGCATCCCGTGGATCACCCGACCTTCGAGGCCGAGGTCGACCTGCTGCTGTCGCGCTGCGCAGCGCGCCTGGCCTACCTGATGCTGCCCAAGCCGCGCGATGCCCGCGACGTTGCGCAGGCCATCGATCGCATCGATGCGATCGCGCGCAGCCTGGGGCTGTCGCATCGGGTGCCGGTGCATGTGCTGATCGAGACCCACGGCGCCTTGCACGAGGTCGATCGCATCGCGGCCCACCCGCGCGTGCAATCGCTCTCCTTCGGCCTGATGGATTTCGTTTCGGCCCACCGCGGCGCGATCGGTGCGGCCGGCATGAGCGTGACCGGCCAGTTCACCCATCCGCTCGTGCTGCGCGCCAAGCTGGAGATCGCGGCGGCCTGCCATCGTCATGCCAAGGTGCCCTCGCATTGCGTCGTCACCGAGTTTCGCGACCGTGAAGCCCTGAGCCGGGCCGCCCGCCGCGCCGCCAACGAGCTGGGCTACACGCGCATGTGGAGCATCCACCCCGATCAGATCGTGCCCATCGTCGAGGCCTTTGCGCCGGACGCGGGCGAGATCGAAGAGGCCTGCGAAATCCTGCTGGCCGCCCAGGCTGCTCAGTGGGGCCCGATCCGGCATCGCACGCGCGGCGTGGACACCTTGCACGACCGGGCGAGCTACCGCTACTACTGGTATCTGCTGGAACGCGCCGAACGCACTGGCCGCCCCCTGCCCGACGCAGCCCGCGATGCGTTCTTCCGGGTTTCCCCGAAAAATACCGAGACCCCGCCTACAGACTGAGATGGAAGCAGCAAAATGTCTCAGATTGGCCCGGGCGCACCGTGCAAATTCATCGTGTTACTAAATGCACCGCCCCACAATCGAGGCTGTCCCATCTTGGAGCAGGAGAGTTTCATGAGCTTCCAACGTATCGCGATCGGCCTGGTGGGGGCGCTGGCCCTGGCCGTCTCCGGGGCCGTGATGGCCCAATCGTCGCCTTCGGCGAAGAAGAACGCCAAGGCCGGCCCGGCCGCCGCCCCCATGCAACTGGCCGCCGCCACGCCTGAGCAGATCGAGGCTGCCACCCGGGTCTACGTGGGCCGCAGCGACTGCGAATTCGGCCAGCACGTCACCGTGACGCCGCATCCGGACCACCCGGGCTATTTCAACGTCACCCTGGCCAGCAAGACGTGGGTCGTCAAGCCTGTGCTCTCGTCCACCGGCGCGCTGCGCATGGAAGACGTGCGGGGCCAAGCGCTGTACCTGCAGATCGCCGACAAGTCCATGCTGATGAACACGGCGCTGGGCTACCGCGTAGCGGACAACTGCGTGCACCCCAAACACCGCGAAGCCATGGCCACCCACAAGCGCGAGAGCATCGGCATCGCCGCGAACTGAGGCCCACGCCTACGGCCTTCGGCCGCCCCCTCCAGGGGGCGCCGCTGGCGGAGCGGCCAAGCCGGATCCGCGGCGGCCACTCGACAAAAGCCACCGTCCCGGTGGCTTTTCTGCTTTCAGACACAGCCCAATCTCTGGCGGAAGTCTTATATAAGACATAAAATAGGAGAGCCGTCCGGTCCCGTCGGGCCGGCCGATCCCTCCGGAGTGCCCATGCTGAAAACCTACCGCGACCACGTCGCCGAGCGCGCTGCGCTTGGCATCCCGCCCCTGCCCTTGTCGGCCCAGCAAACCGCCGAGCTGATCGAGCTGATCAAGGCGCCGCCGGCCGGCGAGGAGGCCTTCCTGCTGGAGCTGCTCACGCATCGCGTGCCGCCCGGCGTGGACGATGCCGCCAAGGTCAAGGCCAGCTTTCTGGCGGCCGTCGCCCATGGCGACCTCTCGGTGGGCCTGATCAGCCGGGCCAAGGCCACCGAACTGCTGGGCACGATGGTCGGCGGCTACAACGTCAAGCCCTTGATCGACCTGCTCGACGACCCCGAAGTCGCCGGGGTGGCTGCCGACGGCCTGAAGAAGACGCTGCTGATGTTCGATGCCTTCCACGATGTGGCCGAGAAGGCACGCAGCGGCAATGCCAAGGCCCGCGAGGTCATCCAGTCCTGGGCCGACGCCGAATGGTTCACCAGCCGCCCGGAGGTGGCCCGCAAAATCACCGTCACGGTGTTCAAAGTGCCGGGAGAGACCAACACCGACGACCTCTCCCCCGCCCCCGACGCCTGGAGCCGTCCGGACATCCCGCTGCACGCCCTGGCGATGCTCAAGAACACCCGCCCCGACGCGGCCTTCCGGCCCGAGGAGGACGGCAAGCGCGGCCCGATCCGGTTCATCGAGGACCTGAAGAAGAAGGGCCATCTGGTGGCCTACGTGGGCGATGTCGTGGGCACCGGGTCGAGCCGCAAGTCGGCCACCAACAGCGTGATCTGGCATACCGGCGAGGACATCCCCTATGTGCCCAACAAGCGCTTCGGTGGCGTGACCCTGGGCGGCAAGATCGCCCCGATCTTCTTCAACACGCAGGAAGATTCCGGCTCGCTGCCCATCGAGGTGGATGTCTCCAACCTGGAGATGGGCGATGTGATCGACATCTACCCCTATGAGGGCAAGATCGAGAAAGACGGCAAGCTCGTCGCCACCTTCCAGCTCAAGAGCGAGGTGCTGCTCGACGAGGTGCGTGCCGGCGGCCGCATCAACCTGATCATCGGCCGCTCGCTGACCGGCAAGGCACGCGAGTTTCTGGGGCTGCCCGCCTCCACGCTGTTTCGCCTGCCCAAGGCGCCGGTGGACACCGGCAAAGGCTACACGCTGGCGCAGAAGATGGTGGGCCGCGCCTGTGGCCTGCCGGTGGTCAATGGTAAACAGCAAGGCATCCGCCCGGGCACCTACTGCGAGCCCAAGATGACCACGGTGGGCAGCCAGGACACCACCGGCCCCATGACCCGCGACGAGCTCAAGGACCTGGCCTGCCTGGGTTTCTCGGCCGACCTGGTGATGCAGTCGTTCTGCCACACCGCCGCTTACCCCAAGGCGGTGGACGTGAAGATGCACCGCGAACTGCCCGCCTTCATCAGCAACCGCGGCGGCGTCTCGCTGCGGCCGGGCGATGGCGTGATCCACTCCTGGCTCAACCGCCTGCTGCTGCCCGACACCGTGGGCACAGGCGGTGATTCGCACACGCGCTTCCCCATCGGCATCTCCTTCCCGGCCGGCTCGGGCCTGGTGGCCTTCGCCGCGGCCACCGGTGTGATGCCGCTGGACATGCCCGAGTCGGTGCTGGTGCGTTTCAAGGGCCAGATGCAGCCCGGCGTCACCCTGCGCGACCTGGTGCATGCGATCCCGCTGTACGCGATCAAGCAGGGCCTGCTGACGGTGGAGAAGAAGGGCAAGAAGAACATCTTCTCCGGCCGCATCCTGGAGATCGAAGGACTGCCCGACCTCAAGGTGGAACAGGCCTTCGAGCTGTCGGACGCCTCAGCCGAGCGTTCGGCGGCCGGCTGCACGATCAAGCTCAACAAAGAGCCGATCATCGAGTACCTGCAGTCGAACATCGTGCTGATGAAGAACATGATCGCCGACGGCTACCAGGACCGCCGCACGCTGGAGCGCCGCATCAAGGCCGTCGAGGCCTGGCTGGCCAAGCCCGAACTGCTGGAGGCCGACGCCGATGCCGAGTACGCGGCCGTGATCGAGATCGACCTGAACGAGATCAAAGAGCCCATCGTCTGCTGCCCCAACGACCCGGACGACGCCAAGTTCCTGTCCGAGGTGGCCGGCACCAAGATCGACGAGGCCTTCATCGGCTCGTGCATGACCAACATCGGCCACTTCCGGGCCGCGGCCAAGCTGCTGGGCGGCCAGCGTGACATCCCGGTGAAGCTGTGGGTCGCCCCGCCCACCAAGATGGACCAGAACGAGCTGATCAAGGAGGGCCACTATGCCGCCTTCGGCACCGCCGGTGCACGCACCGAGATGCCCGGCTGCTCGCTGTGCATGGGCAACCAGGCCCAGGTGCGCGAGGGCGCCACGGTGATGTCCACCTCGACCCGCAACTTCCCCAACCGCCTGGGCAAGAACACCAATGTCTTCCTGGGCTCGGCCGAACTCGCCGCGATCTGCTCCAAGCTGGGGCGCATCCCGACGGTGGCCGAATACCATGCCGAGATGGGCATCATCAACAAAGACGCCGCCAGCGTGTACCGCTACATGAACTTCGACCAGATCGAGGAGTATGCGCAGACGGCCAAGGCGGTGGCGGTCTGAGCGGCTGCCCGGCGCTGGTCTGAACGGCCCTGCGGGGCCGTTTTCTTTTGCCGTCGGCGGGCGGCTTTGCGCGGCGGCGCTTGACCGCAAGCCCCCGCGCGCCCTAACGTCATGCCGTGCGGCCACAATGGTGTTGTCGCCCCCTCCCACAACGACCAACCTCACGCCTCACGGAGTCTTTCATGGCCCAAGCCCCCGCCCATGCCTTTGCCAAGACCCTGAAGTCTTTCAAGACGGCTTCCGGCAAGTCCGGCCAGTACTTTTCGCTGCCCGAGCTGGCCCGGCAGTTCCCGAAAGTCAACCGGCTGCCGGTGTCGCTGCGCCTCGTGCTGGAGTCGGTGCTGCGCAACTGCGACGGCAAGAAGGTCACGCCCGAGCACGTGGAGCAACTGGCCCGGTGGGCGCCCAACGGCGAACGGGTCGACGAGATCCCCTTCGTCGTGGCCCGCGTGGTGCTGCAGGACTTCACCGGCGTGCCGCTGCTGGCCGACCTGGCCGCGATGCGTTCGGTGGCCGCCAAGATGGGCCGAAACCCCAAGACCATCGAACCGCTGGTGCCGGTGGATCTGGTGGTCGACCACTCGGTGATGATCGACCACTACGGCAACAAGCAGGCCCTGGACCTGAACATGAAGCTGGAGTTCCAGCGCAACCGCGAGCGCTACCAGTTCATGAAGTGGGGCATGCAGGCCTTCGAAACCTTTGGCGTGGTGCCTCCGGGCTTCGGGATCGTGCACCAGGTGAACCTGGAATACCTGGCCCGCGGCGTGCACAGGACGGCCCAGGGGGTGTACTACCCCGACACCCTGGTGGGCACCGACAGCCACACGACGATGATCAACGGCATCGGCGTGGTGGGCTGGGGCGTGGGCGGCATCGAGGCCGAGGCCGGCATGCTCGGCCAGCCGGTCTATTTCCTCACGCCCGACGTGGTGGGCTTCGAGCTGACCGGCCGGTTGCGCGAGGGCGTCACCGCCACCGACCTGGTGCTCACGGTCACCGAGATCCTGCGCCGTGAGAAGGTGGTGGGCAAGTTCGTCGAGTTCTTCGGTGAGGGCACGCGCAGCCTGTCGGTGCCTGACCGGGCCACCATCGCGAACATGGCACCGGAGTACGGGGCCACGATGGGCTTCTTCCCCGTCGACGACAAGACCATCGAGTACTTCCGTGGCACCGGCCGCACCAAGTCCGAGATCGAAGCCTTCGAGGCCTACTTCCGGGCCCAGAAGCTCTTCGGCGTCCCGGGCACGCAGGACTTCGCCGGTGGCGACATCACGTACTCCAAGGTCGTCAGGCTCGATCTGGGCACGGTCGCCCCCAGCCTGGCCGGCCCCAAGCGCCCGCAAGACCGCATCGAGATCGGCCAGTTGTCGGCCAAGTTCACCGAACTCTTCAGCAAGCCCATCGAGGCCAATGGCTTCAACCAGCCGGCCGACAAGCTCGGCCAGGTCTACACCACGACCAACGGGTTGCAGATCCGCAACGGCGACGTGCTGATCGCCGCGATCACGTCGTGCACCAACACCTCCAACCCGGGTGTGCTGCTGGCTGCGGGCCTGCTGGCCAAAAAGGCGGTGCAAGCCGGCCTGAAGGTGGCGCCGCACATCAAGACCTCGCTGGCCCCGGGGTCGCGCATCGTCACCGAGTACCTCGAAAAGGCCGGCTTGCTGCCTTACCTGGAAAAGCTGGGCTTCCACGTGGCCGCCTATGGCTGCACCACCTGCATCGGCAATGCCGGCGACCTGGCCCCCGAGATCAACGAGGTCATCACCCGCAATGACCTGGTGTGCGCGGCCGTGCTCTCGGGCAACCGCAACTTCGAGGCCCGCATCCACCCCAACCTGAAGGCCAACTTCCTGGCCTCGCCCCCGCTGGTGGTGGCCTATGCGATCGCCGGCAATGTCACACGCGACCTGATGACCCAGCCGGTGGGCCAGGGCAAAGGCGGGCGCGATGTCTACCTCGGTGACATCTGGCCCAGCAGCGACGAGGTCTACGCGCTGATGAAGTTCGCGATGGACCGCAAGGCGTTCAAGGAGAACTACGAGAAGGTTCGGGCCAAGCCCGGTAAGCTGTGGAACCAGATCGAAGGCGCCAAAGGCGATGTCTACGACTGGCCGAAGTCCACCTACATCGCCGAACCCCCCTTCTTCCGCGACTTCACGCTGACGCCCCGGGCCAGCGATGCCTCAGTGAAGGGCGCACGCATCATGGCCCTGTTCGGCGACTCGATCACCACCGATCACATCTCGCCGGCCGGCTCGATCAAGGAAAGCTCACCTGCCGGGCAGTGGCTGAAGGAACACGGCGTGCTCAAGGCCGACTTCAACAGCTATGGCTCGCGCCGGGGCCATCACGAGGTGATGATGCGCGGCACCTTCGCCAACGTGCGCATCAAGAACCTGATGATCCCGCCGCTGCCTGACGGCTCACGCGAGGAAGGCGGGCTCACCCTCTTCCAGCCCAGCGGCGAGAAGATGTTCATCTATGACGCCGCGATGAAGTACCTTGCCCAGGGCACGCCCACGGTGATCTTCGCCGGCGAGGAGTACGGCACCGGCTCGAGCCGGGACTGGGCCGCCAAGGGCACGCAGTTGCTGGGCATCCGGGCCGTGGTGGCCCGCAGCTTCGAGCGCATCCACCGCTCCAACCTGGTCGGCATGGGCGTGCTGCCGTTGCAGTTCAAGGGCAGCGATTCGTGGGAGAGCCTGGGTCTCCAGGGCGACGAGCTGATCGACATCATCATCGGTGGCGAGCTCAGGCCCCAGGCCGATGTGACCCTGGTGATCCAGCGCGCCGACGGCAGCCGCCAGGAGGTGGCGGTGCGGCTTCGTATCGACACCCCGATCGAGGTGGAGTACTACCAGCACGGAGGCATCCTGCCTTACGTGCTGCGGCAGTTGCTCGCAGCCTGAGCCCCGGGCCACGCCGCAGGCCGGCCCGCCCCGGCCGTGGACGCCGCATCGCGCGCGTCAGCGCGTGAGACTGGCGTAGGCTGATTCGTCGAAGCCCACCAGCACGCGCGCGCCGGCTTCGACGACGGGTCGCCTGATCACGCTGGGCTGCGCGAGCATCAGCGCGCGGGCGCCTGCCGCATCGAGCGCCCGCGCCTGGGCTGCGGCGTCGAGGCGGCGCCAGGTCGTGCCCTGGCGGTTCAGCAGGCGCTCGGCGCCGACGGCGGCCAGCCAATGCTCCAGCCGGTCCTCGGGAACCCCCAGCTTCTTGAAGTCATGGAACTGGTAGGCCACGCCGTGCTCATCGAGCCAGCGCCGTGCCTTCTTCACGGTGTCGCAGTTGGCAATGCCGTAGAGCTTGATCATCGTCCGGTCAGGGTCCATGCCGACGCGCCGCTGCGCAGGAACAAGCGGGCCTCTTCGTCAGCCACATCACACAAGGGATCGACACCATACCCGGTTTCCGTGACCCGCTGCGTGGAGACGTCCAGACTCACCTGGAACCATTGGCAAAAGGGCGATTCGTAGCGGTAAGACCAGACGATCTCGTTGCGGCGCGGGATGCGTCGTTCCTCCGAGGGGCGACCCAGCCGGTACAGCAGCTCGGCGCGGGTGATGCCGGTGGGCAGCGCGTTGAAATGCGGCTCGGCCAGGACCTGGGTCCATCGACTCACACGCCCCTGGGCGTCGAGGTCGATCATGTAGGTGTGCCGGCCGTAGGATCCGCGGGCGTATTCCAGCCGGCGCAGGCCATCGGGACCGAGATGCTCGCCGGTGGGTGCCCCCATGCGGGCGCGCAGCTCGGCCTCGCTGGCGCCGGGGCCCAGCGGGCCGGGATCGTAGCCCGACGCACAGCCGACCAGCACCCCGACCAGCGCCAGCCCCAGGCCGGCGGCCGCGCGCCGCGCCCCGGCGGCAGGAACGGGAGGAAGCTTCATCATGCACATCCAGTGGGTTGAAGGGCGGGCAGACACGGGCTTTCGTTGGACGGCCGTGCCACACGACGGTTCCGGCCCGTGCCGATGCGTCGACGCCGACGATAATCATGACTCCTCCGTCTGCGCCCATCGCCCATGCCTTCTCGCGCCCCAGTGAACGAAATGGTCCGTGCACCCGCTTCGGCCTCGTCGAGGCCGGCGCGCAAGCCGGCCGCCGGCCCCCGTACGAACGACCCGGAGCGCACCATGCAGGACATCCTGGAGGTGGCCACCCGGGAGTTTGCGGCCAAGGGACTGACCGGCGCGCGCATCGACGAGATCGCCGAACTCACGCGCACCAGCAAGCGGATGATCTACTACTACTTCGGCAGCAAGGAAGGCCTGTACATCGCCGTGCTGGAGGAGGCCTACCGCCGCATCCGCCACATCGAGAGCGAACTGCACCTGGAAGACCTGCCCCCCGAGGAGGCCTTGCGCACCCTGGTGGCCTTCACTTTCGACTATCAAAACGCCAACCCCGACTTCATCCGGCTGGTGATGAATGAAAACATCCACCGCGGCGAATTCCTGGCGCAGTCCCAGACGATCCAGCAGCTCAACGTGCCAGCCATCGATGCCGTGCGCACGGTCTACGAGCGCGGCTGCGCGGCCGGGGTCTTCCGCGACGACCTCGACCCGGTGGATCTGCACATGTCGATCAGCGCGCTGTGCTTCTTCAACGTGTCCAACCGGCACACCTTTTCGCTGATCTTCAAACGCGACATGGCCTCGCCCGAGGCCCTGGCCGCCCGGCGCGCCAGCATCGTTGACCTCATCGTCCGCTACGTCCGCAAATAGGCAGGCCATGGCGACCGCCTGCTCGCCAAGGGGGCGAGGATTGCGGGTAAGTCCCTAATGAAAAACTAACCAGTTCGTACATTATTCGATCATGACTGGCGCCCGACTCCTGCCCGGTCGGGCGGCGGCTCCCGGCCCGGTGCGCTGCGTGGCAGGCCGGGCCTCACAGGAGAACCGCGGGTGAACCGACTCATCGATCGCTACTGCCGTGTGCTCGACGGCCTGATCGCCGCCTTCCTGGCCGCGATGGTGTTGCTCGTGTTCGGCAACGTGGTGCTGCGTTACGCCTTCAACTCCGGCATCACGGTGTCTGAGGAACTGTCACGCTGGCTGTTTGTGTGGGTGACCTTCTTGGGCGCGATCGTCGCGCTGAAGGACAAGGGCCACCTGGGCACCGACATCGTCGTGGCCCTGCTCCCGCGCTCCGGCAAGAAAGCCTGCCTGGTGCTGGGCCATGGGCTGATGCTTGCCATCTGCTGGCTGGTCTTCGAGGGGAGCTGGCAGCAACTGCGCATCAACTGGGACGTGCAAGCCCCCGTCTCCGGCCTGTCGATGGGCTGGTTCTACGCCCCTGGCGTGGTGTTCGCCATCTCTGCCGCCGTGCTGCTGGTGCTCGATCTCCTCAAAGCCTTGCGCGGCCGGCTCACCGATGCCGACCTGGTGCAGGTGGCGGAGTCCGAGGACCTCGCTCAACACCAGCGCCTGCACACAGCCGATCCTCGCGGTGCGGGTACCACCTCCCGGGCGCGCTGAAGGAGCTCTTCGATGACCGTGGCCGTCTTCCTCCTGTCGCTGCTCGGCGCCATGGCGCTGGGCGTGCCCATCGCCTTTGCCCTGCTGGTCAGCGGGGTGGCGATGATGTGGCACCTCGACCTCTTCGACGCGCAGATCCTCGCGCAAAACCTCATCAACGGCGCCGACAGCTTTCCGCTGCTGGCCGTTCCCTTCTTCATGCTGGCCGGCGAGATCATGAACGTCGGCGGCCTGTCGCAGCGCATCGTCAACCTGGCCCTGGCCCTGGTGGGCCATGTCAAGGGCGGCCTGGGCTATGTGGCGGTGATGGCCGCCTGCCTGATGGCGGCGTTGTCGGGCTCGGCGGTGGCCGATGCTGCCGCGCTCACGGCCTTGCTGCTGCCGATGATGGTCAAGGCCGGACACGACAAAGCCACCTCGGGCGGCCTGATCGCCTCGGCCGGCATCATCGGCCCGGTCATCCCGCCCAGCATCGGCTTCGTGATCTTCGGCGTGGCGGCCAACGTGTCCATCGCCAAGCTCTTCATGGCCGGCATCGTGCCGGGCCTGCTGCTGGGCGCGGCGCTGTGGTGCACCTGGTGGTGGCTGGTGCGCAAAGACAGCATCGTGCCGCCGCCTCGCAAATCGGCCCGCGAGATTCGCGTGGCGCTGCGCGAATCGCTGTGGGCCCTGATGCTGCCGGTCATCATTCTGGTGGGCTTGCGCCTGGGGGTGTTCACGCCCACCGAAGCGGCCGTGGTGGCGGCGGCCTATGCGCTGTTTGTCTCGACGGTGATCTATCGCGAGCTGTCGCTGCGCCAGCTCTACCCGATCTTCGTCGCGGCCGCGCGCACCAGCGCCGTGATCATGTTCCTGGTGGCCGCAGCGATGGTCAGCGCCTGGCTGATCACCGTGGCAGACCTGCCGTCGATGGTCATCGACCTGCTGGAACCTTTCATCGATCGCCCCACCTTGCTCATGGTGGCCATCCTGGTGCTCGTGCTGGTGGTGGGCACGGCCATGGACATGACGCCCACCATCCTGATCCTCACACCGGTGCTGATGCCGGTGGTGAAGGCCGCAGGCATCGACCCGGTGTATTTCGGGGTGCTGTTCATCATCGTCAATGCCATCGGCCTGCTCACGCCACCGGTGGGCACGGTGCTCAACGTGGTGTCCGGCGTGGGCCGCATGAAGCTCGACGAGGTCACCCGCGGCGTGCTGCCCTTCATGGCCGCGCAGACCGCCGTGCTCTTCCTGCTGGTGCTGTTCCCGTCGATCGTCACCGTCCCGGCCCGCTGGTTCGGCGGCTGATGCCGCCCCTTCCCTCCCCCATCCCCCAAAGGAGACACCCATGACATTCAAGACCCTGACCCGCGCACTGTGCCTGAGCCTGGCCACCCTGATACCCATGACCGCCACGCTGGCCCAAGACGTCAAGGAGCGCACCATCAAGTTCGCCTTCCAGAACCAGAAGGGCCATCCGCAGGCCGAAGGGGCGCAAAAGTTCGCCGACTTGGTGGCCCAGAAGTCCGGTCGCAAGATCACCGTGCGTCTGTTCCCCGGCGGCACGCTGGGCGGTGACCTGCAGACGGTGTCGGCCCTGCAGGGCGGCACGGTCGAGATGACGGTGCTCAATGCCGGCATCCTCACGGCCCAGGTGAAGGAATTCGCGGTTTTCGACTTCCCCTTCCTCTTCGCCTCGCCGCAGGAGGCCGACGCCGTAACCGACGGGCCCTTCGGCAAGAGCCTGCTGGCCAAGCTGGAGGAAAAGAACCTCATCGGGCTGGGCTATTGGGATCTGGGCTTTCGCAACCTCACCAACAACCGCCGTCCGGTGGCCAAGGTCGAGGACATCGCCGGGCTGAAAATCCGCGTGATCCAGTCGCCGATCTACATCGACTTGTTCAACGCGTTGGGGGCGAACGCCACACCCATGCCCTTCCCCGAGGTCTACACCGCGCTCGAACAGAAGGCCATCGACGGGCAGGAGAACCCGGAGACGACCATCTACGCCTCGAAGTTCCATGAGGTTCAGAAGTATCTGACGCTCACCCGCCATGTGTACAACCCCCAGGCCCTGCTGGTGAGCAAGCGCCTGTGGGACAGCCTGAGCGCCGACGAACGGCGCATCTTCAATGAGGCCGCCGCCGAGGCCACGCGCTTCCAGCGTGAACTGTCGCGCCAGCAGGCCAGCGTGGCGCTGGAAAACCTTCGCAAGGCTGGTATGCAGGTCACCGAGCTGTCCGCGGCGGAGTTGGCGCGCTTTCGCGAGAAGGTCAAGCCCGTCATCGACAAGCACACCCAGAGCGTGGGCGCCGACACCGTGGCCGCGCTCAACGCCGAGCTGGCCAAGGTGCGCAGGTAAGGAGAGGATCGTCGTGACCGCGGTCCACACCCTCGTGGAGGCTCCCGTGCGCACGGCCGGTGCCGGCGATCGCAAGGTGCTCGTCGGCCTCATCGGCGCGGGCATCCAGCGTTCGCTGACACCGGCCATGCACGAGGAGGAAGCCCGCCACCATGGCCTTCGGCTGCACTACCAGCTCATCGACCTGGACCGCACGGGCTCGGGTGTCGAGGCCCTGCCCGGGCTCATCCAGGCGGTGCGCACCATGGGCTTTGCGGGCCTGAACATCACCTACCCGTGCAAGCAGGCCGTGATCCCGCTGCTGGACGAGCTGTCGGACGAGGCCCGTGCGATGGGAGCCGTGAACACCGTCGTGTGCCGCAACGGCCGGTTGGTGGGCCACAACACCGATGGCACCGGCTGGGCCTGGGGCTTTCGCCGCGCGCTGCCGGCCGCAGACCTGTCCGAGGTGGTGGTGCTGGGCACCGGTGGGGCAGGCGCCGCCATCGCTCACACGGTCTTGCGCCTGGGCGCGACGCGGCTGGTGCTGGTGGACCGTGAGCCCGCGCGCGCCCAGGCGCTGGCCGACGCACTCAACGCCCTTCACGGCGCCGGCCGCACCCGCGCCGACTCCGACATCGCACACGCCTTGCAGCGGGCCAGCGGTCTCGTGCATGCCACCCCCACCGGCATGGACAAGCTGCCCGGCCTGCCGCTGCCGGTCGAACTCCTGCGGCCCACGCTGTGGGTGGCCGAGGTCGTCTACTTCCCGCTCGAGACGGAGTTGCTCAAAGCGGCCCGACGCATCGGCTGCCCCACCGTGGACGGCGGGGGGATGGCCATCGGCCAGGCCGTGGGCGCCTTCGAGCTCTTCACCGGCCTGACGCCCGACGCGCAGCGCATGGAAGCGCACTTCCGGCATCTCGTGGCGCAACGTTGCGGTGACTGAAAGGAGATCGGCATGATGGCATCGGCCAGTTCGAACCCTCGCAACCGCGAAGCCATCGACGAGCCGCCCAACCCGCTGGGGCTGGACGGCATCGAGTTCATCGAATTCGCCACGCGCCGGCCTCAGGCCCTGGGGCAGGTGCTCGAGACCATGGGCTTCCGGCCCATCGCGCGGCACCGCTCGCGCGAGGTGCTGCTGTATCGCCAGGGCTCGATGAACATCGTCATCAATGCCCACGCCGAAGGGTTGCCCGAGGCCGTGCAACCGGGCGATGCCCCCGAGATCGCGGCCATCGCGCTGCGCGTGCGCGATGCCGGCGCAGCCTGGCGCCGTGCGATCGAGCGCGGCGGCTGGCCCGTGCCCGCGCAGCCCCAGCCCATGGAGCTGCACATCCCGGCCTTGCATGGCGTGGGCCACAGTCGGCTGTATTTCGTCGATCGCTACCGCGAGTTCTCGATCTACGACGTCGACTTCGTGCCGATCCCCACGGTGGACCGCCATCCGCCCGCCGTGGCCGGCCTGCACTGGTTCGGTGTGGTGCAGTACGTCGGCCTGGACCGGCTGGACGACTGGACCGAGTTCTATGGCGAGCTCTTTGGCTTTACCGCACTGCCCGACGAGACCCGCTTCGGCATCCTCCCCCGCGGGCGTGTGCTGGCCAGCCCCTGTGGACAGTTCTACCTGCAGCTCATCGAGCCCGAGCTGGATGCGGTGGAGGCCGATCCGGACGAGACCCTGCACCGTGTGGCCTTCGGCACCCCCGACGTGCGCCAAGCCGTGCGCGAACTCACGCGCCGCGGCATGGCCTTCGTCGAATCCAGCGGCGTGCACACCGAGGACCGTGGCGCCCTGACGCAGACGCTGCTGGGCAGCGTGGCCTTCGAACTCGTGCACCACCCGCTCCCCGCCCCATGAGGCCCACCATGCACATCGACGACTTCGGGATGGACACCATCACCCTGGCCGGCGACCTGCGCGCCAAGTTGCGTGCCGTGCGCGAAGCCGGCTTCGGTCAGATCATGCTGTCGGCACGCGATCTGGTCGGCCATCCCGAGGGCTGGCGCGCGGCCGTGCAGGAGGTTCGGGCCAGTGGGTTGCGCGTGACGGGCTTTCAGGTCTTGCGCGACTTCGAGGGCTTGTCGGGTCACCTGCACGACTACAAGGTCGACATTGCCAAAGGCATGCTCGAGATGTGCCACGCGCTGGGCGCGAAGGTACTGCTGGCGTGCTCATCCACCTCACAGCACGCCAGCGCCGACCCCGACGATCTGGCGCGCGACCTGCGTAAGCTGGCCACGCTGGCCGTGCCGCTGGGCATCAAGGTGGCCTACGAAGGCCTGTCCTGGGGGCGCCACATCAACGAGTACACCACGGCCTGGGATGTGGTGTGCCGGGCCGACCGTGCCAACCTGGGGCTGGCCATCGACTCCTACCACCTCCTGGCGGCGAAGACTGCGCTCGACGCACTCGACGAGATCGATGCGCGCAAGATCTTCCTGGTGCAGCTTTCCGACTTCTTGTGGAACGAGGTGCGCAGTTTCGAAGAGCGCATGACCACCGCGCGGCACTTCCGGGTGTTCCCCGGAGAAGGCGTGCACACCGACGCACTGGCCGAGATCGTCGTGCGCCTGGACCGCCTGGGCTATCGAGGCGACTACAGCTTCGAGGTCTTCAACGACGACTACCAGCAACTGCCCCTGCCCATCGTGGCACAGCGCGCACGCCGCTCGGCCGTCTGGCTCGCCGAGGACGTGCTGCGCCGCTCCACGCCCGTGCCCAATCGGCTGCGCCTGCGCGGCGCGGTCTGACCCGTGCGAGTCTGAAGCAAAGGGCCCACACCATTGGGGCCCGCAAAGGCAAAGGGCCGGCAGATGAACGATCTGCCGGCCCTGATATCTTGGTGGGCCCTGTAGGATTCGAACCTACGACCTACGGATTAAGAGTCCGCTGCTCTACCAACTGAGCTAAGAGCCCGAGCACCCCACCGGACCTCAACAAAGTCATCAAAGCCAAGTGGTGGGTCGTGCAGGATTCGAACCTGCGACCAACGGATTAAAAGTCCGCTGCTCTACCGACTGAGCTAACGACCCGGAAAGCCTTTGATTATAGACATGAATCGGTAGGTGTATCAAGTCGCGTCGGTGGCCAGCCGGTCGAGCACGGCCCCCGCCGCCACGAGTCCGAAGGTGGCCGTGACCGACACCACGGAACCGTAGCCATGGCAGTTCAGGCTGCCATCGGTGGCGCAGGCCGCATCGGGCCGCGCGACGGGCTCGCGCGAGTACACGCAGGCCACCCCGATGCGCCCCTGGCGCGGCACCCGGCCTTCCTTGCGCAGCCGCTGGCGCAGGGAGGCAAGCAAGGGATCATGGGTGACCTCGGCGAGATCGGCCAGATCGACCCGGTGCGCATGGCGCTTGCCCCCCGCCGCCCCCACGCAGACATGCGCGAGCTTGCGCTGTGCCAGCGCCCATTGCGCCAGGGCCTGCTTGGCACGCACCTGGTCACAGCAGTCGATCAGGGCATCGATGGCGCGCCCATCCAGCAGCGCAGGCCAGTTGCCCGGCTCGACGAACGCCTCGACCGCATGCACCTGGCACGCCGGGTGGATGCCGGCGATGCGCTCGCGCAGGGCCAACACCTTGGCCTGACCCAAGGTGGCATCGATGGCCTGGATCTGGCGGTTGATATTCGACTCGGCCACATGGTCGAGGTCGACGAGCACCAGTTCGCCCACACCGCTGCGGGCCAGGGCCTCGGCCGCCCAGGAGCCCACACCGCCCACGCCCACCACCGCCACCCTCGCGGCACGGATGCGTCGATAGCCCGCCTGGCCGTACAAACGGCTCAGGCCGCCGAAGCGGCGCTCGAGATCGGGGCCGAGACTGTCGGTAGACCCGTCCACCCAGGATGCGACCTGCCCCATGCCTCAGGCCCTGCGCTCCAGGCGCCACGTCTGGTACTTGAAGGCCAGCACTGCACCGCCCAGGATCCCGGCCAGCGCGAGGAAGCTGCCCAGCGAGAGCGTCGAGATCCCCGACAAGCCCTGGCCGATCGTGCACCCCATCGCCGTGACGCCGCCCACGCCCATCAGCCCCGCGCCCACCAGGTGATTGGCCGTGTCCTCGGCATCGCGGAAGCCCTCCCAGCGGAAGGTGCCGCTGGCCAGCGCCTGAACGGCCGAACCGGCCACCACGCCGGCACAGGTGACGATGCCCAGCGTGAGCGTCTTGCTGGTGTCGCTGAAATAGATCAGCCAGTCCAGCACGTAGGCATAGGGGGCGACGAAACTGAGCGACTCCATGCGCCGCGAGTTGGTGGCCAGGAAGGCGGCCTCCAGGGTGTCCGGATGTTCGGCCACGAAACCCAGCCGTCCGGACACCCACCACACCCCGACGATGACCGCGCCGATGCCCAGCCCGGCCAGCAGGGTGTTGCCGCTGCGGCCCTCGGGCCGCGCCCAGGCCCAGGCCAGACAGGCCCCGCCCACGAGCAGGCCGAGACTCCAGGCCGACGCCGGCAGGCCCCATCCGGTGAGGCTGCTCACCAGGCTGGGCAGATCCTGGCCGGCGGGCAGTTCGAGATGCACCGCATCGACGGTGTTCACCCGCAGCACGCCGGTGATGCCGCGCAAGGTCGCGAAGGCCGCCAGCCCGAGCACGAAGAAGACCACCAGCGATTTGAGGTTGCCCGCGCCGATGCGCACCAGCGTCTTGCTGCCGCAGCCCGAGGCCAGCACCATGCCGAAGCCAAAGAGCAGCCCACCGACCAGGGCTGACAGCCAGATCAGGCGTGGCCCGGCATAAAGCGTGTCGGCCGCCGACACCCAACCCAGGCCGACCATGGCATTGAATCCGATGATGGCCACCCCCATGGCCATGACCCACATGCGCATGCGCGTCCAGTCGCCCATCGTGACGATGTCCGACACCGCCCCCATGGTGCAAAAATGGGTGCGTTGTGCGATGGCACCGAAGATCGCCGCAAGTGCGAAGGCGGCCCACAGCACCTGGCTTGTGAGGAAGGACAGGTCGATGTCTTGCATGGGCCGGATTGTAGGCACGCCCCCGGCGCAAGCCGGGGGTCCACTACGGGAACGCCCCCGGGCGCAAGCCCGAGGCTGAAGGCCCCCGGGGCCCAGGCCGGCTGCGCTACTTGAGGGCGGCCAGGCGCTCGCGGGCCTCGCGTGCCGCCTCGGACTGCGGGTGGTTCTTGATCAGGTCTTCCAGCGTGCGGCGGGCGCCAGGACGGTCCTTGAGTTCGATCTGGCACATCGCGATCGACAGCCAGGCCTCGGGGGCCCGAGGGTGCTCCGGGGCCGTGGTGACGAGCTGACGGAAAGCGGCCAGGGCCTCTTTGTAGTCGCGCCGACCGTAATGGGCGTTGCCCAGCCAATAGAGCACCGACTCGGTGTAGCCGCTGCCCGGGTAGCGGCGCTGGAAGGACGTGAAGGCCGCCGCTGCGTTGTTGAAGTCCCCTTTTCGGAAGATGTCCAGCGCCGCCTCGTAGTCGCGCCGCTCGTCCGGCCGGACGAGGATCTCCTTGCCATCGACCACCGTGCGCTGCGGCTCGACCTGGCGGATGCGCTCGTCGATGCCTTGCGCGAGGTCGGTCTGGCGCCGCTGCAGTTCGGCGATCTCGCGCGCGAGTTCCTCGTTGCGGCCGCGCAGGCGGGCGATCTCCCCGCGCATCAGCTCGAGTTGGGTGTTCAGCTCCAGCAGACTGCGGCGCAACTGGTCGAACTGCTCGGCCGAACGCGCCTGCTCAGCCCGCTGGGCCTCAGCAGCCTGGTCAAAGCGCTGGCGCAGATCGAGGATGGCCCGACGCGCCTCATCGTCACCGAACAGGGCCTGCGCCCCGGTGGGAACGAACAGGGCCGTGGCCACGACCATGGTGGCCCCCAGGGGCGCCAGGCGCGGCCACCGCGCCGCCCGAAGGCATCGGCTCAGGGAGTTCGACATCAGGGTTCTCAGCGCAGGATCAGTTCGGCCCGGCGGTTCTTCGCCCAGGCTTCCTCGTTGGAGCCGGCCACGGCGGGGCGCTCCTTGCCATAGCTCACGGCCTCGAGCTGCGATTCACGCACGCCCAGCAGTTCGAGCGCGCGGCGCACGGCCTCGGCGCGCTTCTGACCCAGGGCCAGGTTGTACTCGCTGCCGCCGCGCTCGTCAGTGTGGCCCTCGATCATCAGACGGCGGTTCGGATCGGCGGTGAGCAGGCGGGCATAGGCGGCCACGGTGGGACGGAACTCCTCCTTGAGCACGTAGCTGTCGAAGTCGAAGTAGATCACGCGGGCCAGTTGGCTGGCCGCGTCGAGCTGGCTGCCCGAGCCGCCGGGGGCCGTGACCGTCGAGACCTGGGACTGGGCCTGACCGGTGCCGCCGGCCACCGGGGTGGCCGTGCGCGATTCCACCGGCGTTTCATCGAGCTTGACATTGGAGCCGCAGGCGGCCAGAACGACCGACAGCAGCACGGTGCCGCTGAACTTGGCCAGGGAACGCAGATTCATGGACTTTTCTCCTTGGAATGACATCAGAAGCACAAAAGCACCCCGCAGGTGCCGGTGTCGTCAACGCAGCACCGGCTCGCCAGGCTGACACGGAAGCGTGATGGGAACGGGGTCATCGTCCGTAGGGCCCCCAGGCGGGCTCGCGCACGTCCCCCCGGTTGGACAGCAAGGTGGCCTTGATGCGGCCGTCCAGCGTGGTGGTCATCAGCACGTTGCGGCCGTTCTGGCGCGTGGCATAGACGATGAGCCGGCTGTTGGGCGCAAAACTCGGGCTCTCGTCGTGCGCCGTGGTGGTCAGGGCGGTCACGGTGCCCGAGGCCAGCTCCATCAGTTGCAGCCGGAAGGCATTGCCGTCGCGGGTGATGTAGGCCATCCAGCGGCCATCCGGGCTGATCGCGGGGCTGATGTTGTAGCTGCCGCCGAAGGTCACGCGCTCGGCTGCGCCGCCCGAGGCCGCCATGCGGTAGATCTGCGGACTGCCTCCACGGTCGCTGACGAAATAGATCTGGCGCCCGTCGGGCGTGTAGACCGGCTCGGTGTCGATCCCGGCACTGGTGGTGAGCCGGCGCAGATTGTTACCACCGCGCTGGACGGTGTAGATCTGGGACAGGCCATCGCGCGTGAGCACGACGGCGACCTGTTGGCCGTCGGGCGACCAGGCCGGTGCGCTGTTCGACCCCTTGAAGCTGGCAATGGCGCGCCGCTGGCCTGAGGCCACCTCCTGGGTGTAGACCACGGGCTTGCGCGTCTCGAAGGAGACGTAGGCGAGCTCGCGGCCGTCGGGCGACCAGACCGGGGAGATGATGGGTTCGGCACTGGACAGCGCCACCTGGGCGCCCTCGCCGTCGGAATCGGCTACCCACAGCGTGTAACGCTGTGCGGCCTGGGTCACGTAGGCGATGCGGGTGGCGAAGACGCCGCGCTCGCCAGTGAGCTTCTCGTAGACATAGTCGGCAATGCGGTGGGCCGCCAGGCGCAGGTCGGCATCGGCCACGGCATGGGCCTCGCCGCCGAGGTCCTGTCCTCGCACGGCGTCCCAGAGCTTGAAGCGCACGTCGACGCGGCCGTCGGCCAGCCGGGTGATGCTGCCGGCCACGAGGGCATCGGCCCCACGGGTGCGCCATGCGGTCATCACCGGCATCGCGCGCTCATTGAGCACCGCCCCGTCGGTGGGCACCATGCGGAACTGGCCGGAACGCTCCAGGTCGGCCCGCACGATGGCCGAGACCTGCTGCGTGCGTCCGGCCTCGCCGTCGAAGGCCACGACCGCAATGGGGAACTGGGTGGCGCCCACGCCTGAAATGTCGACCCGGAACTGCGCCATGGCCGGCCAGGCCGCCACGGCGGCCGGCACGGCCATGAAGGAACGTCGGGACCACATCGTCATCGAACTCCTTGGACTTCTGCTGTTTCGGCGCACACCCGGCCGTCGACCACGCAGGCCGCCGGCGGCCGCGCACCCTCCTGGCGTGTGAACCTGTCTGTGCCGACAGGTTCCATCGGCGCCAACCTGTTATTGTCGCCTGTGCGGGCGCTGCCGCGCGCGTGCAGATGCAACAGTTCCCAACGAAGGCCCCGGGCAGACCCGGGGGAGACTGCGTCCGGGCGCTCCCGATAATGGCGCTGTGTCCCCGCATCCCTGCCCCATCATGGCCCTTGCCCCGATCAGCCGCTACCCCGTGCCCGAACTCGTCGACGTGCCCGAGGACCTGCGCCAACGCTTTCTGGAAGTCCAGGACAAGGCCGGGTTCGTGCCCAACGTCTTCCTGGCGCTGGCGCACCGTCCCGACGAATGCCGAGCCTTCCTCGCCTACCACGACGCGCTGATGCTGCGCGAGTCGGGGCTCTCCAAGGGCGAGAAAGAGATAATCGTGGTGGCCACGAGCGGCGCGAACCGCTGTCTGTACTGCGTAGTCGCTCACGGTGCCATCCTGCGTGTGTACGAGAAGCAGCCCCTGCTGGCCGACCAGGTCGCGGTGAACCACCGCAAGGCCGACCTGAGCCCGCGCCAGCAGGCCATGCTGGACTTTGCCCTCAAGGTCTGCCTGCGTTCGCACGAGGTGGTCGAGGCCGACTTCGCGGCGCTGCACGCCCATGGCTTCTCGGACGAGGACATCTGGGACATCGGCGCGATCACCGCGCTGTTCGGTCTGTCCAACCGCATGGCCAACCTGATCAGCCTGAGGCCCAATGATGAGTTCTACCTGATGGGGCGGGTGCCTCGAAGCAAGGGGTGAGGCCACTCACAGCAGCACGATGTCGTACTGCTCGGGCGACAGCGTGGGCTCGGTGCGCAGCGAGATGGGCTTGCCGATGAAGTCGCTCAGGCCGGCCAAGTGCTGGCTTTCCTCGTCCAGCAGCATTTCGACCACGGCTGCACTGGCCACCACGCGGAACTCCTTGGGATTGAACTGGCGCGCCTCGCGCAGGATCTCGCGCAAGATGTCGTAGCACACGCTGCGCGGCGTCTTGACCGAGCCCTTGCCCTGGCAGGTGGGACAGGGCTCGCACAGCATGTGGGCCAGCGATTCGCGGGTGCGCTTGCGCGTCATCTCGACCAGGCCCAGTTGCGTGAACCCGCTCACCGTCATCTTGACACGGTCTCGCGCGAGCTGGCGCCGCAGTTCGGCGAGCACCGCCTCCTGGTGCTCCTCGCGCACCATGTCGATGAAGTCGATGATGATGATGCCGCCCAGATTGCGCAGGCGCAGTTGCCGCGCAATGGCCTGGGCCGCCTCGAGGTTGGTCTTGAAGATGGTGTCGTCGAAATTGCGCGCGCCGACATAGCCGCCGGTGTTGACATCGATGGTCGTCAAAGCCTCGGTCTGGTCGATGATGAGGTAGCCACCGGACTTGAGATCCACGCGCCGCGCCAGTGCGCGCTCGATCTCCTGGTCGATGTTGTAGAGGTCGAAGATGGGCCGTTCGCCCGGATAGTGCTCGAGCTTGTGCACCGCCCCGGGCGTGAACTCGCGGCCGAAGGCCTGCAAGGCCTCGAACTGCATGCGCGAATCGATGCGGATGGACTGGGTGTCCTCGCCGGCGAGATCGCGCAACACCCGCTGCGCGAGGTTGAGGTCCTCGTAGAGCAAGGTCCCGGGCGGGCTCTTGAACGAGCGCTCGCGCACGCCGCTCCAGGTCTTGCGCAGATAGGCGATGTCGGCCGCCAGCTCCTCGTCGGTGGCGTCTTCCGCGTTGGTGCGCAGGATGAATCCCCCACCGCCGCCGTCCTGGGGTTGACCAACCAGCCGGGCCATGCGCGCGCGCAACTGCTCGCGCAGCTCCGGCGAGCCGATCTTCTGCGAGATGCCGATGTGGTCGTCGTGGGGCAGGTACACCAGCAGCCGGCCAGCGATGCTGATCTGCGCCGACAGGCGTGCGCCCTTGGTGCCGATCGGGTCCTTGATCACCTGCACCGTGAGGCTCTGGCCTTCGTAAACCAGCTTCTCGATCGGTGTGGAAGCTTGACCGTCGCCGTTGCCGTTGCGATGGACCAGGTCGCCCACGTGCAAGAAGGCGGCGCGCTCCAGACCGATGTCGATGAAGGCCGACTGCATGCCCGGCAGCACGCGGGCGACCTTGCCGGTGTAGATGTTGCCCACCAGGCCGCGCTCGAGCGTGCGTTCGATGTGCAGCTCCTGCACAGCCCCGTTCTCGACGATGGCCACACGGGTTTCCTGAGGGGACCAGTTGATCAGGATGTCTTGCATGCAGCGCTCGAGCCGTTCACGTCAGAAACGCACGCCGAAGCGCTGCAGCAGCAGGCCGGTCTCGTGCAGGGGCAGCCCCATGATACTGGAGTAGCTGCCGACGATGCGGTCGATCCACAAGGCTGCGCGGCTCTGGATGGCGTAGGCCCCGGCCTTGCCCACGGGTTCGCCGCTGGCCACGTAGTGGTCGATCTGATCGGGCGCCAGGGGCATGAAGCGCACACGCGAGACATTGAGCAGCAGTTCGCGCCGGTGTCCCAGCCCCACGGCCACGGCCGTCAGCACCCGGTGCTCGTGTCCGGACAGGGCCATCAGCATCTCACGCGCCTGCGCGGCGTCGGCCGGCTTGCCCAGGATGCGCCGCCCCAGGGCCACCGTGGTGTCGGCGCACAGCACCGGCGCGGCAGGCAAGGCGCGGCGCGCCAGGCGCGCGAGTGCGGCCTCGAGCTTGGCACGGGTGACACGCTGCACGTAGTCGAGCGCAGACTCCCCCGCACGCACGGCTTCGAGGGCCTCGGCGTCCTCGTCCGCGTCGGGCAGCAGGAGTTCGTGGGGCACGCCGATCTGGTCGAGCAACTGGCGGCGGCGGGGGCTCTGAGAAGCCAGGTAGATGAAGTCGGCTTTCATGCGGGGATCGATGCTCATTCCCGATGGTACGGGTGACCCACCATCAGCGACCAGGCGCGGTAGAGCTGTTCGGCCAGCAGCACGCGCACCATGGCATGCGGCAAGGTCAGATCGGACAGCCGGATGCGCTCGTCGGCGGCGTCGCGCAGGGCCGGGTCCAGCCCGTCGGGCCCGCCGATCAGCAGGGCCACATCGCGGCCGTCGTGCATCCAGGCCTTCAGGCGTGCGCACAGTTGCTGGGTGGTGAGCCGGTCGCCGCGCTCGTCGAGCGCCACGGTGCGCGCGCCCCTGGGGCAGGCCGCCTCGATGCGCGATCGCTCGGCGGCCAGCAGGGTCTGGACCGTCCTGGAGCCGCGGGGTTCGGTCTTGACGGCCTTGAGCTCCAGACGCAGCTCGGGCGGGAAGCGCCGGGCGTAGTCCTCATACGCCGTCTCGGCCCAGCCCGGCATGCGCTGGCCGACCGCGACGACGACGAGCTTCATGCCTTCCTGCGCGGGGCCACCTTCTTCGCGGGCGCCTTGGCGGCCGCGGTCTTCGTGACGACCTTCTTGGCCGCCGTCCGGGGGGCGGCCGGCTGGCCCGGGCTGGAGCGGGCCGGCGTGCTGCGTGAGACGGTGCCGCTGGTGCGTGTCGTCCTGCCGGCCGCCTTCTTGGCCGCCGGGGCCTTCGCCACGGTCTTGGCCGCCGTCTTCTCGGCGACCTTCTTGGCGGGCACTTTCTTCGCAGCGGGCGCCTTCTTCGCAGCGGGCGCCTTCTTCGCAGCGGGCGCCTTCTTCGCTGCGGGGGCCTTCTTCGCGGCAGCCGCCTTCCCGGCCGGCGCCGGCCCCTCGGGTTCGCTGGCCTTGGGCAGGGCCTTGGTCCCGCCAAGCTTGAGCCTCACGGGCTTGTCACCCCAGATCTCCTCGAGGTTGTAGTACTGGCGGATGGCCGGCTGCATGATGTGGGCCACGGCCGCCCCGCAGTCGACGATGATCCACTCGCCATTGTCTTCACCCTCGGTGCGCATCACGGGGAAACCCTGCTTCTTGACCTCCTCGCGCACACTGGCGGCCAGGGCCTTGGTCTGGCGGTTGGAGGTGCCCGAGGCCACGATCACCCGCTCGAAGAGCGGCGAGAGATGTTCGGTGTTGAAGACCACGATGTCCTGGGCCTTGACGTCTTCCAGGCCATCGACGATGGCGCGTTGCAGTTTGCGGATGTCCATTGAGGAGGTGGCGGTTCGGCGTGTCAGTCGGTGAGATAGAGGCGATGGCAAGCAATATAGCGTGCCACCGCGGGGGGGACCAGGGCGTCCACATCCTGGCCTGCCGCCAGGCGTTGCCGCACCAGGGTCGAGGAGACGGGCCAGGCCGGCAGGGGCAGGACCTCGAGGCGGTGGGGCACCGCTCGCAGCGCCCCGGTGGGCACCGGCACGCGGGCATCACGTGCCGCCACGGCCAGCGTGACGCACTGCACCAGGTCCTGCCAGCCATGCCAGGTGGGCAGGCCGGCGTACTGGTCCTCCCCCAGCAGGAGGAACCACTCTTGCACCCCGGGCCAGCGCGCGCGCAGCTCGTGCACGGTCTCCAGGGTGTAGCTCGGACCCGGACGGCGGATCTCGCAGTCGTCCACCAAGAAGCGCGGTTCGTCGGCCACTGCCGCGCGCACCATGGCCAAGCGGTGATCGGCCGGTGCGAGCCGGCGGGCCTTTTGCCAGGGATGGCCCACGGGGATCCACACCACCCGGTCCAGCGCCAGGTGGGCGAGCGCCAGGCGGGCCAGCGCCACGTGCCCATTGTGCACGGGATCGAAACTGCCGCCGAAGAGCCCCACGCGCCGGGCGTCCATGGTGTTCAGGCCCAGTCGCGCGGCACGAGGAAATCGCTGTACAGGCGCGCCTCGGGCGTGCCCGGTTCGGGTGCCCAGCGATAGCGCCATTGCGCCAGCGGCGGCATCGACATCAAGATGGACTCGGTGCGCCCGCCCGACTGCAGGCCGAAGTGGGTGCCCCGGTCCCAGACCAGGTTGAACTCGACATAGCGCCCGCGGCGGTAGGCCTGGAAGTCACGCTCCCGCTGGCCGTAGGGCAGGCCCCGGCGTCGCTCGACGATGGGCAGGTAGGCGCCCAGAAAGGCGTCGCCCACGGCCCGCGTGATCGCAAAGCCGGCGTCGAAACCGCCTTCGTTGAAGTCGTCGTAGAAGATGCCGCCGATGCCGCGCGGCTCGTTGCGGTGTTTCAGAAAGAAGTAGTCGTCGCACCAGCGCTTGAAGCGCGGGTACTTGTCGTCGCCGAAGGGGGCCAGGGCCTCGCGGCAGGTGCGGTGGAAATGCACCGCGTCCTCCTCGAAGCCGTAGTAGGGCGTCAGATCCATGCCACCACCGAACCAGGTGACGGGCTCGGCTCCTTCGGGCAGGGCCGCGAGCATGCGCACGTTCATGTGCACGGTCGGCACATAGGGGTTGTGCGGGTGCAGCACCAGGGACACGCCCAGGGCCTCGAACGCAGCACCGGTGAGCTCGGGGCGGTGCTGCGTCGCCGAAGGGGGCAAGTGCGGGCCGCGCACGTGTGAGAAGTTGCAGCCTCCACGCTCGAAGAGACCGCCCTCCTCCACCAGGCGTGTCAGGCCATCACCCTGCAGACGCTCGCCGGGAGGGCGCGTCCAGGCGTCGCGCACGAAGGCCTGGCCGTCGGCCGCCTCCAGAGCCGTGACGATGCGGTCCTGCAATGCCAGCAGGTATCGGCGTACGGCCGCGATGTCCATCCCGCTCACCGCCTGATGGCCCGAAAGCCGATGTCGCTGCGATATTGCATCCCGTCGAAGCGGATGCCCCGCAAGGCCTCATAGGCCCGCTGCTGGGCCGCCTTGACGGAATCGCCCAGCGCCGTGACGCACAGCACCCGGCCACCGGAGGTCCGCACCCGGCCGTCGGCATCCACCGTGGTGCCAGCATGGAAGACCATGGCGTCGGGAGCCTCGGGCGGCAGCCCCTCGACGGCATCGCCTTTGCGCGGGTTCAGCGGATAGCCGTGGGCAGCCATCACCACGCCCAGGGCGACACGCCGGTCCCAATCGAGTTCGACCTTGTCGAGCGTGCCGTCGGTGGCCGCCAGCAGCACCTCCAGCAGGTCGCTGCGCAGGCGCATCATGATGGGCTGGGTCTCCGGGTCGCCCATGCGGCAGTTGAACTCCAGCGTCCTGGCGCGCCCCTCGGCATCGATCATCAGGCCCGCGTACAAAAACCCGGTGAAGGGGATGCCGTCCCTGGCCATGCCGGCGATGGTGGGCCCGATGATCTCTTGCATCACGCGGGCATGCACATTGGGCGTGACCACCGGGGCGGGCGAGTACGCGCCCATACCGCCGGTGTTGGGGCCGGCATCGGCATCGAGCAGGCGCTTGTGGTCCTGGCTGGTGGCCAGGGGCAGCACGTTCCTGCCGTCGCACAGCACGATGAAGCTGGCTTCCTCGCCTTGCAGGAACTCCTCGATCACGACACGGGCTCCGCCGGCGTTGTGCTGCACGCCGAGCCTGTTGTCGAGCAGCATCCAATCCACCGCCTCATGGGCCTCGGCCAGGGTCATGGCCACGACCACCCCCTTGCCGGCAGCCAGCCCATCGGCCTTGATCACGATGGGCGCGCCCAGGCGGTCCACATAGGCATGGGCTGCCGCCGGGTCGCTGAAGGTCTCGTACGCCGCCGTGGGGATGCCGTGGCGCTTCATGAAATCCTTGGCGAAGGCCTTGGAGCTTTCGAGCTGGGCGGCCGCCTGCGTGGGGCCGAAGATGCGCAGGCCGCGCGCGCGGAAGGCATCGACCACCCCGGCCGCCAAGGGGGCCTCGGGGCCGACCACCGTCAGGGCGATCTTCTCGGACTGGGCAAAGTCGGCCAGCGCGGCGATGTCGGTGACCGGCACGTTGCGCAAGCGCTTGTCCAGCGCCGTGCCGCCATTGCCCGGGGCCACATAGACGGTCTGCACGCGCGCCGACTGGGCCAGCTTCCAGGCCAGGGCATGCTCGCGGCCGCCGGCGCCGATGACGAGAACTTTCATTCGGGTTGTCCGTGTGGTCCGGGATCAGTCGTTGATCTCGGCGTTGTGGTAAACCTCCTGGACGTCGTCGAGATCCTCGAGCACGTCCAGCAGCTTGCGCATGCGCGCGGCGTCTTCGCCTTGCAGGGCGACGGTGTTCTCGGCCCGCATCGTGACCTCGGCGACCTCAGCCTGCAGCCCGGCGGCCTGCAGAGCCTGCTGGACGGCCTCGAAGTCGGCCGGTGCGCACAGCACCTCGATGCTGCCGTCGTCATCGGTGAGCACGTCCTCGGCGCCGGCTTCCAGGGCCACTTCCATCACCTTGTCCTCGCTGGTGCCGGGGGCGAACACGAACTGGCCGCAATGCTTGAACTGGAAGGCCACCGACCCTTCGGTGCCCAGGTTGCCGCCATGCTTGCTGAAGGCGTGCCGTACCTCGGCCACCGTGCGCACGCGGTTGTCGGTCATGCAATCGACGATGACCGCCGCACCGCCGATGCCATAGCCCTCGTAGCGGATCTCCTCGTATTGCACGCCCTCGAGGTTGCCGGTGGCCTTGTCGATGTTGCGCTTGATCGTGTCGGCAGGCATGTTCGCCGCCTTGGCCTTCTCGACGGCCAGGCGCAGCCGCGGGTTGGCGCTCAGGTCACCGCCGCCCTGGCGGGCGGCCACCATGATCTCGCGGATCACGCGGGTCCAGACCTTGCCGCGTTTTTCGTCCTGGCGGCTTTTGCGGTGTTGGATGTTGGCCCATTTGGAATGTCCGGCCATGATCGGAATGCTCCTGGAAGGCGGCGCGGGCGGGAAAGACCGCCGGCACGGTGCCTGCAATGTGGATTTGTTGGATAGACTGCGATTTTACTTGTGCCACCCTCCCCCCTTACTGCCATGGCCGACCCTCTCCTGATCGCCCAGCGCGGTGACATCCGATGCCACCTGCTGCCCGCCCTGGCCAACCGCCATGGCCTGATCACCGGGGCCACCGGCACCGGCAAGACCATCACCCTGCAAACCCTGGCCGAGAATTTCTCGAAGATCGGTGTGCCGGTCTTCATGGCCGACGTCAAGGGCGACCTCACCGGCATCTCGCAGCGTGGCAGCCTGCCCGAGAAGGTGGCGAAGATCCTGGCCGACCGGGGCCTGAGCGCGCCCGAGCCCTGGATGTGCCCCACCACGCTGTGGGACGTGTTCGGTGAACAGGGCCACCCGGTGCGTGCCACCGTCAGCGACATGGGCCCGTTGCTGCTGGGGCGCATGCTCGAGCTGAACGAAACGCAGCAGGGTGTGCTCACGCTGGTGTTCAAGATCGCCGACGACAACCAGTTGCTGCTGCTGGATCTGAAGGACCTGCGGTCGATGCTGCAGTTCGTGGGCGATAACGCGAGGCAGTTCACCACCGAATACGGCAACATCAGCGCCGCCAGCGTGGGCGCCATCCAGCGCGGTCTGCTGCGCATCGAGGAACAGGGCGGCGACCGCTTCTTCGGCGAGCCCATGCTCGACATCGGCGACTTCATGCAGACCGAGGGCGGCCAGGGCGTCGTCAACATCCTGGCCGCCGACCGGCTGATGAATGCCCCGCGGCTGTACGCCACCTTCCTGCTGTGGATGCTGTCGGAACTCTTCGACACCCTGCCCGAGGTGGGCGATCTGGACAAGCCCAAGCTGGTGTTCTTCTTCGACGAGGCCCACCTGCTCTTCAAGGATGCGCCCAAGGCCCTGATCGAGCGCATCGAGCTGGTGGTGCGCCTGGTGCGCTCCAAGGGGGTGGGGGTGTATTTCGTGACGCAGAACCCGCTGGACGTGCCCGACACCGTGCTGGCCCAGCTCGGCAACCGGGTGCAGCATGCGCTGCGCGCCTTCACCCCCCGCGACCAGAAGGCCGTGAAGGCCGCCGCCAGCACGATGCGCGCCAACCCCGCGCTCGACCTCGAGACCGCCATCACCGAACTGGCCGTGGGCGAGGCCCTGGTCAGCTTCCTCGACGAGAAGGGACGCCCGAGCATGACCGAGCGCGTCTTCGTGCTGCCGCCGGGCAGCCAGATCGGGCCCATCACGCCCGAGCAGCGGCGCACCCTCATCCAGCGTTCGCTGGTGGCCGGGGTGTACGAGAAGGTCCAAGACCGCGAGTCGGCCTACGAGCACCTCAAGGCCCGTGCCCAGGCGGGGGCTGAGCGGGCCCAGTCCGAGGCGGCCCCGGCGTCGTCCAGCGCCGGAGGCGGCGTGCTCGGCAGCCTGAGCGACGTGCTGTTCGGCTCCACCGGCCCGCGCGGCGGCCGGCGTGAGGGCGTCGTGGATGCCCTGGCCAAGTCGGCCGCCCGCTCCATCGGCAGCAGCGTGGGCCGCGAGATCATCCGCGGCGTGCTGGGCGGGCTGCTGGGCGGCCGCCGCCGTTGAGCCGATGCCCTGGCTGCGTCGCCTTCTCGGCGTCGTGCTGAGCCTGGGGCTGGCCTTGCTGCTGGTCGGCCAGGCCGGTTTTCTTCAAGGCAAGGCCGCCGGACCTGGGCGTGCATGACCGCCGCCTGAAACCTTCCTCGCCGACGCCCACCGCTTCAAGGCGATGTGACGGACCAGCCGCGGCTGGAATCAATCGTTGTGGCGATGGCGACCGTAGTGCGCCCGCTCCCACTCTCGATGGTGGCGCCGCCAGTGCTTGTGCTCCTTCCAATGGGCGTGCGGGTGGGGATAGACCACCACCGGGGCGGGATGCACGACCACCGGAGCCGGGCGGTAGACCACCGCGGGCGCCGGGTAGACCACGGTGGGGGCGTGGTAGACCACCGGCGGATAGACCACCGCCGGCGGCGGGACGTGGTAGATCGGGCGGGCGTTGGACACGGTGGTCGTCACGCCGGGCGAGCTGATGCCGATGGACCAGTAAACCTTGTCGGCATGGGCCGGGGCGGCGGCGCCCAGGGCGGTCGCCGCAAGGGCCAGGCTGGCAAAGACGGTGCGTCGGTTCATAGCGTTACTCCTTCGGCCCTTCTTCCGGGTGGGCCTTCGCCAAATTAACGCACCGTCCGGCGCTTTGGTGGTCCGAATTCGCTTTTTTTTACCTTGCAAGCAATTGCAAACAATAGAGCCCGGCCGGGCGCACGGGCATCGGCCCAGCCACAGGCCCGAACCGAGAGCACGCACTCACCACGGGACCTGAAGGCCGATCAGCACGAGTCCCAGGGCGGCCACCAGCACCAGGCCCACCACCCCGGCCCACAGGGCCATCACCTCGCCCCGGGTGTCAGTGAGTTGCTTGTCGAAGTCCTGCTCTTCCATGGCGCACCTCTGTCGTGTGTCCACCCAGAGACTCTAAGCCGCAGCCGCCGGCTGCGCCTCGACCAAAAGGGGGATCCACCCCCCCTCTGATGGGGGAAGCCGCTCGATAGAATGACTGTTCAGTCACACCGAGTCACACACCTGCCCCATGTCGGCCCCTGCCCCGAAAGACGAGACCAAAGTCAGCAACTTCCTGCGCCAGGTGATCGAGCGCGACCTGCTCCAGGGCCGCTACCACGGCCGCCGCTGGGCCGGTGGCCCCGGTGACGGCGCCCACCAGGAGCGCGGCGGGGTCGACCCGGCGCGGGTGCGCATGCGCTTCCCGCCCGAGCCCAACGGCTACCTGCACGTGGGCCACGCCAAGAGCATTTGGCTGAACTTCAGCCTGGCGCAGGAGTATGGCGGCGTGTGCCACATGCGCTTCGACGACACCAATCCCGAGAAGGAGGAGCAGGAGTACGTCGACGCCATCGTCGATGCGGTGCGCTGGCTCGGCTGGAGCTGGGACGCCCACGGCACCAGCCACCTCTACTACGCCAGCAACTACTTCGACTTCATGTACCGCGCGGCCGTGCACCTGATCGAGACAGGCCACGCCTACGTGGACGAACAGACGCCCGAGCAGATGCGCGCCAACCGCGGCACGCTCACCGAGCCGGGCATCGACAGCCCCTACCGCAACCGCCCGCCCCAGGAAAGCCTCGAGCGCTTCCGGGAGATGCGCGCCGGCCGGTTTCCCGACGGGGCGATGGTGCTGCGCGCCAAGATCGACATGGCCTCGCCCAACATCAACCTGCGCGACCCGGCCATCTACCGCATCAAGCACGCCACGCACCACAACACCGGCAACGCTTGGTGCATCTATCCCATGTACACCTTCGCGCACCCCATCGAGGATGCGCTGGAGAACATCACCCACAGCATCTGCACGCTGGAATTCGAGGACCAGCGCCCCTTCTACGACTGGCTGCTCGAACGCATCGTGCCTGTGCTGCGCGCCCCGCAGTTCGAGCGCGCCAAGCAACTGATCGAGCGCATCGAGCAGCAGGGACTGGAGGCGGGCAAGGAATTCGCGCTGCACTGCCACAACCACGCGCACAAGCTCGGCCTGAACACCGAGCCGGAGCAGCGCATGCGCGAGCTGTTCACCCGCTGGGAGCATGACCGGCAGGCCGTGCTGCGCGACCTGCCCGAGTTCTTCGCGCTGCTGAAGACCCAGGCCCACCAATTCACCCCGCTGCTGGCCTCGGCCCTGGAAGAGCACCAGATCGAGCCCTTCAACCTGCCCCATCAGTACGAGTTCGCGCGGCTGAACCTCACCTACGTGGTCACCAGCAAGCGCAAACTGAAGCAACTGGTGGACGAAGGCATCGTCAGCGGCTGGGACGACCCGCGCATGCCCACCATCGCCGGATTGCGCCGCCGTGGCTACACGCCCGAGGCCATCCGCCTGTTCTGCGAGCGCACCGGCGTCAGCAAGGCCGGCGGCTGGATCGACTACGGCAACCTCGAGATCGCCTTGCGCGACGACCTGGAAGGCAAGGCCCCGCGCGCGATGGCGGTGCTCGATCCCGTCAAGCTCAAGCTGAGCAACTGGGCGGACGTGTTCGGCAGCAGCAGCCACCGCGAACCCTGCGCCGCGCCGGCCCACCCGCAGCGGCCGGAACTCGGCCAGCGCCACTTCAGCCTCGGCCCCGAGCTCTGGATCGAGCGCGAGGACTTCACGGACCAACCGCCCAAGGGCTTCTTCCGTCTTTTCCCCGGCAACAAGGTGCGGCTCAAGTACGGCTACGTGATCGAATGCACCGGCTGCGAAAAAGACGACGCAGGCCGCGTGACCGCCGTGCTCGCGACGGTGCTGCCCGACACCAAGAGTGGCACCCCGGGAGCCGACGCGGTGAAGGTCAAGGGCACCATCACCTGGGTGGGCGTGCACGACGCCGTGCAGGCCGAGGTGCGCCTGTACGACCGCCTCTTCACCGACCCCCAGCCCGATGCCGGCGGCAAGGACTTCAAGGCCGCGCTGAACCCTGCCAGCCTGAAGGTCGTGACGGCCTACGTGGAACCGTCGCTGGCCCAAGCGCAGGCCGAGGAGCGGTTCCAGTTCGAGCGGCATGGCTACTTCGGCACGGACCGCAAGGATCACGCTGCCGGCCGGCCGGTGTTCAACCGGATCGCCGGTCTGAAGGACGGCTGGGGGAAGTGAGGCCCTTCACGCCCGGGCCGCCCGGCGCAGCGCCTCGCGGGCCTGCAGTTCGGTACCCAGGGAACGCTCCAGCGGCTGCAGGCACAGGCCGGCGTGTTCGTAGCGCAGGTTCTCGTAGACCTCGCCCGCGGCCGGATAGGCGCTCAGCACGGCCCTGAGGGCGTCATCGGCCGGTGCGGTGCGCAGCAGGTCCTGCAAGCGCCGCACCACGTCGCGGTACTGCCGGGCATCCACGGGCTCGCGGCTGGTGTCCAGCCGCTGCAGCAGTCGCGCCATCATCACGAGGCCCAGCAGGCGGGCCGGCACCTGGATGGTCGTGTCGTTCATGGCTGAATTGCAAACGCTGTCCCGCCCAGCAACTGGGGGCGGTGGCTGGCGTTTTCAAGACGGGCCAGCGGCGAGCCGGGAGTCTTCAGCCGTCGCGGGGCACGACCGAGGGGACCGCGTACTCCCGGCCCACGACGGCGCGGGCGTAGAGGTAGTTTTCGCGTGCGCGCTCGCTCAAGGCATCGAGGTCCACGCGGCCCTGCGCATCACAGGGAAAGCACAGCCCACGCCCGGGCTGGAAGAGCGACTGGAATCTCAACTCATAGCAGGCCAGCGGGGCCTGACGGTCTAGTACGGCATCCATGGTGAACTCCCCGATGCGATGGTCCGATGAGATCAATCTAGTCGCCGCCGCGGGGGACTTCACTGCCCGCACCCCCATGCGCGGGGTCAGTGTCCGTCCATGCGCGGTGTCGGAAAATCGCCGACATCCAATGACAATGTCCGTGACACGGTTCACGACCCTGCCCATGGTCCTGTCTGCGCTCGTGTTGACCCTGCACCTGCTGGCCGCCAGCTTCTGGGTGGGCGGCATGGCCTGCATGCACTTCGCGGTGCGTCCGTCGGCAGTGACCACACTGCAACCTGCGCAGCGCCTGCCCTTCATGACGGCAGCGCTCGGCCGCTTCTTCGCCGGGGTGCTGTGGGCCATCGTCGTGGTGCTGCTCACCGGCCTGGCCCTGGTCCTCGGGCGCGGCGGCTTCGCCGCGGCCCATTGGAGCGTGCATGCGATGTTCGGCCTGGGCCTGGTGATGATGGCCGTGTTCGCGGTCATCCGGTGGGCGGCCTATCCCCGCCTGCAGCGCTCGGTGGCGCAAGGCAACTGGAAAGCCGCCGCGCCGGTGCTGGATGGCATCCGCCGCCTGGTGGCCTTCAACCTGACGCTGGGCGTGGGCGTCTACTTCATGGCCCTGGTGGGGCGGACCCTGTGAATCTGTACCCGGCCGCTGTGCCGCCCAGCGGCTCAGCGAGCGCCCTCGGGCAGCTCGATCTTGACTTCGAGCACCTCCAGGTTGTCCTGCCGCTCCAGATGCACCTTGATGTCCTCGGGGTTGACGGCCACGTACTTCGAGATGACGGCCATCAGCTCGCGCTGCAACTCGGGCAGGTAGTCCGGGCTGCGGCTGCGGCCGCCGCGCTCGTGTGCCAGGATGAGCTGCAGCCGTTCCTTGGCCGTGCTGGCCGAACTGGGCTTCTTGTCGAGGAAGAAGGAGAGGAAGCCCATGGGTCATTTCCCTCCGAACAGACGCTTGAAGAAGCTCGGCTTGGCCGCTTCGACGAAGCGCATGGGCCTGTCCTCGCCCAGGAAGCGGGCCACCACGTCCTTGTAGGCCTCGGAGACGTCGCTGCCTTGCATGTGGATGGCCGGCACCCCCTGGTTGGAGGCATTGAGCACGGTCTCGGACTCGGGGATCACGCCGATCAGCGGGATGCGCAGGATCTCGTGGATGTCCTCCAGCGAAAGCATCTGTCCTCCCTCGACGCGATGGGGGTTGTAGCGGGTGATGAGCAGGTGCTCCTTCACCGGCTCGCGCTTGTCGATCGCCCGCTGGGTCTTGGAGTTGAGCATGCCCAGGATGCGGTCGGAATCACGCACCGAGGACACCTCGGGATTGGTCACCACCAGGGCCTCGTCGGCAAAATGCATGGCCATCAGCGCACCGGTCTCGATGCCCGCCGGCGAGTCGCAGACAATGTACTCGAAGCCCATCTCCTCCAGCTCGGCCAGCACACGCTGGACGCCCTCCTTCGTCAGCGCTTCCTTGTCGCGCGTCTGCGAAGCCGCCAGCACGAAAAGGTTCTCACAGTGCTTGTCCTTGATGAGCGCCTGATGGAGATTGGCTTCCTGGTGGATGACGTTGATGAGGTCGTAGACCACGCGACGCTCGCAACCCATGATGAGGTCGAGGTTGCGCAGCCCCACGTCGAAGTCGATGACGGCGGTCTTGTGGCCCCGCAGCGCGAGGCCCGAGGCGAAGCTGGCGCTGGTGGTGGTCTTGCCCACGCCACCCTTGCCGGAGGTCACCACGATGATTTTGGCCATGGAAGGCAGTCCTTGTGTCTGAGAACGGGTCGTCGTTGAAAGGGGTCACACAGGCTGAAAGACGAGACGGTCGCCTTCCAGCCGGATCTGGGCCGGCCTGCCCAGCACCTCGGCGGGCAGCGGCGTCTCGGTGGTGCGGTAGGTGCCGGCGATCGCCACCAGCTCGGGCTCCAGGCAGGTGCTGAAGATGCGGGCCCGGGTGTTGCCGCGTGCCCCGGCAATGGCCTTGCCGCGCAGCGGGGCGTAGACATGCACGTGCCCGTCGGCAATCACCTCGGCACCGAAATTCACCGCCGCCAGCACGATGAGGTCCCCCCCTTTGGCATAGACCTGCTGGCCCGAGCGCAGCGGCCTGTCGATCACCATCGTGGGCACCTCCACCGGCACTTCGATGGGCACCTCCACGCGCACCTCGCGCACGACCTCCCGGACCACCGTGCGCGGCTCGCGCACCCCCGAGGATTCCGGTGCCTCGACGAGCCCCAGCGCACGCGCCGCCTCGCGGTCGGCAGGGGTGCCGCCGCGCACGGCCACCGGCTGCATCCGATGGGCCCGCAGCAATGCCACCAGTGCGGCAAGATCCAGCGGCGGCACATCGCCCGCGACCGGGCCGAGGTCGACCAGCACCGGCTCGCCGTCGAAGGCCCCGGGGGTGGCACCGAGCTGCGCCTCCAGCGCCCCCTTCAGGACGCCCAGGTCGCGGGTGCGCAGGGACACAGCCTCCAGCGTCAGCGAAGCGCTGCGCAGTTCGAACGGGGCGGACGCGGGAGTGCCGGTGGTTGCGGCCATCGGATCGGTCGTGCGGACGGTCATGCCAAGGAGGATGCAAAGGGCGCCCAGTTTACCGGCTCGACGCGACGATGCCGCCGCCCGGATACATCCGGTCGCGCCCTACACGACGCGCTCACACGATCACACGGATGGACCGCGCTCCGGCGCCCCGGGGCCCCGGCCGTGGCCGGCACGGGCCCGGCCGGGGCCGCCGCTGGCATTGGTGCTGCCGTACGAGCCAGGCGGCCACGGCCGCCTATGGGCCTGTCCAGGGCGGGCCTGTCAAGCCTCGGGGAAATATCCTGGCGGCTCTGGGGGCTTCGTGAACCTTCGGCGCGGCTTTTGGTCGAATCGCCGTTGCATGAGGGGGCGGCTGCCGCCCCCTCGTCCCAAACGACGACACGGAAGGAGAGCGGATTGAAAGCAGTGCTGGTTGCCATCTCGATGGTCCTGGCGGGCGTGAGTCTGGGCGTGGCCCCGATCGACGCCGAGGCGCGTCGCCTCGGCGGCGGTGGATCGGTGGGCATGCAACGGCAGGCGCCGCCTCCCCGCCCGGCCGACGCCACCCCGGCACGTCCGGCGCAACAACCCGGCAACACCGCGACCAACCCCGCGCAGACCAGCGGCGGGGCTGCCGCCGCAGGGCAGCGCTCGTGGATGGGGCCGATCGCCGGACTGGCCGCCGGCCTGGGCCTGGCGGCCCTGGCCAGCCACCTCGGTTTTGGCGAGGGCCTGGCCAACTTCATGATGCTGGCGTTGCTGGCCCTGGTGGCTTTCGTGGCGATCCGCTGGATCCTGCGCCGCATGGCGCCTCAGCCCGCCCAGGGGGGCCTGCAGTATGCGGGCGCCCCGGCCTCGGGGGGCACGATGCCCTCCTGGGGGGGCACGGCGGCCGCACCGGCCGGTTCCGGATCGGCAGGTGACGCCCCGAACACCCGGTCGGTCGCCGCTGCCGCAGCGCTGCCGGCCGATTTCGACGCCGCAAGTTTCGAGCGCATCGCCAAGATGCTCTTCATCCGCATGCAGGCGGCCCATGATGCCGGCGAACTCGAAGATCTGCGCAAGTTCACGACGCCCGAGCTCTTTGCCGCGGTGCGCCTGGACCTGCACGACCGCCAAGGCGCGGCGCAGCAGACCGATGTGCTGCAGCTCAATGCCCAGGTGGTCGACGTGGCCCGCGAGGACGGGCAGCAAATCGTCAGCGTGCGCTTCCACGGCCTGATCCGGGAAGCGGCCGATGCCGCCGCCGAACCGTTCGACGAGCTGTGGCATTTCGTCAAGCCGCTCGATGGCACTCGCGAGTGGGAGATCGCGGGGATCACGCAGAACGCAGCCCCGTCGGCCCTGCACTGAGCGACACCGAGCCTGCCCAGGCGGCCCCTTCGGGCCGCCTTTTGCTTTCCTCCCGCGAACCGGCCCGTCCGGGGCACAATGGACATGGGTCCTATCTCCCCCCGTCCCGAACCTGGCCTGTCGAATCACCATGTTCCGTCCCCTGGCCCTGCCCGCGGGCGTTGCCGGTGCGCTGTGGCTGCACGCCATGCCCGGCCGCTTCGAGCCCTGGAGCGACTTCCTGGCCGAAGCCGCACGTTGCCGCCTGGACCGCATCCTTTGCCTGACCAGCCTCGAGGAGGTGGCGGCGCTGTCCCCATCCTATGCCCAGGCCATTGGACAAGGCACCCTGCCGTGCCGGTGGGAACAACTGGTGATACGCAACTTCGGCCTGCCGCTGGATGAAGCCGGGTTCCGCGAACGGGTGCAGGCGGTGGCCGCCGCGCTGGCCCATGGTGAATCGGTGCTGATGCATTGCGCTGCAGGCATCGGACGCACCGGCACGGTGGCCGCCTGCGTGCTCAAGCAGCTCGGCTGGCCGGCGCAGACCGCGCTGCAGCAGGTGATCGCCGCCGGCTCGAACCCTCAGAACGCTCAGCAATCGGGGCTGGTCCACTGGTTCTGAGCCCCCCCGCCCGACGAAACCATGCACCATCTCTATATCATCACCGGCGCCTCGCGGGGCCTGGGCCTGGCCCTGGCACGCCAACTGCTCTCGCCCGCGCATCGCCTGCTGTGCCTGTCGCGCCAGGTCAACGACACCCTGGCCGAACAGGCCCGCGCCGCCGGGGCCTCCTGTGAGCAATGGCGCCAGGACCTGGCCGAGGCGCCTGCTGCGGCGCAGCGCCTGGCCACCTGGTTGAGCGGCCACGACCCGCGGGCCGTGGCCAGCGCGACGCTCATCAACAATGCCGGCGTGATCTCGCGCGTGGGCCCGCTGGAGGACAGCGAACCGAACGACCTGGCCCACGCGCTGCGCGTGGGCCTGGAGGCGCCGCTGCTGCTGACCGGTGCCTTCCTGCAAGCCACGAGGGACTGGACGGCCCCCCGCAAGGTGCTCAACGTCTCCTCGGGCCTGGGTCGGCGCGCCATGGCCGGCAGCGCCGCCTACTGCGCGGCCAAGGCCGGGATGGACCACTTCAGCCGCTGCGTCGCACTGGAGCAGGCCCGTCTTCCCCACGGGGCACGCATCGTCTCGCTCGCCCCCGGGGTCATCGACACGGACATGCAGGTGCAGCTTCGCCAGAGCGACCCGGCCAGCTTCCCCGACCGTGAGCGCTTCGTGCAGCTGCAGGCCCAGGGGCTGCTCAGCTCGCCCGAGGAGGCCGCCCGTCGCCTGCTCGAGCACCTGGCCCGGCCGGACTTCGGCGCGCAGCCGGTGGCCGACGTGCGCGAGGTCTGATCCCCCTCATGGGGGGTGCGATGTCCCACCCCTGGGGGAGGCCGCAGTCCTGGGATCACCCGCCCCGGCGGCCTATCATCTGCCCAGAGCAGCCGCTGGACTCCGATGCAGCCCGCCCCCCATTCCCTCGTCACCGCCTTGGTCGATGCCTCGGCACTGTGGCAGCGCATTCCGGGCTTGGTGGTGGTCCTCACGCCCGAGGGTCAGGGCCTGTTCATCAGCGAAGCCTACGCCGGGCTCACCGGGACCGCGCTCGACGCGGCCCGCGGAACCGGCTGGGATGCCGCCCTGGAGCCAGCCTCCCGCCAGGTCCTGTACGAGCTGCTGCCCCGGCGCAGCAGCTTCACCGTGCGGCTGGCGCTGCGCCCACATGACGGCAGCGATCACTGGATCGAATGGGCCGCGCACTGGCTGCCGGACGAAGGTCACTACCTGTGCCTGCTGCACGACGTGACGGCATTGATGCGCTCGGCGCGCACGCAGGCCGAGCAGTTGCGACTGCTGGCCGACAACGTGCCCTCGGCGCTGGCCTACTACGATGCCCACACCTTCCGCTGCATCTTCGCCAACCGCACCTACGCTCAGGGTTTCGGCTGGGACGAGCAGTCCATCGTTGGGCGCACCTTCGCCGAGGTGATCGGCGCGCAGGCGGCGCGCGAGATCGAGCCCCACGTCCAAGCCATGCTGCACGAGCGCCGCTCGATCAGTTACGAGCGCCGAGCCGTGCGTCCCGATGGATCGGCGCAATGGATCAAGGTGAACCTGATGCCTCACCTGGACGCCTCGGGCACACCGCAGGCGGCCCTGGTGCTCATCACCGACGTGACGCAGCAGCGCCAGGCCGAGCAGGATCTGCGCGAGTCTGAGGAGCGCATGGCGCGTTTCATGCACGCCAGTGCCGAGGGCGTGGTCTTCCACAGCAACGGCATCATCGAGGACGTGAACCAACCCGTGTGCGACCTCACCGGCTGCAGCCGCGAGGAGCTGATCGGCCGCTACGCGCTGGACTTCGTGCCACCGGAATACCACCCCAAGGTGCTGGCCCTGCTGGCCGCCGCGCAGGATGCGACCTACGAGAGTGAGATCATCCACCGCGACGGCTACCGCATTCCTGTGGAGTTCATCGGCCGCACGATGATGCGCAACGGCCAGCGGCTGCGCATGTCCATCGTGCGGGACATCCGCGACCGGCAGGCAGCGCAGGCGCGCATCCATCATCTGGCCCACCATGACGCGCTCACCGGACTGCCCAACCGCATGTCCTTCATGGAGCACCTGGATCAGCGCATGGCCCAGGCGCGCCGGGCCGACGAATCGCTGGCCCTGCTCTTCATCGACCTGGACGACTTCAAGCGCGTGAACGACTCGCTGGGACACCTCGTCGGCGACAGGCTGCTGCAGACCGTCGCCCAGCGCATCACCGACAGCCTGCGCGGCAGCGATCGCGTGGCCCGCTTCGGCGGCGACGAGTTCATGGTGCTGCTGGGCGGCGTGCACACGCGCGCCGACGTGGAGGACGTGGCCCGCAAGCTGCTCGAAGCGATCGAGCGGCCGATCGAGGTCGACGCTCGCTGGCTCAGCGTCACCCCGTCGGTGGGCATCGCGCTCTTTCCCGCGCATGCCCAGTCGCCCGGCGAGCTGATCATGAATGCCGACAGCGCGATGTACCAGGCCAAGGCCCACGGGCGGGCCACCTACCGCTTCTTCGACCCTTCGCTGGCCAGCGCTGCCTTCGAGGCGCTCGAACTGGAGAGCCAATTGTCCCGTGCCTTGGCCGAAGACCAGTTCCGACTGCATTTCCAACCCCAGGTGCTGACCCACGACGGCACGCTGGTGTGCGTGGAGGCCCTGCTGCGATGGCAGCACCCCGACGGCCGGCTGCTGATGCCGGGCGACTTCCTTGCGGTGGCCGAGCAGCAGCGACTGATGCAACCGATCGGCCAATGGGTGGTCCGACAGGCCCTGCGCACTGCGCGGCGCTGGCGCGAGCAGGGGCTGACCGACGCCCGCATCGCCCTCAATCTGTCGGCGGTGCAGTTCCAGGCCGCGGGCTTCGTCGACGGGATCGAGCGGCTGCTCGCCGACGAAGGCGCCGGCGGGCAATGGCTGGAGTTCGAACTGAGCGAGCGGCTGCTGATGAATGACGTGCCGCAGGTCAAGCAGCGGCTGTCGCGCCTGAAGGCCTTGGGGGCGCACATCGTGGTCGACGACTTCGGCACCGGCTACTTTTCGCTGCGCTACCTGCGCGAACTGCCGGTGGACAAGGTCAAGATCGACCGCTCCTTCGTGCGCGATCTGCCGCAGGCCGCCGACTCGGCCGCTATCGCCTGCGCGATCATCCAAATGGCGCGCCACTTCGGCCACGGGGTGGTCGCCGAGGGGGTGGAGACCACCGCCCAGCGCAGCTTCCTCTTGGCGCAGGGCTGCGAAGCCCTTCAGGGCGAAGCCATCAGCCTGCCGCTGCCCCAGCCGGCCTTCGAGGCCTGGATCCGCGAGCATCGGCCTGCACGACGGCGCTGAGCTTTCAAGGCCCCTGGAAGCCGCGGGCGCGCAGCGTCACGACCAGCGTGTCGCGATGACCGGGCCCGTCCAGTGGCTGGATGGGTGTGCTTTCGTGGATCACGCGTTCATCGTCCAGCAGCAGGGCTGACCAGGGTTCGGTGAGCGTGAAGCGGATGCCGTGGCTGCCGTGCGCCTCGAACACCCGCGTCTCGCCGCCCTTGATGCCCGAGCGCGCCACCAGCACCACGGCGACGAGGTCGACGCCGTCACGGTGCGCTCCCTCGGGCGTGGGGCGGCCGATGCCGTCGGTCGTGTCGATGCGGAACTGGTGCACCTCCACGTACCAGGGCTGCTCCCCCTTGAGCCGACTGGCACAGCGCGCCAGCGCGTGGATCAGATGAAGAAAGGCCGGCGCCTCCAGCATCTGCAGGGACACCGGCTCGAACCAGCGCTCCAGGCCCCCGTGCAGGGCGTTGTACTCCACTGGCTGCCAATGGGCCCGATGGGGCACCGTGCGGTGGCGGCCGCCCTCGACCACCAGGCAGGCGTGTCGGCGCCGGCGATAGCGCCCGCCGTCGCGCAGATAGGCATCGGCCGGCAGGTCGTCCCACAAGGGCGACAAGTCGGCAAAGCCGCCCTCGGCCACGCCGCTGAAGGCGGCCAGGCCGGCGGCATCGAGCACGGCAAAGCCCCGCTCGCGCAGGGCATCCTCCACCAGGGTGGGCGGGGTCAGGGGCGCAGGCAGCAACATGGGCATTCGGCAGCAGGCAGACAGGCCCTCACTGTAGCGCCGCGCCGGCCAGCGTGCAGGCTGAGCAGGCGCTCAGCGCCCGGCAACGAAGGCATCACGGGCCCGCCGGCCCTCCTCGGGGTGGTCGGTGAAGAAGCCGTCCAAGCCCTGTGCCAGCAGGGCGCGGACCCATCCGGCCATGTCGCCCAGGCCACGCGGGTCGTCGCCGACGTCGAAGTCATCGGGCAGGAAGGAGTTCTCGGCGCGCACGGTCCAGCCATGCACCACGAGGCCGGCCTGATGGGCATCGCGCACCAGCGTGGTGGGGGGGCCGAGGCGACGGCCGGCCAGCGGAATGATCAGTTGGGTGTGGGCACCGATGCCCTGGGCATAGGTGGCGATCTCGGCCAGGCCGGCTGGCTGGGCAAGGTCGCGGTAGGTGCGGACGTCGCCGCCGGCGGCGAAATCGTAGGGCTGCCCGCGGGCAGCGAGCAATTGCACCAGCGGCACGCGCGTCATCTGGCGCAGGCGGCGCAGGTTGCCCACCTCGAAGGACTGGATGAAAACTGGCGAATCGGGGGCCTGGTAGCCATGGCGGTCCAGCAGCGTGACCAGGGGTTCCTCCAGCGGCAGGCCGATGCCGCGGAAGTAACTCGGATGCTTCGTTTCGGGGTAGATGCCCACGGGCCTGAAGGGCACGGGGCGGCCCGGGCTGCGGGCGTCGTCATGCGCCTGCAGCCGGCGCCGCGCGTTGGCCTGGTCGACGAGCTGCAGCACCTCCTCGAAGGTGGGAATCTCGAACAGGCCGTCGAAGCGCGTGTTGCCCGGTCGCAGTTGGGGAATGCGCTCGCGGGCGCGCAGGGTTTTGAGCTCGGCCAGCGTGAAGTCCTCGGTGAACCAGCCGGTGATGCGCTGGCCGTCGATGGTCTTGGTGGTGCAGCGTGCGGCGAACTCCGGGCGCTCGGCGACGTCGGTGGTGGCTTCGCGCACCGCGCCACCCGGGCCAAGCAAGGCCAAGGCATTCTCGTGGCGCGCCACCAGCACCCCGTCCCGGGTGATCACCAGATCGGGTTCGATGTAATCAGCCCCCTGCTCGATGGCCAGCGCGTAGGCCGCGAGCGTGTGCTCGGGCCGCTCGCCGCTGGCACCGCGGTGGGCGATCACCAAGGGATCGGCCAGCGGCGCGGGCTGCACCCCCCTGGCACCCTGGGCGTGAAGTGACGTCGGCGACAGCCAGGCCGCAGCACCGAGCAAGCCCACGGACCTCAGCCAGCGGCGGCGATCGGGCGACATTGCCCGGCTCAGTCGCGGATCAGCCGCCATGTCAGCAGCGCGCTCACGCCCGCATTGACCAGCCCCACCATGCCGACGAGCACCCTGCCCAGGGGCGTGAGCGGCAGGGCCTGCAGGGCCCAGGCGCACAACGACGACAACAGGCTGAAGGCCAGCATCAGCCAAAACATCGGGTCACGGGGCCTGAACAACCGGGACAGTTTCATGGGCCCCATGATGCCGCCAATGAGCACGGTCGGCGCAAATGGTGTACAGTACGCTTCAGGTACACGCCAGACCGTCGGTCTTTGAGGTCTTCCCCGTCTTGCCAGGGTTCGCCCGCGCAAGCCTCGTTCGAATCCCCGGGTTCCGTCTCTAGAGTGTTTCCTGCAGGTGCCCTGTGCACGCTGTACAAGGCCTGCTTTTTCCATTTCATTTTCAAAGGAACGCTCCATGAGCACCCAAACCGGCACCGTCAAGTGGTTCAACGAAAGCAAGGGCTATGGCTTCATCGCCCAGGACAGCGGCGGCGCCGACCTGTTCGCCCATTTCCGCGACATCCAGGGCACGGGCTTCAAGACGCTGCAGGAAAACCAGCGCGTCGAATTCGAAGTCAAGCAAGGCCAGAAGGGCCTGCAGGCGGCCAACATCCGCCCGCTGTAATCCCCCTCGGGCTTGCGCCCGACACAAAAAGCCGCAGCAGCCGCTGCGGTTTTTTTTGCCTCTTGCAATTGCCCGGCTTGACCGAGGCTGCAAGGCTGGCCTCACAATCGCGCATGACCCGCTACACGCCTCTTCCGACGCGGCCCTTGCGCATCGGCATCTCGGCGCGTCTGCTCTACCAGGTTCCGCCCGAGCTGGGGTTTCGCAACAAGACCTTGCAGTACCTCGAGCAATCGCTGGCCCACTGGATCATGGAACACGGCGCCATGGCTTTCATGGTGCCGGCGGTGGCCGAGGACAGCCGCCGCGCCGCCCGCCACCTGTCGGTGGACGAGTACGTGGCCGAGCTCGACGGCCTGGTGCTGCAAGGCGGTGCCGACGTCGCCCCCCAGACCTACGGCCAGGAGCCGATCGACCCGCGCTGGAGCGGCGACCCGGTGCGCGACCGCTATGAACTCGCCCTGCTGCGCTCCTTCCTCGACCAGGGCAAGCCGGTCATCGGGGTGTGCCGCGGCTGCCAACTGCTGAACGTGGCCTTCGGCGGCACGCTCTATCAGGATCTGCAGACGCAATGCCCCAACACCCACCGTCACGTGGATGCCGAGCTGTACGACCAGTTCGAGCACGACATCACCTTCTTGCAGGGCTCGCAGCTCGCTCAGCTCTACCCGAATGCCACGCAACTGCGAGTGACCAGCATCCACCACCAGGCCGTGGCGCAGTTGGGCAAGCAGGTGGTGGTGGAGGCCGTGTCCTCGCTCGACGGCGTGGTCGAGGCCATCCGCTGGACCGGCGAGGGCTACGCGCGCGGCCTGCAATGGCATCCCGAGTTTCACCAAGGCCGGGGCAACCTGATCGACAGCGCCCCCATCATGCTCGACTTCCTGCAGGTGGCGGCGCAAACAGCCATGCGCAAGCTCGACGATCCAGCCTGCCCCGACCGCCGGCCACCGCGCGCGCCGCTGCGGCTGCGCGCCGACCGGGAGGCCGCGACACCGGCCCAGGCGGCCGCCGCGTCGCCTAAGTGACGGCGCGCATCGGCCGGCCGTGGTGTCATCGCCTATACGGCCCGCCTGCGGCCACCCCGACACCCCCTAGGAGACACCATGACCCACACCGTCAACCACCAGATCCGCCTGGCCTCGCGCCCCGTGGGGTTGCCCACCGACGGCAACTGGCAGTTCACCACCGAGCCCGTGACGCAGCCCGGCCCTGGCGGCGTGCTGGTGAAAGCGCTCTATCTCTCGCTCGATCCGGCCATGCGCGGCTGGATGAACGAGGGCAAGTCCTACATTGCGCCAGTCGGCCTCGGTGAGGTGATGCGCGCCGGCGGCGTGGGCCGGGTGGTGGCCTCCAACCACCCGGACTTCGCGGTGGGCGACGCCGTGAGCGGCAGCCTGGGCGTGCAGGAGTACTGCCTGATCCCGGAGCACGAGATCCGCCGCAGCGGCCTGGCCCGCATCGACCTGCGCGCCGGCAGCTGGACGCAATGGCTCAACGTGCTGGGCATGCCCGGCATGACGGGCTATTTCGGCCTGATGGACATCGGCCAGCCCAAGGCGGGCGAGACCGTGGTCGTCTCGGGCGCAGCCGGTGCCGTCGGCCAGACGGTGGGGCAACTGGCCAAGATCAAGGGCTGCCGCGTGGTGGGCATCGCCGGCGGGCCGGCCAAGTGTGAATGGGTGGTGCGCGAACTGGGCTTCGACGCCTGCATCGACTACAAGAACGGCGACGTACGCGCCGGCCTGAAGGCGCATTGCCCGCAGGGCGTGGACATCTACTTCGACAACGTGGGCGGCGAGATTCTCGACACCGTGCTCACCCGCATCAACCGCAAGGCCCGCATCATCATCTGCGGGGCCATCAGCCAGTACAACAACACCACGCCGGTGGCCGGCCCGAAGAACTACCTGTCGCTGCTGGTGAACCGCGCCCGCATGGAAGGCATGGTCGTGTTCGACTATGCCGACCGCTACCCGCAGGCCATCGCCGAGATGGCGGGGTACCTGCGCGAAGGGCGCATGCATTCCCGCGAAGACGTGGTGCGCGGTCTGGAGAACTTCCCGCGCACGCTGCTCAAACTGTTCAACGGTGAGAACTTCGGCAAGCTCGTCCTGCAGGTGGCCGACAACACTGCCTGAAGGGCCCACGCCGGCGGCCGGCGCACGCGGGCACACCGGCCGCTGCGAACAACCCGCTCATTGTGGGCGGGGCTCCACCGTCAGCAGGTTGTCCACGCTGAGCACGCCGTGCACGCCGGCGGCAAGCTGGGTGGCTCGGTCACGCGCCTCGGGGCTGGGAGCCGTGCCCGTGAGCTTCACGCGCCCGGCCGTGGTGTCCACGTCGATCGCCAGCGCGCTCAGCTGGGGATCGTTGGCCAAAGCGGCGCTCACCTGGGCCGTGATGGCCGCATCATCGAGCGCCTCGCCCGCGCGCCGGACCTGCTCGCCGATGGCCTGGCCCGCGCGCTCCATGCCCTGGCGGGCTTCCTGACCCAGTTCACGCACCGAGGTCTCTGCCTGTGCGACGGTCGCATCGGCCTGCGGGACCAGGGCCTGCCCCTCCTGCGACTTGCCACAGCCCACCAGGGCCAGGGCAGCAATCACGGGCACGACCAGGAACGTGGTCTTCTTCATGGCGTTTCTCCTTGCGAGTCGTTGGTGCCGCAAGACGCGGCGGGGGCGGCGGGCCGTCTTGGCCCGACGCTCGGACCGATCGAATCGATGCGGTTGAGACGAACTCTAGGAACACCGCGGCGCCCACACTGTCGGCGCCTGCCCGGGCGAGCCTGTCGGCCGGTGCCGACAGTGGTAACGATTGGGAACGAGTTCGCCCGTCTCAGAAGGGGCTTCGACCCTGCGCCGGTCGCAGGCGGCCCGGACGGAACACGGTGCGGACAAAATCGAACGATCGTTCGATAATGGGTGCTCGTCAACGATCCGAAGGTTCCCATGGACGCTCCCACCCCTCTGTCTCATCTGCTCGCGCAGCGCCGACGCGACGGTGATGCCGTCGTCCTGCCCGTCCTGCCGGATTGGCTGCAGGGCCGCACGGCCTTCGGCGGCCTCATCGCCGTGTACGGGGTGGCCGCGATGCGCGACGTGACCGGCAGCCCATGGCCCCTTCGGGCCCTGCAGACCAACTTTGTCGCTCCGGTGAGTGCCGGCGAAGTCCGGGTGGCCGTGGAGCTGCTGCGGTCGGGGCGCCACGTGCGCCAGGTGCAGGCGCGGGTGTCCCAGGGCGACCAGGTGGCTGCCGTGCTGGTCGGCGTGTTCGGCGCCAGCCGGGAGACCCGCCTGCCGGCGCTGGACCCGCGCCGCCCCGAGGTGGCGCGGGGGCCGGACGAGGTGCCCGCACGGCCTTATGAGCCCGGGCTGGCCCCCGCTTTCACGCAGCACCTGGACTTCCGGTGGGCCGAAGGGGGATGGCCCTCGTCAGGCACCGACACCTGGCTGTCGCGCATCCACCTGAGGCTGCACGACGCCCGGGGCGTGGACGCGGAGCTCCTGTCCATCCTGCTGGCCGATGCCCCGCCCACGCCGGCGATCAGCCGTTTCAACGCGCCCGTACCGGCCAGCTCGGTGTCGTGGTCGCTGGAGCTGCAGCCGCATGCCCTGCCCGATGAGGCCTCGGCCATGGCCGGCTGGTGGCGCGTGGACAAGGACACGCACGCTGGCGCGGGTGGCTATGTGAGCGAGAGCACCCGCCTGTGGTCGCCCGAGAGACGGCTGGCGGCACTGGGCTACCAGGTGGTGGCAGTGTTTGGCTGACCTCCCTGCGGCTTGAGGCGGATCAAGCCGCCCCCCTGCGGCGGTCGCACAATGGATGCATCGCCTCATCCCGGGCCGCGCAGGGCCGACGAGCCCGCCCGTGCCGCCGCTGCAAAGGCCCACGGCGCCGGCTTCGGGAGGGTGGCGCGCCACACGACAGGAGGGTCGCCCCATGAGCATCCGTCAACTGCTGGTCCATCTGGACACGAGCCCGGCCTGCGAAGCCCGGCTGAGCCTGGCCTGCGAGCTGGCCCGGCGTTTCGACGCCCACCTCATAGGTCTAGCACCGACCGGCTGGGTCCAGATGCCGGTGGACGTGGGCCTGGCCCTGGGCTCGCCCAACTATGTGCAGTTGTCGATGGAACATCTGCGCCGCCGGGCGGAAGCAGCGGTTGAGCACTTCCGCCTGCGGGTCCAGGGCCTGCGTAGCACCGAGACCGTGATCGAGGAACAAGAATCCGCTTCGGCAGTGGTGGCGCATGGCCGATGCAACGACCTCATCGTGGTGGGACAGCACCATCCCGACGACCTGTTGGCCACCGGCGGCGACACGCTGGCCGAACAAGTGCTGATGCAGTCTGGGCGGCCGGTGCTGGTGGTGCCCTACATCGGCGCCCCGGACAGCTGCGGCCAGCGCATCCTGCTGGCCTGGAAGCCCACGCGCGAATCGGTCCGGGCCGTGGCCGATGCGATGCCCTTGCTGCAGGCAGCCGCCCATGTGGACGTGGTGGTCTTCGAAGAAGCGGACGCCCCCACCCGTGCGGCGCAGTTGGACGCGCTGGGCGCATGGCTGTCACGCCATGGTGTCAGGCACATGGCCTCACGCCAACCCCAGGTGATCGACGTGGGCAACGCCCTGCTGTCGTATGCGGCCGACCACGGCAGCGACCTGATCGTGATGGGCGGCTACGGTCACTCCCGCCTGCGCGAATGGGTGCTTGGCGGCGTCACGCGATCGCTGCTGGGCCAGATGACGGTGCCGGTGCTGATGTCGCACTGACCCGGCACCGCACGCCCCCCTCTCAGCCGCGCGCGGCACGCGCGCGCTCCTCCTCCTGCAGGCGCAGCACCCGTCGCTGCACCTTGCCGGTGGTGGTCATCGGCAGCGCGTCGATGAACTCGATCTCCTTGGGGTATTCGTAGGGGGCCAGCCGGGCGCGCACGTGCTGCTGCAGCGACTCGACCAAAGCAGCATCGCCCACCTGCCCCGGCGCGAGCACGACGTAGGCCTTGACCACCGCACCGCGCTCGGGGTCGGGTTTGGGCACCACCGCGGCGTTGGCCACGGCCGGGTGCTTGACCAGGCAGTTCTCGATCTCGCTGGGCCCGATGCGGTAGCCCGCTGCCTTGAAGACGTCGTCGCTGCGCCCTTGGTACCAGAGGTAGCCGTCCTCGTCCATCACCGCGGTGTCGCCGGTGCGGCACCAGGAATCATTCGGGTCGCCGGTGAACTTCGCGCGCGTGGCCTTCTCGTTCTTCCAGTAGCCGAGAAAGAAGATGGGGTCGGGATCGCCATGGATGTCGCGGCGGTGCACCGCCACGTCGCCCGGTACGCCCGGCGGGCACACACGGCCTTCGTCGTCGATCACCGCCACTCGGTGGCCCGGGTAGGGACGGCCCATGCTGCCCGGCTTGGCCGGCCAGCCAGGGTGGACCCGCCCGGCTGCATCCCGGAATTCGCCGCAGTTGCCCACCACATAGTTGATCTCGGTCTGGCCGAACATCTCGTTGATCGTCACCCCCAGCTGCTCGCGGCCGTAGGCGAACACCGCATCGCCCACCGCCTCACCCGCGCTCATGATGGCGCGCAGCTTCAGCCGGTAGCGCTCGCACGGCGAGGGCACGGCCTTCATCATCGCCTTGAGCGCCGTCGGGAACAGGAAGGTGTTGGTCACGCCGTGGCGCTCCATCAGTTCGAAGGCCTTTTCCGGGCTGAAGCGGCCCTGGTAGGCCACGATGGTTTGACCGAAGTAGAGCGTGGGCAGCAGTGCATCCATCAGCCCGCCCGTCCAGGCCCAGTCGGCCGGTGACCAAAACACGTCACCCTCGCGGGGAAACCAGTTCTGGCTCGCTACGAAGCCCGGCAGGTTGCCGATCAGCGCCCGGTGGGGGATCAACGCGCCCTTGGGCGGGCCGGTGGTGCCGCTGGTGTAGATCAGCACGGCCGGGTCGTCGGCCCGGGTGGCCCGGGCCACGTAGAGGGCCGACTCGCGCGCCAGCGCAGCCTCCCAGTCGAGGTCGCCCTGGCCGCTGGCCTCGCCCACGGCCACCACCTGACGCAGCGCCGGGCACTGCGCACGTGCCTGGCGCAGGTTGGCGATCGAGGTCTCATCGACGATGGCCACCACCGCCTCGCTGTGCGCGAGCCGGTAGGCCAGGGCCTCAGGCCCGAAGAGCATGGACAGCGGCATCGCCACCGCCCCCATCTGGTAGACGGCCATGTGCGCGATCGCCGTCTCCAGACGCTGCGGCATCACCAGCGCCACACGGTCGCCCGGCTGCACGCCCAGCCTTTCCAGCGCATGCGACAGCCGGTTGGCCTGCGAGTGCAACTCGGCGAAGCACAGCGTGCTGCGCCGACCGGATTCATGCTCGTAGACGATGGCGGTGCGCCCGCCCGATTCCTGGGCCCAGCGGTGGCAGCAGGCCTGGGCGATGTTGAACAGCGCAGGCACCGCCCAGCGGAATCCGCAGTGCAGATGCTCGTGAGGGTCCGGTCGTCGGGTGCGCAAGAGCCGGTGGGCGGTCACGGGGCCATCCTCGGGGTGTGGTTCGTTCCGGCGCCGATGGTGCCAGGGCCGGCGCCGGCCCGCACCCCGGGGTTGTCCCAGCCGGTGGCCCCGGCAAGGCACAATCCGGGGCTCGGTCCGGCGTCCCCGGAAGACCAGACCCGTACCCGCTGCATGAGCCTGAAGACCGTTGCCGTCCGTCTGCTGTCCTACGTGCGCCCCCACAAGGCAGGCGTGGGCCTGGGCGTGGTGTGCTTTTTCCTCTCGGCTGCCGTCGAACCTCTGGTGCCGGCCCTGCTCAAGCTGTTGCTCGACAGCGGCTTCAAGGCCGAGCTGGGGTTCCCGCTGTGGCTGGTCCCCGTGGTGGTGGTCGGTCTGTTCGCGGTGCGTGGACTGCTGGCCTTCTGCGGCACCTACCTGTTCAACTGGTCGGTCTCGCACGCCGTGCTGGCCCTGCGCTCGGACCTGATGGGCGCCCTGATGCGCGCCGATGCGAGCCTGTACAACCGCATGAGTCCCGGCGTGGCGGCCGCCAAGGTGATCAACGATCCGCAAGCGGCTACCGCCTCGTTGTCACGCGCCCTGACGACGGCCTTGCGCGACGGCACCACCTTCTTCGCGCTGCTGGGCTACCTGATCTACCTCAACTGGAAGCTCACCTTGCTGTCGCTGGTGATCATGCCGCTGCTGGCCTTCGTGGTGCGCAAGGTGCAAAGGCGCGTGCTCTCGGTGGGCACCCAGGCCTACGAGTCGCAGATCCGCCTGGTGCGCATCGTCGATGACATCTCGCGGGCCTGGCGCGTCGTGCGCACCTTCGATGCCGGCGAATTCGAACGCCGCCGCTTCGAGGCCGAGGCACGGCGGCTGCGCCACGTCACGCTGAAAAACGTCGCGGCCGCAGCCACGATGACGCCGCTGACACAGGTGGTGGCCAGCCTGGGTGTGGCCGTCATCCTCACCCTGGCCCTGGTGGAGGCCCACCGCGGGGCGGCCACCGTCGGCGAGTTCGTGGCCTTCATCGCAGCCTTGCTGATGACGATCTCGCCGATGCGCCACCTCACCGACGTGATGCAACCCATCATCGGCGGGCTCATCGGCGCGCGTGCCTGCTTCGAGCTCATGGACACGCCGGCCGAGCCCGATCCGGGCACCCGGGAGATCGATCCCGCCCGATGCCGTGGACACCTCCGTTTCGACCAGGTCCGAATCACCTATCCCGGCAGTGAGACCCCTGCCCTGCGTGAACTCACGCTCGACATCCCGGCCGGGCGCACCGTTGCCCTGGTCGGCCCGTCGGGGTCGGGCAAGACGACTGCCATCAACGCCATGCTCGGCTTCGTCGCCCCAACGGCCGGACGCATCGAACTGGACGGCATCGACATCCAAGAGATCCGCAAGGCCTCGTTGCGCCGGCAGTTTGCAGTGGTCTCCCAGGACATTGTGCTCTTCGATGGCTCGATCGCAGAGAACGTGGCGTATGCGCAGGCGCCGGACCGCGCCCGTATCGAGGCGGCGCTGCGTGCGGCCAACCTGTGGGACTTCGTGCTCAGCCAGCCCGAGGGGCTGGATGCCAACATCGGTGCCAACGGCAGTCGACTTTCGGGTGGCCAGCGCCAACGCCTGGCCATAGCCCGGGCCCTGTACAAGGATGCACGCGTCTGGGTTTTCGACGAGGCCACCTCGGCACTGGACAGCGAATCTGAACGCATCGTGCAGCAATCCATCGAACAATGGCGCGGCGAGAAGACGCTGGTGCTGATCGCCCACCGCCTGAGCACGGTGCGCAACGCCGACTGTATCTACGTGCTGTCGGAAGGCCGTGTGGTCGAATCCGGCCGGCATGAGGATCTGATGACCCGAGGCGGGCTGTATGCCGGCATGGTGCGCGCACAGGCCATGGAGTGAACGATGGGCCAGGACGACTCCCCCGCTTCTTATGTTCCCCGTCGTCCGTCGCGGCCGGAGTTTCTCGAGATCCGCGGCTTGCGCTATCACGTGCACCACTGGGGCTCGCCGGAATGGGTCACCCCCGACAGCCCGGCGCTGGTGATGCTGCATGGCTGGATGGACGTGGGGGCCTCCTTCCAGTTCGTGGTCGATGCCATGGCCTCGCGGCGCTACGTGATCGCCCCCGACTGGCGCGGCTTCGGGCTCAGCGAGGCCCCCCAGGCCGACAGCTACTGGTTTCCCGACTACCTGGGCGATCTCGACACCCTGCTCGACCGCCTGCTGCCCGGGCAGGTGGTGGATCTGCTGGGCCACAGCATGGGCGGCAATGTGGCGATGCTCTATGCCGGCATCCGGCCCCAGCGCATCCGCCGGCTCGTCAACCTCGAGGGTTTCGGCCTGCCCGCCAGTCAGCCCACCAGCGCGCCAAAGCACTACGCCGCCTGGCTGGACGAGCTGAAGACGCCGCAGGCCTTGCGCCCCTACCCCAGCCTGCAGGCCGTGGTGCAGCGCCTGCGCCAGAACAACCCCCTGCTGCGCCCGGAGTTCGCAGCCTGGCTGGCCCCACACTGGTCGCGCCGGCGCGACGACGGCCTGTGGGAGATCCTCGGGGACCCGGCCCACAAGCGGCGCAACCCGGTGCTCTACCGCAAAGAGGAGGCCCTGGCCTGCTGGGCCGCCATCACGGCCCCGGTGCTGTGGGTGGAGGGCGACCGCACCGACATGGCCCGATGGTGGGGCGAGCGCTACCCGCGTGCCGAGTTCGAGGAGCGGCTCCAGGTGGTCCGGCAGCTCGAACGCCGCGTGCTCTCGCCGGCCGGCCACATGCTGCACCATGACCAGCCCGAGGCCCTGGCCGCCCACCTCGACGCCTTCCTGCGCTGAGCCCGTGCGAAAATGCCCGTTTTCGCAGCAAACGCTGCGAGGCACGGCCTTTGCCGCCGCACACGAACAAGGACAGCACCATGGAAGCAGAACGCATCAACCTCATCGGTTCCACCCTGGAAGACCTGCGCCAGCGCACCGGCGAGCTACGGAGGTATCTTTGACTGGGACCAGAAGTCCATCCGCCTGAGCGAGGTCAACGCCGCGCTGGAGGATCCGGCCGTCTGGAACGACCCCAAGCGCGCCCAGGAGCTGGGTCGCGAGAAGAAGTCGCTCGAGGCCGTGGTCGACACCATTGCCCGGCTGGAGCGGGAGCTGGCCGACAACCTCGAGCTCTACGAGATGAGTCGCGCCGAGGACGACCACGACGGCCTGCAGGCCATCGAGGCCGAGACCGCCGAACTCGCCCACGAGGTCGAGCAGCTCGAATTCCGGCGCATGTTCAGCAACCCGGCCGACCCGAGCAACTGCTTCATCGACATCCAGGCCGGCGCCGGCGGCACCGAGGCCTGCGACTGGGCGGGCATGCTGCTGCGCCAGTACCTGCGCTACTGCGAACGCAAGGGCTTCAAGGCCGAGGTGCTGGAGGAATCGCCGGGCGACGTGGCCGGCATCAAGAGCGCCACGATCAAGGTCGAGGGCGACTATGCTTTCGGCTACCTGCGCACCGAGACGGGCGTGCACCGACTGGTGCGCAAGAGCCCCTTCGATTCGTCCGGTGGCCGCCACACCTCGTTCGCCAGCGTGTTCGTCTACCCCGAGGTGGATGACTCCATCGAGATCGAGATCAACCCGGCCGATGTGCGCACCGACACCTTCCGCGCCAGCGGCGCGGGCGGCCAGCACATCAACAAGACGGACTCCGCGGTGCGCCTGACGCACCTGCCCACCGGCATCGTCGTGCAGTGCCAGAGCAGCCGCAGCCAGCACAGCAACCGCGACGAGGCGTGGCGCGTGCTGCGCTCGCGCCTGTACGAGCACGAGATGCGCAAGCGCCTGGCCGAGCAGCAAAAGCTCGAGGACAGCAAGACCGACGTGGGCTGGGGCCACCAGATCCGCTCCTATGTGCTCGACCAGAGCCGCATCAAGGACCTGCGCACCAACGTCGAGATCTCCAACACCCAGAAAGTGCTGGACGGCGACCTGGATGCGTTCATCGAGGCCAGCCTCAAACAAGGCATCTGAGAAGGAAGACCATGCGCGAAGGCAGCTCCCCCCTGATCCGCCGCGAGGACTACACCGCGCCGGCCTACTGGATCCGCAGCGTCGATCTCAGCTTCGACCTCGATCCGGCCAAGACCCTCGTCGTCAACCGCATGCAGGTCGAGCGCAATCCGGACGCCGCGCCGGGCCAGCCCCTGCGCCTGGACGGCGAGGACCTCAACCTGACCCGTGTGCTGGTGAACGGAGAGTCAGTGTCCTTCCGCGTCGAACACCAGCAGCTCGTGCTCGAGAACCTGCCCGAGGCCCCCTTCACGCTGGAGGTGCGCACCACCTGTGCGCCCGCGAAGAACACCCAACTGTCGGGCCTGTACACCTCGGGCGGCGGCTTCTTCACGCAGTGCGAGGCCGAGGGCTTTCGCCGCATCACCTACTTCCTCGACCGCCCCGACGTGATGGCCACCTTCAGCGTCACGCTCAAGGCCGATGCCGCGAAGTACCCGGTATTGCTGTCCAACGGCAACCTCGTCGATCAGGGCCCGCTCGAGGGGGGCAGGCACTATGCGCGCTGGGTCGACCCGCACCCCAAGCCCAGCTATCTGTTCGCCCTGGTGGCCGCCAACCTGGTGTGCCGCGAGCAGAAGATCCGCGCCCGTTCGGGCCGCGAGCATCTGCTGCAGGTGTATGTGCGTGCCGGCGACCTGGACAAGACCGAGCACGCAATGAACTCGCTGATCGCCGCGGTGGCCTGGGACGAGGCCCGCTTCGGCCTGTCGCTCGACCTCGACCGCTTCATGATCGTGGCGGTGAGCGACTTCAACATGGGGGCCATGGAGAACAAGGGCCTCAACATCTTCAACACCAAGTACGTGCTGGCCAACCCGGCCACGGCCACCGATGCTGACTACGCCGGCATCGAAAGCGTGGTGGGACACGAGTACTTCCACAACTGGACGGGCAACCGCATCACCTGCCGCGACTGGTTCCAGCTCTCGCTCAAGGAAGGCCTCACCGTCTTCCGCGACCAGGAGTTCAGCCAGGATCTGGCGCAAAGCCCCAGCGCCCGGGCCGTCAAGCGCATCGAGGACGTGCGCACCCTGCGCCAGCACCAGTTCCCCGAGGATGCCGGCCCCATGGCCCACCCGGTGCGGCCCGACAGCTACGTCGAGATCAACAACTTCTACACCGCCACGGTCTACGACAAGGGCGCCGAGGTGGTGCGCATGATGCAGACCCTGGTGGGCCGCGAGGGCTTCGCCCGGGGGATGACGCTGTACGTCCAGCGTCATGACGGCCAGGCGGTGACCTGCGACGACTTCGCCCAGGCCATTGCCGATGCCAACCCTGGCAGCGCGCTGGCCACACACCTGGATGCCTTCAAGCGCTGGTACAGCCAGGCCGGCACACCCCGCGTCTCGGCCCGCGGCCACTACAACGCCGATGCGCGCACCTACACGCTGGAGCTCTCGCAGCACGGCCTGCCCTCGCCCGGCCAGCCGGTCAAGCAGCCCTGGGTCATCCCCGTGACCATGGGCCTGATCGGCCCGCAAGGCGAGCACCTTGCGCTGCAGCTCGTGGGCGAGGACGCTCCCGTAGGTACCGAACGCGTGCTGGTGCTGCACGAGGAACGCCAGCGCTACGAGTTCGTGGGCCTGGACGCTCCGCCGGTGCCTTCGCTGCTGCGCGGTTTCTCTGCGCCGGTGCTGCTGGACGATGGCCTGAGCGACGCCGAACTGCTGCACCTGCTGGCCCATGACGCCGACCCCTTCAACCGCTGGGAGGCCGGCCAGCGCCTGGCGCTGAACCGCCTGCTGGGCGCCATCCGCGGTGGCCAAGCCCTGCACCTGGATGCCGCCTTCCTCGAGGCCATGCGCGGCGTGCTGCGCCACCCGACGCTCGATGCCGCCTTCAAGGAACTGGTGCTCACGCTGCCCAGCGAGGGCTACCTGGCCGAGCAGCTCGACGAGGTCGACCCGCAGCGCATCCACACGGTGCGCGAGGCCGCCCGGCTGCAACTGGCCCAGGCCCTGCATCACGACTGGGAATGGGCCTTCGAGGCCCACCAGGTGCGCGGCGGCTATTCGCCCGACCCGGTCTCGGCCGGGCGGCGCGCCCTGGCCAACCTGGCGCTGGCCTACCTGTGCCTGGGGGCCTCGGTCACCGGGGATCCTGTGTGGCCTGGACGCACCTACCAGCGCTTCAAGGACGCCACGAACATGACCGACCGCCTGGGGGCCCTGAGCGCCCTGGTCAACAGCCATGCCGAACTGGCCGCGCCGGCCCTCGAACGCTTCCACGCGATGTTCCGCGACGAGGCCCTGGTGATCGACAAGTGGTTTGCGCTCCAGGCCTCGGCCAGCGAGAAGGACGGCCGCGTCTTCGCGCGCGCCCGTGCCCTGCTGTCACACCCGGACTTCTCGCTGCGCAACCCCAACCGTGCGCGCAGCCTGATCACCGCGCTGTGCTTCATGAACCCGGCCGCCTTCCATCGCGCTGATGCAGCCGGCTATGTGTTCTGGGCCGACCGCGTGCTGGAGCTCGACGCCATCAACCCGCAACTGGCCGCCCGCGTGGCCCGCGCGATGGACCGCTGGAAGCAGCTCGCCGAGCCCTACCGCAGCGCCGCGCGCGAGGCCATTGCCCGCGTGGCGGCCAAGACCGAGCTGAGCAACGACGTGCGCGAGATCGTCACGCGTGCCCTCGCCGACTGATTTCAAGGAACCCTGAGGAACACGACATGGGCAAGAGAATCAGCCTGACGCAGTACCTGGTCGAGCAGCAGCGCATGCACGGCCACATCCCGGCACAGTTGCGCCTGCTGATCGAGGTGGTGGCGCGCGCGTGCAAGCGCATCGCCATCAGCGTCAACAAGGGCGCGCTGGGCGACGTGCTGGGCAGCGCCGGCACCGAGAACGTGCAGGGCGAGGTTCAGAAGAAGCTCGATGTGATCTGCAACGAGGTGCTGATCGAGGCCAATGAATGGGGAGGCCACCTGGCGGCCATGGCCTCGGAGGAGATGGACGGCATCTACCTGGTGCCCAACCGCTTTCCCCAGGGCGAGTACCTGCTGCTGTTCGACCCGCTCGACGGCTCGTCCAACATCGACGTGAACGTGAGCATCGGCACCATCTTTTCGGTGCTGAAGAAAGACGAAGCCCATGCCGGCGTGAGCGAGCAGGATTTTCTGCAGCCGGGCTCGAAGCAGGCGGCGGCAGGCTACTGCATCTACGGCCCGCAGACCACACTGGTGCTCACCGTGGGCGATGGCGTGGCCATGTTCACCCTCGACCGCGAGCAGGGCTCGTGGGTGCTCACGCAAGACGGCGTGACCATCCCCGAGGACACCAAGGAGTTCGCGATCAACATGAGCAACATGCGCCACTGGGCCCCGCCGGTCAAGCGCTACATCGACGAATGCCTGGCCGGCAAGGAAGGCCCGCGGGGCAAGGACTTCAACATGCGCTGGGTGGCGTCGATGGTGGCCGACGTGCACCGCATCCTCACCCGCGGCGGCATTTTCATGTACCCCTGGGACAAGCGCGAGCCCGACAAGCCGGGCAAGCTGCGCCTGATGTACGAGGCCAACCCGATGAGCTTCATCGTCGAGCAGGCCGGCGGCGCCGCCACCAACGGGCACCAGCGCATCCTGGACATCCAGCCGACCAAGCTGCATGAGCGCGTGAGCGTGATCCTCGGATCGAAGAACGAGGTCGAGCGCGTGACGGCCTACCACCGCGAAGCCAGCGGCGCTTGACCCGCTATGGACGATTCTTGCTAGAATTACATTCTTTGCTGCCGGTGTAGCTCAGTTGGTAGAGCAGCGCATTCGTAATGCGAAGGTCACCAGTTCGAATCCGGTCACCGGCACCACACACCTGCGATGAACAGGGGCCCGACGCGAGTCGGGCCCCTGTTTTCTTTCTGTCTCTTTGGGCGCGGAGCCGCCATCGGGGTGAGCTCACCCCTGGCGACGCGGCTCGGTGCCGAAGATCTCGTCCTGCAAGGTGTCTGCGGGCAGCCTTGTCGCCAGCACCTTGTCGATGCGCTTGCCGTCCATGTCGATGACCTCGAAGCGCCAGCCGCCCCATTCCACCGTGTCGGTGGTCTGCGGCAGGCGCCCGAGCAGCAGCATCACCATGCCGGCCAGGGTGTTGTAGCGACCGCGGTCTTCCTCGGGCACCTCCTTCAGACCCAGCCGGTCCTTCAGCTCGGGCACCGGAATGAGGCCGTCGATCAGCCAGGAGCCGTCCTCGCGCCTGAGCGCCCAGGCGCCGTCGGGCTCGGCCGTCTGGAACTCGCCCGTGATGGCCTCCAGCACGTCTTGCAAGGTGATCACCCCCTGGATCTCGCCGTATTCGTCGACCACGAAGACCATCTGCATGGTCGAGGCGCGGAAGCTCTCGAGCAGCTCCATGCCGGTGAGCGTCTCGGGCACGAAGACGGGAGGTTGCAGGTTCTCGGTGAGGCGGATCTCCCGGCCCTGGGCGATCTGCTGCAGCAACTGGCGGGCGGTGACCACGCCGAGCACATCGTCCAGCCCGCCGCGGCACACCGGATAGCGCGAGTGCTCGGCCTGGGCGATGGTGGCCAGGGCCTGCTCGACGGGGGCCTGGGCGTCGAGCCAGACGATGTCGCCACGCGGGATCATCATCGAGCTGATCTGGCGCTCGTCGAGCCGGAAGACGTTGCGCACCATCTGGTGCTCGTGGGCCTCGATCACGCCGGCATCGACGCCCTCCTCCAGGCTGGCGGCGATCTCCTCCTCGGTGACGCCGCGGTTGGGCTGGTCGGTGATGCCCAGCAGGCGCAGCACCGTGGCCGTGGCCCAGGACAGCACCACGACGAAGGGCCGCGCGGCCAGCGAAAGCCATTCCATCGGGCGTGCCACCAGCCGCGCCACGGTTTCGGGGTACATCTGCCCCAGGCGCTTGGGCACGAGCTCGCCGAAGATGATGGTCAGGAAGGTGATGATGACCACCACGAAGCCGGTGGAGACCACGCTGGCTGCCGTGGCCTGCAGGCCCCAGTCCTCCATCATCCAGGTCGCCAGCGGCACCGCAAAGGCCGCCTCGCCAACGATGCCGTTGAGGATGCCGATGGAGGTGATGCCGATCTGCACCGTCGAGAGGAACTTGGTGGGGTTCTCGTGCAGCGCCATCGCGGCCGGGGCTCCGGCCGCCCCGCTTTCGACCAGCACCTGCAGCCGCGCCTTGCGCGCCGCGGTCAGCGCCATCTCCGACATGGCAAAGGCGCCGTTGAGCACGATGAGGAAGGTCAGTAACGCAACGTCCATACAGTGCCCCGCGGGCAGCTGCGGCGGGGAAGTGGTCACAGGAACGGGGGAGCGTAGCAGAATCGGGGCCATGATCTACCTCATCGGCGACCTGCAGGGCTGCTGCGACGCCCTGGATCGGCTGCTGGCCGAAATCGGCTTTTCCCCCTCACGCGACCACCTGTACGTGCTGGGCGACCTGGTCAACCGGGGCCCGTGCTCGCTTCAGGTGCTGCAGCGCCTGGCCTCCTTCGGTGAGGCCGCCACCTGTGTGCTGGGCAACCACGACCTGCATCTGCTGGCGCTGGCCCATGGCGTGCGCCGGCCCCACCGCAGCGACACGCTGGGCCCCATCCTCGATTCGCCGCAGCGGCAGGCCTGGGTCGACTGGCTGCGCCGGCAGCACCTGGCGGTGCAGGCGCACGGCTGGCTGATGGTGCACGCCGGCGTGGTGCCTCAATGGGATGCGGCCCAGACCCTGGCGCTGGCCGCCGAGGTCGAGGCCCATCTGCGCAGCGACGAGCTGGGCGCCTTCTTGCAGGTGATGTACGGCAACGAGCCTGCGCAATGGCGCGAGGACCTTGCCGGCGCCGACCGGCTGCGCTTTGTGATCAACGTGCTCACGCGCATCCGCTTCTGCGACGCCCAGGGCCGACTGGACCTGAGCCTCAAGGACGGCGCGCAAGCCGCGCCACCGGGCATGTTCCCCTGGTTCGACGTGCCCGGCCGACGCACGGCCGGCACCCCGATCGCCTGCGGGCATTGGTCCACCCTGGGTTTGCGGGTGCGCGAAGACCTGCTGGCCATCGACACGGGCTGCGTGTGGGGCGGCCGGCTCACCGCCGTGCGCGTGGACGGCGGCCGCCGTGAGGTGGTGCAGGTCGAGTGCGCGCAGGCCCAGGTGCCAGGCGGCGAGCCCGGCTCATGAGGCCGGCTGCGACGCTTCACGATCCGGCTCGCGCAGCGATCGCGTCAACTCCTTCAGGGCCGCCTCGTCCAGGGTCTCGCGCGCCAGCAGCTCGCGGGCGCCGCGCTCGAGCAGGTCCCGGTGCGAGCGCAGCAGCGCCAGGGTGCGGTCGAAGGCGCGCGTGACGATCTCGCGCACGGCTTCGTCGATGCGGTGCTGCGTGTCCGGACTGATGTTGCGCGCCGGCTGCAGCGCCCCGGGCACCTCCAGGAAGCGCGCGGGCTGCGCCTCGTAGGCCACATGGCCCAGGTCTTCGACCATGCCGTAGCGCGTGACCATGTCGCGCGCGATGTCGGTGACGCGGGCCAGGTCGTCGGCCGCGCCGGTGGACCAGTGACCGAACACCAGCTTCTCGGCCGCGCGCCCGCCGAGCAATACCATGAGCTTGTGTTCCAGCTCCTCGCGCGTCATCAGGAAACGGTCCTCGGTGGGGCGCTGGATGGTGTAGCCCAGCGCACCGATGCCGCGCGGGATGATGGAGACCTTGTGCACGGTGTCGGTGCCCGGCAGCGACAGTGCCACCAGCGCATGGCCCATCTCGTGGTAGGCGACGACTTCGCGCTCACGCGGGTTGAGCACGCGGTTTTTCTTCTCCAGCCCGGCAACGATGCGCTCGATGGCCACGGTGAAGTCCTGCAGCTCCACTTCAGCGGCGCCCCGCCGCGTGGCCGCCAGGGCCGCCTCGTTGCACAGATTGGCCAGGTCGGCCCCGGAAAAGCCAGTGGTCAGCGCGGCCACCTGCTCCAGATCGGTCTGCGGCGACAGGCGGATCTTCCTCACATGCACTTGCAGGATCTGCACGCGGCCGGCCTTGTCCGGGCGGTCCACCAGCACCTGGCGATCGAAGCGGCCTGCGCGCAGCAGCGCGGGGTCGAGGATCTCGGGCCGGTTGGTCGCCGCCAGCAGCACCAGGCCGGAGGTGGAGTCGAAGCCGTCGAGTTCGACCAGGAGCTGGTTGAGCGTCTGCTCGCGTTCGTCGTGCCCGCCCACGGCACCGGCCGCCCCCCGGGCGCGGCCCAGGGCATCGAGTTCGTCGATGAAGATGATGGCCGGGGCCTTCGCGCGGGCCTGCTCGAACAGGTCGCGCACGCGCGCGGCGCCCACACCGACGAACATCTCGACGAACTCCGAGCCGGAGATGCTGAAGAAGGGCACCCCGGCCTCGCCGGCCACGGCCTTGGCCAGCAAGGTCTTGCCGGTGCCAGGCGGGCCCACGAGCAGCACCCCTTTGGGGCTGCGTGCGCCCAGCCGCCCCTGGCCCTGCGGGTCCTTCAGGAAAGCGACGATCTCCTGCAGCTCGGCCTTGGCCTCGTCCACGCCGGCCACGTCGGCGAAGGTCACGCCGGTGTCCTTCTCGACGTAAATCTTCGCGCGGCTCTTGCCAATGCTCATGAAGCCGCCCATGCCCTGCTTCTCGGCCAAGCGGCGCACCAGGAAGAACCACACCCCGAAGAACACCAGGGCCGGCACCACCCATGACAGCAGATCGCGCAGGAAGGTGCTCTCGACCACGCGGGTGTAGGGTACGCCGTACTGCGACAGCCGCTCAGCCAGCGCCGGCTCCACCCGGTTGGCCACGATGACGCTCTTGCCACGCGGCTCGGGGTTCTTGAGCTTGCCGGTCAGCGTGGTCTCGCCCACCACGACCTCGGCCACACGGCCTTCGGCCAGCGCGCGCTCAAATTCGCTGTAGGGCACGGGCTCGACGATGCGCTGGCTTTGCCACAGGTTCTGCAGTGACAGCAGGATCAGCAGGGCGAGCAGCCAGTAACCGATGTTCCATCGGGTCTGGGGATCGGGGGTTTTCATCGCCATGGCCATCCTCGGCATCAGACAGGAGTTCACAAGCCGGCACGGGCGAGCCGGCGGCGCAAGGCGTCGATTTCGTCGTGCAGATCCGCCACCAAGGCCGCCAGCTCGGGCACGGCATCGAAATGGCGCTCCAGATGCACCATGCAGCGCACGCGGCGCAATGTGGCCGCGTCGAAGCGCCAGGCCGAGGCGCACTCGCCGCTGGCCTGCACGATCAAACCGCGATGCACCCGTTCGAGCACCCATTCAGGGCTGACGAGGGCGCAGCGGCACAAGGTCTCGAGGTCGAGCAGGGCCTCCTCGGGCCCCACCGCGGGACGGACATCTCGGCTCATGGGCGGTTCCCTCCGGATTCGGCGTCGGCCGCGGCTTGCCGGCGCGCATCGAACTCGGGCAGCGCCGCGGCCATCTGCTCGTAGAGCTGCCGCGCCTTCGGATGGTGGGCGCTGGGCAGGACGACGCGCACCACCAGCTCCAGGTCGCCGGGCGGACTCGACGGCAGCCCCTGGCCGCGCACGGTCAGTCGCTGTCCGCTCTGCGCCCCGGCCGGCACCCGCACGCGCAGGGTGTGGCCGTCGGGCAGGGCCAGGGGCACCACGGCGCCGAGAGCCGCTTCCCAGGGCGCCACCGGCAACTCGGTCACCAGGGTGCTGCCATCCAGGCGGAAACGCGGGTCGGGCCGGAACTGCACTTCGAGGTAGAGGTCGCCCGCCGGTGCCCCTCCGCGGCCAGGCCCCCCCTGCCCGGCCAGGCGGATCAACTGGCCCGGCCGTACCCCGCGCGGGATCTGCACCTGCAGGGTGCGGGCAGCCAGCCGCACCCGGCCGTCGGCATCGAGCTGCGGGCTGCGCAAGGTGATCTCCCGCCGCGCGCCCTGCCAGGCGTCGGCCAGATCGAGCACGATGCGGGCATGGTGGTCCTCGCCCCGGGCGCCCGAGGGGCGGGCGCCACGCGGGGCAGCGCGTGCGCCCATCCTCCCGAACAGCTCGGCGAAGAAGTCGCTGAAGTCGCCAAGGTCGGCGCCTTCGAAACCTTCGGTGCTGAACTCGAAACCGTCATCCCAGTCCGGCGGCGGGGTGAAGGGCTCACCGGCCCGGTGGCCGGCGCCCACGGCATCGTAGGCGGCCCGCCGCTGCGGGTCGGACAGCACCGCATAGGCCTCGTTGACCTCGCTCATGCGCGATGCCGCATCCGGCTGCCGGCTGACGTCGGGGTGGTACTTGCGCGCCAGGCGCCGGTAAGCCTGCTTGATCTGGTCGGCGGTGGCGTCGCGCGGCACGCCCAGCACTTGGTAGTAGTCCTTGAACTGCACCATTGGTCTTCTCCGCACCCCGACAAGTGACGGCCGCCGGCCGCCGTTTCAAGCCCCTGCCGCCCCTTCCTGGCGCTGCCAGGCAGGTAAACTTCGGTTCTTGCCATGATCGTCGGCGCAAGACGCTGGCAGGGGCTTGACGCGGATCAAGTCCCGCAGAGTCTTGGGGCGGCACATCGGAATAGATAAGGAAGCGTGGCAGAGTGGTCGATTGCACCGGTCTTGAAAACCGGCAACGGGCAACCGTTCGTGAGTTCGAATCTCACCGCTTCCGCCATTGAAGGCCACGGCCGGCGTGGGACGCTGGCCGCCGGGCGCGTTCACGCCACACACGTGCGGTTCTTGCCCGTGCGCTTGGCCTCGTAGAGCGCCTCGTCCGCGCGGTCCAGGGTTTCTTCGAGGCGCTCGCCCGGGCGGAACACCGTGACGCCGGCCGAGAAGGTGACGAAGACCTGGCGCTCGTCGTGCATGAAGAAGTTGGCCGACAGCGTGCGCTGCAGCCGGGTGAGCACGACGCGGGCTTCCTCGGCGGTGGTCTGGGGCAGCAGCACGACGAATTCCTCGCCGCCGTAGCGCGCCACGGTGTCCATGGGGCGCAGCGCCTGCTTCACGTGAGCGGCCAGGAACTTGAGTGCCTCGTCGCCGGTCTGGTGGCCCAGGGTGTCGTTGAGCTTCTTGAAGTTGTCGATGTCCAGCAGGCCCACGGCGAGTTCGCCCCCCTGCCGCTGCATGCGCGCGTGCTCGACCTCGAAGGCCTGGATCAGGCCGCGGCGGTTGGCGATCTCGGTGAGCGGGTCGGTGGAGACCTCGGTCGACAAACGCTGCAACTCGGCCTCGAGTTCGCGCACGCGCTGCTGCAGGGCCTCGGCCTGGGCGTGTTCGCTGCGCAACTGCTCGTGGGTGTCGTGCACCGCGGTCTGCACGCTGCGGGTGTCCTCCACCAGTTCCTTCACGACACCGGCCAGGCTCTCGAGGGTGTCGGCCTGTTCGATGACCTGCACATAGCGGTCCATGCGGTCCTGGAAGCGCCCGGTGTGCGCACCGAGTTCGCCGATGCGCTGGACCATGCTGTTGATGAGCTGCTTGATCATGTCGCGCGAGCGGGCGCGCTCGGCCTTGATCTCGCCCTGGCGGCTGCGGGTGGCTTGCAGCAGGTGGCTGACCGAACGCACGGTGCGGGCGGTGAGCCCCTCGCGCAGCCGCTCGCGCATCAGGCCGGTCTGGCCCTGGACCCAACTGCCGTCTTCGGCCAGCTCGCCCAGGCTGGCGCTGAGTTCGTCGCACAGGCCGCGCAATTGGTCGGTAAGGTGGGCGCGGTGTTCGAGCAGGCGTCGGGCATCGCCGGCCCAGCCGCGCCAGTCGTCGGCCAGGTCCTCGTCGGGCAGTTCGGCCAGCGGCGCCAGCAGGTCGCCCAGCCGGGCGCGCAGGCGCAGGCAGCGGGGGTCGTCCTCGGGCAGGGCCGCCGCGATGGCCTGGGCCAGGTCGGCGACCACCTCGGACCAGCGGCGGTCCAGGCCCTCGGGCCCGCTGGGAATGCCGGCCTCGGCCAGTGCGTCCAGCGGTGCCGGCTGGGTGGGCGGGGCCGTGCCGCGCGCCAGGGCCTCGGCCAGCACCGGGTCGTCGCCCAGGGCCGGCGCGTCGCCGGCGCCGTCGCTGTCCCAGCCGGCCACGAGCTGCTGCAGGCGCTGCTGCAGGCGCGCCGGATCGCCGCGGCTGGCGGCCAGTACACGCTGCAGGCTGTCCTTCTTGCGCGCGCTGGTCCACAGCCGGCCGCCGCGCTCCACCCCCTTGACCAGGCGCTGGATCAGGCCCGCCCAAACCTGGGCGTCGCCGCTGCCCCCTTCGGGGATTTCGGTCAGCCAGCGTTCGGCCTGCTCGTAGCGCCCCTGGGTCAGGGCCTCCAGCAGCGGGGCATGGCCGCCCGGCAGACGCTGGGCCAGGCGCTCGATCAGGCGCTGCACGGCCGGCGGCAGGGCCGGCGCGCCCGGGGGTTCACCGGCCTCGATGCGGTAGGCGCGCTGGTAGTTCTCGGGGGTGGGCTCCAGCCGGTCCAGCGCCAGCCGGCGCAGCGCCGCCTTGGCGATCTGGGCCGGGGTCTGGACGGCCCCCAGCGGGGCGGGCTGGGTGGCATTGCCGGACGGGCGTGGATCGGGAGACGATGGCAGGGAGCTCATGGGGCAAGGGCCTCAGGAGGCCACCCGGGGGGACCCGGGCCAGGTGGCGCCTGGGGCCGCCACGGCGGCCTCGGGGGCTGGCATCCAGACGGCCCGGCGCGGCAGCACGGTGTGGCGCAGCCACTGTTCGAGCTCGGCCGCCGGCAAGGGGCGGCTGAAGAGATAGCCCTGCATGGTGCTGCAGCCCAGACGGCTGAGCACTTCCATCTGCAGCATGGTCTCGACCCCCTCGGCGATCACCCGCAGGTTCAGTGAGCGGGCCAGCGCGATGATGGCGGTGACCACCGCGGCGCTTTCGGCACGCACGCCAAGCTCACGCACGAAGGAGCGGTCGATCTTGAGTTCGCCGATGGGCAGCGTGGTGAGGTAGGCCAGCGAGGAATAGCCGGTGCCGAAGTCATCGATGGAGATCTCCAGGCCGAGCTGGTTGAGCCGGCGCAGCCAGGGCATGACGTTCTGCAAGTCTTTCATCAGCCCGGTTTCGGTGATCTCGAGCTGCAAACAGCAGGGGCTGGCCTGCAGTTCCTGCAGCGAGGTCTGGATGCTCTCGACGAGGTCGGTGCGCAGGAACATGCGGCTGGGCAGGTTGACGGCCACGGGCAGGTCCGTGCCGAGCGACTGCTGCCAACGGCAGGCTTGGCCGATGGCCTCTTTGATTGCCCAGTAGCTCATCGGGACGATCAGGCCGGTCTCCTCGGCCAGGGGAATGAAGTCGGCCGGCGAGATGAGCTGGTCGCCGCGCTGCCAGCGCATCAGGGCCTCGGCCCCGATCATGGCGCCCGTGGCCACGTCGACCTTGGGCTGGTAGTGCAGCACCAGTTCGCCGCGCTCCAGGGCCTTGTGCAGGGCCGACTCGAGTTCGAGTTTGGCCCGCCCCATGCCGGCGAGCTGTGGAGAGTAGACGCTGCAGGCGTTGCGCCCCTGGTTCTTGGCGGCATACATGGCCACGTCGGAGTTGCGCTGCAGGTCAGCCACCGTGGTCCCGTCGCGCGGGAACAGCGCCACGCCCACGCTGGCCGTGACGAAGCATTCCTGGCCGCCCACCAGCACCGGCTCACGCAGGGCCTCGAGGATGCGATGGGCCACGCGCTCGGCGTCACTCTCGCTGCCCACCTCGGGCAGCAGGGCGACGAATTCGTCGCCGCCCAGGCGGCCCACCGCCTCCAGCGTGCGATGGGCCCGCGAACCCAGGGCATCCAGCGGGGCGTCGATGACCTGGTCGGAATGACGCACGCAGGCGCGCAGCCGCCGTGCCACCTCGACCAGCAGGTCGTCCCCCGCGGCGTGGCCGAGGGTGTCGTTGATGATCTTGAAGCGGTCGAGGTCGATCAGCAGGAAGCCGACCTGGTGGTGCAACTGCTTGGCATGCTCGATCGCACGCTCGGCCCGCCAGATGATCTGGCGGCGGTTGGGCAATCCGGTGAGCGAGTCGAAGTTGGCCAGGTGCTTGATCTTGTCCTCGGCGATGCGGCGGTCGGTGACGTCCTGGACGATGCCGTTGTACAGGCTGAGGTTGCCGTGTTCGTCGAATTCGGGCTCGGCCTCGACGTGCACGATGCGCTGGCGACCGTCGGCGAGGTGGACGGGCACGTCGGTGCACAGCACGGTGTTGTGGCGCAGCACCTCGCGCAAGATGGCCAGGAAGCCTTTGCGCTCCTCGTGCGGGATCATGTGCAGCACTTCACGCATGCCCAGTGCATCGCCCGGGCCCATGCCGAAGACCCGCAGCCCTTCGACCGAGAAGCTCAGGGTGCCTTTGTCGACATGCCAGTCGAAGCTGCCCATGCGGGCCAGGTCCTGCGCGCGGGCGAGCTGGGCCTTGCTGCGCTCCAGGGCCTGGCGTGTGCGGGCCGAGCGCAGCAGGTAGCGCAGACGGCCGGCCAGCAGGCTCCATTGGTTGGACTTGACGAAGAAGTCCGTGGCGCCGGCCTCGTAGGCGCGGGTGATGGAGGCATCGTCGTCCAGCCCGGTGAGCATGAGCACCGGAATGGCATGGAAACCCGGCGTGGCACGCAATTCCCGGCAGGTCTGGAAGCCGTCCATGCCGGGCATGATGGCGTCGAGCACGATGATGTCGGGCGACCAGTCGGCCAGCATGCGCAGGGCCTTCTCGCCGCTGGAGGCCTCGGTGATGGCAAAACCGCGCTCGCGCAGGGCGATCGAGGTCAGCAGGAGGTTGACCTCGTCGTCGTCGACCAGGAGCACCTTGGGTTGCTCCAGGTCGATGTCGTCGGCGAACGGCGAATAGCTCATGGTGCGGTTCAGGCGTCGCGCAAATAGGCGTTCAGGCTGGCGAGCACACGGTCGGATTCCTCACGCACGGCGGCCATCCGCACGTCCAGCGGTTCTGCGCCGCCGCCACGGATCACTGCCTCGATCTCGGCGCATTGGGCCGACAGCTTCAGGGCCCCCACGCTGGCGCACGAGGATTTCAGCGTGTGGGCCGTCAGGCGGATTGTCGCCAGATCCTGCACTTCGTGCGCTTCCACCATTTGGGGGATGAGGCGCTGCAGCGAGGCCTCGAAGGTGCGGAACAGCCGGTCCAGAAGCTGGTTGTCTCCCTTGGGATCGAGCTCGCGCAGGCGCTGCACGGCCTGGGGGTCGAAGACGTCGGGATCCGGGTTGCGCATGGCGGTCTCCGCAGCAGGGGCAGAAGAAGGCGGGGGCGGGGCGTCGGGTGCAATGCCGGCCAGCGGCTCGGCCTCGGGCAGCCAGCGCGCCAGCACGGCCAGGAGCTGATTCTGACGGAAGGGTTTGGAGAGGTAGTCGTTGAAGCCTTGGTCCAGGAAACGCTCCTCGTCGCCCCCCAGCGCATTGGCCGTGACGGCCACCACCGGGGTCTGCGGCGGCGTGAGGAACGCGAATCGCCCACCAGGGCCCTTCCGGAACCATTGCAGGGTGTCCACGCCGTCCATGCCGGGCATCTGGATGTCCATGAGCACGAGGTCGAAGCGATGTTCGCACAAGGCATGCAAGCCTTCCAGCCCCGAGGCCGCCACCTGGACCTGGCAGCCCAGGCGGCGCAGCATCTGCTGGATGACCTCCTGGTTGACGGGGTTGTCCTCGACGACGAGCACGCGGTGCGGGAAGCGGGGCTCGGGCGCGCTGGAGCGGGCCGGCGTGGCTGACACGCCCAGGATGGCCTGGCGCAGCTCGGCCTTGCGCACCGGCTTGGTCAGGAAGCGCTGGAAGCCCGCCTCGTGCGCTACCCGCACATCGTCCGGCGAGGACACCGATGACAGCAAGATGAGCTTGGTGGTCGTGCCGGCCGGATGCTGACGCAAGCGGCGTGCGAACTGCACACCGTTGAGACGAGGCATCTGCATGTCCACCAGCGCCAGGTCGAAGCGTCGGCCGGCGCGGTGCTCGCGCTCGACGAGGTCGAGGGCCGCCAGGCCGTCCACCGCAACGCCCACCTGCAGGCCCCAGGCGCCCAGCATGTTCTCGAGCACGGCACGGTTCGTCTCGTGGTCCTCGACGACCAGCACGCGCAGCGCGGGCATGTCCAGCGCGTCGAGCTCGGCCGCGGCGTTCGAGAAGGGCGAGACACTGACGGGCACGCGGAAGCTGAATGTGGAGCCCCGGCCCGGCTGGCTGTGCACGTCGATGCGACCGCCCATCAGCTCGACAAGCTGGCGGGAGATCGCCAGGCCCAGCCCGGTGCCACCATAGCGCTTGGTGGTGCTGCTGTTGGCTTGCGTGAACGGGCTGAACAGGCGCGGCAGCACCTCGGGCTCGATGCCGATGCCGGTGTCGCGGACGATGAATTCCAGTTCCACCCTGCGCTCATCGGCCGCCCCGTCCGAAGCGCCGCCCGGTGTCTCGTGGCTCAGCAGGTCGACCACGACCTCGCCGGACTCGGTGAATTTGATCGCGTTGGCCACCAGGTTGGTGAGCACCTGACGCAGCCGCAGAGGGTCGCCGTGGACCAGGGGTGGCACCCCCGCGGCCTCGCGGAAGCTGAGCTCCAGGCGCTTCTCGTGGGCGCGCGGGGCCAGCAGCTCCAAGGTGTCCTCCACCACCGAGCGCAGCACGAAGTCGGTGCCGGCCAGCTCCATCTTGCCGGCCTCGATGCGCGAGAAGTCGAGGATGTCGTTGATGATCTCCAGCAGGTTTTCGCCTGAGCGGTAGACCGCCTGCGCGAAGCGGCGCTGCGTGTCCGTCAGCGCGGTGCCCAGCAGCAGCTCGGTCATGCCGAGGATGCCGTTCATCGGCGTGCGGATCTCATGGCTCATGTTGGCCATGAACTGGCTCTTGGCCAGGCTGGCCGCCTCGGCCTGGTCGCGTGCGCGCTGCAGCTCTGCCTCGCGCTCGTGCTCGACGGTGACGTCGGTGCTGATGCCGTAGACGCAGATACTTCCATCGGCGCGGCGCTGGCTGCGGGTGCGGGTGCGCAGCCAGCGCAGGCCGCGCTCGGGGTGGTGCACGCGGTGCACCACATCGGTGGGCTGCAGTTGCTCCTCCAGTTGCTGGCGCCGCACCAGCAAGGGGTGGTCTTCTTTGGGAACACGGGCCAAGGCGCAACCGGGGTGTTCGATCATTTCCTGGGGCGTCACCCCCCAAAAGGAGTACAGCCGAGGGCTCAGATACTCGAAGTGACGGCGGTCCGGGGTGGTGATGAACACATGGTCGTCCAAGGTGTCGACGAGCTCCCGGAAACGCGCCTCAGATTCCAGCAAGGCCTGCTGGGCCCGGCGGCTGTCGGTCACATCGCGAGCCACCACCACCAGGGCATGGGGCACACCGTCCTGGCGCCGCAGCGTGAGATAGCGCACATTGAGATGGCGCTCGCCGCGCCGGCGGGTTCTCCAGACGAGGTCATCCTCGATCCAGCCTCCTCCGGCCAGCGCCCGCTGCACCGAGGGCCCCAGCATGGCTGCGAGTTGGCGGCCGTAAGCCTGCTCGGGCGGACGGCCGATCATTGCCTCGCGCCGCACGCCGAACTCCCGCTCGGCCTGCCGGTTCACCTGAATCAAACGCAGATCGTGCGGGTTCATCACGAACAGACTCACCGGCAGATGCTCGATGAGGTCGTCGAGCCAACGGCGCTCGCGCTCGATTTGCTCGGTGCGGCGTTCCAGGCCGAGCCGGGCGGCCTCGATGCGGGCCAGCAAACCGAGCTGACGGCCGGCCAGCCTGAGCAGGGCCTCATCGGCCACCGGGTCGCCGATGCGCGTACCCAACAGCTCGAGCAAGCCGGCTGGAGCCTGGTCGTCCCACACCGGCACCCACACCCGGCCGCCATCTTCGGGCCAGCACGGTGCCCGGCGCGCGATCGCCGACCCTGCCTGCCCGTCGTCATCGCGCACCGGGCGCAGCGCCCCGAGATCAATGTGGCTGTGGGCTTCGCGAATGTCTTCCTCCCAGGGATAGATCAACCCGGCGCGGCCGTTCCAGTCGTCCACCCGCCACACCGTCCAGGCCCGCGCCTGCAAGGGCCCGGCCAGGCAACGGCCCACCGCGGCGAGGGCCGAGCCCAATCCGCGGGCATCGAGCACGGCCTCCACCACGGCGCGCTCGACCGCAGCGCGGTCGAGCACGGCAGTGACGGCTTCGGAGCCGGCCGGCAGCGGAACGGGAGCTGACATCATCATGCGTCGATCACATCCAACCCCCCGCGGCGATGCGGGAAGCACTCGTCGGAACTTCGGCTCGAACCGCAGCAACTTGAGCCCAGGTGGGGGGACGGCGCGGCCGGGCGCGCCCGATCTTGGCGCCAGTGATGCGCCGGCCGCGAAAGGAGACGGGGAAAACCGAGAAAGAGTTGGCAAAGACACGTCCTTACAATGCGCCGCATGAGCGAAAGGCCCGCCGCCCCCTGCCCTGCCCCGCCATCGACACGCCCACCGTCCGCGTTCCAGGGGGCCCGCCTGCTGGTGGCCGCAGGTCTGGGCGCCGGGTTGACGCTGGCGTGGCTGGCCTTCAGCGTGACCGGCGCCGCCTGGATGCGCACCTCCTGGGCCGAGGGCTGGCTGGCGGTGGCGGGCTCGGACGTGCTGCTGCTGGTTTTTGCCCTGGGGCTGGTGCTGCTGGGGGGGGTGTCGTGGTGGTTCGTGCGACGCGACGAGGCGGCCCGCCGTGCGCAGGCCCTGGCCCACACCCAGGCCCGCGAGCTGCTCGAACTGCTGCCGTTCTGGTATTGGGAAACCGATGCCCGGCACTGCCTGACGCGCCTGCGCCCGCCCCCGCAGGCCCCGGCCTCGGACTGGCATTTCGACCAGCGTCTGGGCCGGCCGCTGTGGGAAGACTTCGGCAGCGGGGCGGGGTTGTGGCAGGCTCACCGCCGCATGCTCGACGGTCAGCGCCCCTTCCAGGACCTGCCCACCCACCGGCGCGAGGCCGACGGACGCACCAGCTTGTGGCTGCTGAGCGGCCGGCCCCGCTTCGATGCCGAGGGACGCTTCGTGGGCTACCAGGGCACGGCCCGCGACGTGTCGGCGCGGGTGGAACTGCAATTCGACCGACAGATCGGCCTGAAGCTGCTCGATGCCGTGCCCTGCGCGGTGCTGCTGGCCGAATCCGCCGCCGATGGGCAAGGCGGCTACCGCATCCGCTACTGCAACGAGCGGGCCGCGCGCTGCATCGGCCAATCGGCCGCGTTGCTGATCGGACGTGATGTGCTGGAGGCCGCCCGCGAGGCCCGCCTCTGGCCGTTGACACCTTTGCTGCAAGCCCTGGGACAGGCGCCGCAGGCCGAGCCGGTGCCAACCGCCCAGGACCGCCGCTGGGAAATGCGGGTGGAGTCCTTTGTCTTCGAGCACGGGGGCTCGCAACGCAAGGCCCTGCTGCTGGTGTGCACCGAGGCCCAGCCCACGGCCGACGAGGCCACCCAGGCCGAGCGCCTGGCGGTGCAGCGGGAACTGGAATCGTTCAGCTATACGGTGTCGCACGACCTGCGTGCCCCCATCCGCGTGATCGAGGGCTTCACGAAGATTCTCAAGGAGGATTACGCGCGCTCGCTCGACCGCATTGGCAACGACCATCTCGACCGGGTGCTGGGTGCGGCCGCGCGCATGAACGGCATGATCGACGCGCTGCTGGCACTGTCGCAGCTCACGGCCAAGCCCGTGGTCGCGCAGCCGGTGAACCTGAGTCAGCTGGCGCACTACATCGTCGAGGACTTGCGCCGCCAGGCCCCGCAGCGCCGGGTGGAGGTGATCATCCAGGACGGACTGAGCGTCCAGGGCGATCCGACGCTGCTGCGCGTGGTGCTGGAGAACCTGCTGGGCAACGCTTGGAAGTACTCGGCACGCAACGAGCACGCACGCATCGAGCTCGGGGCGACGCTGCAGGACGGGCGCTGGGTCTATCACGTCAAGGACAACGGGGCGGGCTTCGACATGCGCTTTGCCGACCGGCTGTTCGGCGTGTTCCAGCGCCTGCACAGCGCCAACGACTACCCCGGCACCGGCGTGGGGCTGGCAACGGTGCAGCGCATCATCCGCCGCCATGGCGGGCAGATCTGGGCGGAATCAGAGGTCGGAGCCGGCGCGCGCTTTTACTTCACGCTGGGCGAGGCCCGCCCGGGCGGCACGCTCAGCCCGGGGCGCTGAGGGTTTCCAGGGCGCTGACGAAGCGGCGTGCCTGCTCGTCCAGGCTCAGGCCATCGTGCACCGCCTGGCGGCGCAGCCGCTCCAGCGCCTGGCGCCGATCGAGCGAGAAGCGGTGCATGGCAATGCCCACCGCCAAGGCCACGATCTGCTCCAGCGCCTCGTCGCCCCCGGGGCCGCCCGGATCGTTGGCCGGCCGCAAGGGCTCGGCCCGACGCGACTGCTGATGCGCGAAGGCAGCCTCCACCGCCGGCACGATCTGGCGGATGTCCAAGGGCTTGACGAGGTAGGCCACGGCGCCCAGCGCCTTGACCTTCTCGAGGGTGGCGTCGTCGGAGAAGGCCGACAGGAACATGAAGGGGGTGTGCAGCGAGGTGCGCAGGTACTCGGCCACGTCGAAGCCGCTCTTGCCTTCCATGCGGATGTCGAGCAAGGCCAACCCGGGCCGGTGCTCGCGGGCCAGCAAGATGGCGTCGTCGCCGTTGTCGGCGTCGATGACTTCGTAGCCGGCCTGCGACAGCCCGTGCGTGAGCGTCGCCAGCACCAGCCGGTCATCATCCACCACGAGGATCTTGCCCTTGTTCGTCACGCTGTGCCTCGCCACCTGCTTCGCGCCCGGGGTGAGGGCCCGGGTGCGGATGAAAGTGTATTGTCGTCCAACTCCGGCCGGCAATCACGTGGGTTGGCGCGTGGCGCCGGGCGGCACGAGCCGGACCGTGGCGCGCACGCCCTCGTCGCCGTCGGGCTGCAGCGAAAAGCGGGCGCTGCGCCGCGGCAGCAGGGCCCGGATCAGCCCCAGCCCCGAGACGCCGGCGGGTACCTGGTCGAGCGAGAAGCCCTCGGGCAGCCGGCCGCGGTTGCACACGCTGAGGCTCACCGCATCGGCCTCGCTGTCGAGCACACAGCGCACCTCGCCGCCGGGGCTGTGCTTGACGGCATTGGTCAGCAGTTCGTTCAGGCTGAGTGCGATCGGGATGGATTCGGCCTCGGGCAGCACCCACTCGCCGGCCCCCTCGCCCTGCTCATGCAGAACGATGGTGCGATCGAACGTGCGCTGCACCGAGCCGGTGATGGCCTGCACCACCTTGCGCAGGCGCAGCGGGCCGCTGGCGCCGACCTGCAATCCGTAGACATGCGCGATGGCCTGCACCTGGCCGGCCACCTCGCTGATCGGGCCGGCCATCTCGGGCTTGCGCTGAGCGATCTGCTGCAGCAAGCCGGCCACGCCTTGCAGGTTGTTCTTGATGCGGTGGTGCACTTCCTTGACGAGCAGCTCGCGCTGGGCGATGGCCGCCTCCAGGCGGGCCTCCTCGGCGGCGCGCTGCTCGGTCACGTTGGTGGCCACGAGCAGGAGCTGGTCCGCAGGCTCGCCCGGCTGGGCCAGGGGCATGAAGCGGGCGTCCCAGACAGTGGGCTGCCCCTTCACGCTCACGCGGTACTCCTTGTGCGTGACCCCCTCGCTGCGCAGGGCCTCTTGCATGTCGGCACGGAACTGCGCCGCTTCCTTCGGGCCGTAGACGTCCTCGGGGGTGGTGCCGACCAGCTCGTCGATGCGCCGCCCGGCAATGTCGGCGGCCGTCTGGTTGATCTGCAGGACCTTGAGCGTGCGGGCGTCGCGCAGCGTGATGGCCAGGGGGGCCAGCTCGATGATGCGCTGCAGCGAGGCGCGGGCCTGGGCGATGCGGCGTTCGGCCTGGCGGCGGCTGTCGATGTCCAACAGCGCGAAGGTCAGCTCGCGCCCGCCCAGGGCGTGCGCGCCGGTGACGACGGCATTGCCAACGACCCAGAAGCGGCGGCCGTCGCGCGCGGCCACCTCGCATTCGAAGTTGTGGGTCTGGCCCTCGTCGAGCCGGGTCAGCAGTGCCTGGTCGCGGAAGGGATGGGTCGGATCGTCGGGGGCCACGACGCTCATCGGCCGTCCGGCAAAGTCGGCCAGTTCCCCCCCGAACATGCGGCGCGCCGAGCGGTTCATCCACTCGATGCCGTGAGGCCCCACGGTCACGATGCCAACGAACACCGAGTCGAGGATGGCGCGCGTGCGCTCGGCCTGGGTCACCAGGGCCTGCTCGGCGCGGTGGCGGGCATCGACGTTGACGTAAGACGCGATCACCCCGCCCTCGGGCCGGCCGGGTTCGACCAGGCGTTTGCTCACCTGCACCCATTGCAGCCGGCCGTCCTTGCGGCACAGCACACGCTCGCCGGCCCAGTGCCCCACGTCGGCCAGGGCGCGTGCCTCGGAGTGTTCACGACCGTCCGGGTCCCACTGCGTATCGAAAAGTTCGGCCTCGGCGCGCTGCTCGAGTTCCTCCAGGGGGTAGCCGCTGAGCAGGCTGAAGCCCTCGTTGGCCCGCTGCACCCGGCCGTGGCGCAGGAACACGATGCCCACGTCGGACAGGCTGAACATCAACTCGCGGTCGCGCACCACGGCTTCGAGCTCGATCTGCTGCGACTTGAGCCGGGTGATGTCCGACAGCACCGCGATGGACTCGAGCTCCGGCCCGGGGCTGTCCATGCGGCGCATCGACAGGGCGCACCAGCGGGCCTCGCGCCCGGGCAGGCGGATCTCGATCTCGGTCTCGAACTGCCCGGCCGAGGCCAGGGTGTTCAGGGCCTCGTGGGCGAGGTCCTGGTCCTGACCGGCATCGCGCAGCAACTCGCCCAGGCGCGGTTCGAGCGGGGGGCTGCCTTCCAGGCCCAGCAGGTGCTCGAACTGGCGGTTGTAGCGCAGCAGGGTCTCTCCGCGCAGGTAGGCGATGCCCGCCGAGGTGCTTTCGAGGATGGTGGTGAGCTCGCGCAACAGCCGGTCGTTGCGCTGCTGGGCCTGGTGCTGCTCGGTCACATCCAGCGTGATCACCGAGGTGCTGCGCTTGCCCGAGCTGAGCACCCGGGGCTCCACGCGCGTGAGCAGCCAGCGCAGGCCCAGCTCGGGGTGGACGATGGCGTAGCGGGCCTCGGCACGCTCGCCGCTGCGCAGCGCGCGCTGCACGCGGTCGAAGTCGGCCAACGTGTCGGAACGCACGAGTTCGCGGCTGATGGCCTTGAGCTGACTGGACGGCAGCACCTGCCCGGCAGCCGCCGCGCCGGTGGGGTGGAAGCGGCCGCGTTGGTCGTCGAAGAGCGCCAGCCCCGCATGGGCGGTCTCGACGAGGGCACCGAGTTGCGATTGGGCTCGGTCCAGCTCGTCCTCGGCCGTGCGGTCCTCGATGACGGACATGAAGCGTCGCCGCCCCTGATGGGTTTCGAGACAGCGCACCACGGCGCGCAGCGAGCGATCCTCGCCGTCGGGATGTTCGACCCATCCATGGCGCAGCAGCGGCGGACTGCCCGGGTGCAGCCCGGCCAGCGGACCGCCGCTGTACCAGCCCAGCAGGTCGCGCAGGCTGTTGTGCACGTCGGCCAGCGAGGCCGGCAGCTCGCCCACGAGCTGGGCCAGCGCCGGATTGCTGCGCACCACCAGACCGTCCTCGTCGAAAAGCATCATGCCCACCGGCGACAGGTCGAACCAGTGATCCAGCTCGGCCGCCGAGCGCTCGGCCATCTCGCGCGCGAGCACCTCGCTGGTGCAGTCCTGCAGCACCGAGAAGCGCCAGGACGCGCCGGGCGCGGTGCCACGGATCACATGGGTGACGGCCCGGTACCAGCGGGTGTGCCCCTTGGCGTCGATGAGCCGGCGCTGCGTGAAGGCCGAGGCGTCGCCGCCTTCGCCCAGCGCCAGGCTGAGCTGCTGGCGGGTCTCGCGCTGGGCTTCCCGGTCCTGCGGGTGCAGCAGCACGATCGGGTCCAGGCCGATGAGCTGGTCGCGCGCAAAGCCGGTGTAGTCGATCATGGCCTGGTTGACATCCACCAGGCGCTGTTGCGCATCCTGCAGGGTGACGGGAAAGGGAGAGTCCCAGAACATGCGCCGCAGTTCGCGCAGCGCTTCGGGCTCGGCAGGCATGGCCGCGGGGACGCTGGCCGCCGTCTGCGCCGGGCTCAGACGCAGCCACCAGCGCCGGCCGGGCTGCTGGGCCAAGGCCAGCCGCCAGGCCTGCCCGCCAGGGCCCATGACCCGCGGGCCCAGCATCCAGGCCTGGGGGGACTCCGCAGGGGCCAGCCGCCCCGCCTGGCGCAACTGGGCCAGCACCCACTGCACGGCCGACAGCCCCAGCGCACCCACCAGGGTGTGCACCGTCGCACCCGGTGCGGTGCGCAGCCGCTCACGCGCCGCCCGGTTGGCCAGCTCGACGCGGCCGGTGTCGTCCAGCCACAGGCCGGGCTCGGGCTGTTGCTCGAAGTCCGGGGCCTGGTCGGAGGGCGGATCGGCGTTGACGGCGCTCATCGAGGCGGCAGGCGACGCAGGGGCTGAGAGGGAGGAGCCGTCATGGACATGTGGCTTGCAAAGACCGCTGTCGGCCCTCCCGGACGGCCGGCGAGGGGCGTGTGCGTGCCCCAGTGTAGAGCAGCCCCGCCGCTGCGCAAACCCGGGCGGCCGAGCACCGGGCTTGGCCTCACTCGAGCTGGTTGGCCATGGTCAGCGTGCCCAGCACGGCGCGGTTGACCTCCTGCAGGCTCATCAGCAGGTGTTCGGCATGCTCATGGATCACCGGCGCGGTCTCGGATTCGACCGCGCGGGCCAGCTCCAGGTAGGGATGGTGCGGCCCCTGGCCGTCGACCAGGGCCTGGTAGACCCGCTCGGGCACGGGAATGGTCTTGAGCAGTTCGTCGAAGGGCTTCTGGAAGATCTTGTCCAGCAGCGAGAAGACGCCGCAGATGAAGACCTCGCCGCGGGTCTCGTCGTCGCCCGTGTGGGCCACGAGCTGCTCCATGAAGATGCCCCGGCGCACCGAGGCGTACATGACCGGGCGCATGTTGGCGTCCTTGTTGGCGGTGGCCAGCAGCAGGGCCAGCCAGCGCTTCAGGCGCTTGTAGCCCAGCAGCATGATGGCGTGCCGGAAGGAGCCGATCTCCACCGACAGTCCGAAAGCCGGGGAGTTGATGTAACGCATGAGCTGGTAGGCGAGCGAGGGGTCCCGCTTGAGCACGGCCTCGAGCTTGTCGACGTCCTCGCCCTCGTCGACACGCCGGATCAGCTCGATCAGCACCGCCATGTCCGGCTGCCCGGAACGCCCCCCCGACGCGGCCGCCGTGCCGGTCACCTCCTCGATCGGCCAGCCCAGCACGGCCAGCGCCCCGCGCGCGAAGCTGCCCTCCATCTCGGCCACGGTGCGCACATTGCTCTGGATGAAGCCCATGTGGCGCGCCACGCCGGGTTCGACATGGCCGGGGACCTCGTTCCTGCGGCGATCGTCGGCCAGGTCGATGATGGAATGCTTGAAGCACGGCAGGATCTCGCGCGGCAGCAGCGAGGGCGGACGGCCGTGCAGCAGCAGGGTGTTGCCGTTGGCATGGAGCTGGGCGATGACCTGCGTGTTGGCCGGGTCGCAGGCGATGAACGACGGGATCTCGACCATCACCGACGACAGCGGCCGGGCCCGCAGCAAGTCGTTGAGCAAGGTCTCGCTCATGACGTTGAGCGACACCGGCTGCCCGCCTTCGGGCCAGACCTCGGCGATCGCCGCCAGCAGGTGGTCGGCCTTCAAGGCCTCCTGCGTGCGCAGCGACGACACGGTCAGACGGGTGGCCACGATCTTGCGGCTGCGGTCCACCATCGGGGAATAGCTCAGCGCGATGTTGCGCAGGACGTCGTTGTCCATGGGCAGCGGGTTCGATGCAGTGTCGTTGGAAGGCAGGGCCCGCGGCGGCTCAGCCCAGATACTGGAACAGGCTCATGCGCTGGACCATGCCGTAGGTCTTGAGGACTGCATCGTAGCCGGTTTGCTTGTTCTGGAACTCGGAGATGGCCTGCACCATGTCCAAATCTTCCGCATTCGAGCGATCTGTTTGCGCATTGAGTTTGAGGGCGGACAAGCGGTCTTCGACACCGTCGATGCGGTGGAGGGTGTCGCCCACGGCACTGCGCACGCTTTGCATGCGCGCCAGCACGGAATCGAGGTTGCGCAGGCCGTCGGTGGTGGTCTGCACCACCTCGGAAGGGGTGGCGCTGCCGTCGCGCAGGCCCGCGATCGCGCGGTCCAGGGCCTCGAAGACGCTCAGCGTGGGAGTGCTGGGCATGATGCGGAACTCATCACCGTTGGCGGGCGTTCCGCTGATGTTGAACGCAATCCCGTCGATCGAGATGGCCGTGCCGGATTGGTAGGTGCCGCTCGTGGCAGCCCCCACGGGAGCGCCGGTGCCGGGATCGCGCCGCTGGATGGTGTAGGTGGTCCCGGCCCCTGTGACGGTGAAGCTCACGTCGTACCGCAGCTCTTGGATCAACGAGGGATCGGTCACCCGACCGGCATCGATCCAGGCCGCACCGTTCACGTTGACGCGCTGTGTCTCGAACACCCCGTTGCCGGTGGCCGCGCTCATCCAGGCCGCGTTTCCGTCAACCGTGGATGGCAGCGCTTCGCCCGAGGCCACGGACACGGCGCCGGCGATGCCCACGAACTGCACGCCGGCCGCACCATCGACGAAGGGTTCGCCCGAGGCGCCTTGCCCGGCAAAGAGGTAATTGCCCGCGCCGTCTTGTCGGTTGGCAATCGACAACAACTGGTCACGGATTTGCTGCAGTTGCGCTGCCAGGCCGCGCCGCTCGGCTGCGGTGTAGCTGCCGTTGCCTGCGGCCACCAGGGTTTCTCTTGCCGACTGCAACAAACTGACGGCGCTGCCCAGCGCACTTTCGGCCAGCGTCATGGCCGAGCGGCTGGCCTCGACAGCGCGTTGCGAGACGAGCGCGCGGTCGACTACGGCCGCGGCACGCTCGGCACGCGCTGCGGCGGTGGGGTCGTCGCTGGCGCGCAGCACGCGCTTGCCGCTGGTCAGACGCACCTGGGTGTCGGTGAGGTCGACTTGACGGTCTTGCAGGTTCTGGATCGCGTTCTGGTACGCCGTGGCGGTGGCGATGCGCATGAAGAAATCTCCGATCGGTCAGGACAGGTCAGCGCCCGGCGGTCTGCAAGATGGTGTCGAAGACTTGCTGAGCCACTTGCAGCACCTTGGCGGCAGCCTGGTAGGCCTGCTGGAACTGGATGAGCCGGGCAGCCTCCTCGTCGAGGTTGACGCCGGAGAGGTTGTCGCGAGCAGCCTGGGCATCGCGGGCGATGGCCTTGGACATGTCGGCCGAAGCCTGGGCCCCCTGCACACGGATGCCCACGTCGGCCAGGACGCTGGCGTAGGCGTTGGCCAGGGTTTCGCCGCCCACCATGGGTTCATCGCGCAGGTCGAGCAAGGCCAGCGCGTTGCCATTGTTGCTGGCCAGGGCGCCGGACACTGCCGAGGTGGAGCGGATCTCGATCGTGTCGCCGGCCTGGGGCACGCCGGTGAGCGTGAGCTCCCAGCCATTGATGCGGATGGGCTCGCCAGGCACGAGCGTGGTGCTCGGTGTGCCGCTCACCGGCCCGACGATGCTGAAGGTCGTGGGCGAGGTGAAGACGATCTGCAGCGGCTCATCGAGGTTGGGATCGGCCTGCCGGGGCCGCAGGACGCCCACCCCCATGGTGCCTTGATTGGAGGGACTGACCACCGCGACCACCGGAGCGGCTGCTGCGATGCCCATGGGATCGGACAGCGCAGCGCGCAAGTCGCTGGCTGCAAAGCGCACGGGCTGAATCAGGAAGCGGTCGCCTTCGGCGGGCGTGCCAACCGGCACGGTCAGAGTGATGCCTGCTTCCTGTGTGCCGGGGGTGTAGGACGTCCAGGCCCCGTCGGGCAGGCGGCGCAGCTGCCAGGCCCCGCCTTGAAAGCGCAGCTCCAAGTCCGTGGCCTGCAGCGCGGTGGCCTCGGTAATGGCCACTGCGATCTGCGCCGTTCCGGTGTTGGCAGCGTGAGGCAAACTGCGCGGCGCGCCCACGCTCAGCAGCGGCCCTCCCGCATTGCCATTGAGGTCGTAGCCCAGGGCCTGCTGCTCGTTCAGACGGGCCGCGAGCACCGCGGCCATGCGGCCGACCTGATTGATGGCCGCTGGCAAATCCTGGCTTTGCACGCGCAGCATGGCCGCCAGACTCCCGCCGCCCAGGCTGCTTTCGACCAGGGGGCGATCCACCCCTGCCTCGCGCAGGCCCAGCCGTCCGATGCTGTTGTCGTAAGGGTCTGGCACCAGCGTGAGCGGCAAGGCGTCGTTGCCCAGCACCAGGCGCTGGCCGCCGGCGATGAACAAGCCCACCGTGCCATCGTCGGCAGGGATCTGGGTGACCTGGATGAACTGGCTGATCCGGGCGATGAGCTGGTCACGCTGATCCAACAAATCGTTGGGTTCGTGTCCCAGTCCTTTGACGCGCGCGATCTGCTGGTTCAGATCGGCCACGCGCCGGGTCAGTTCGTTGACGGTGCCAATGGAGGTTTTGAGGTCTTGCGTGATGCTTTGTTGCAAGGCCGTCAACTCGCCCGCGGCCGAACGGTAGCCAGAGGCCAAGGACTCCAGGCGCGACAGCACCACCTGGCGGGCCGAGGAATCCGAGGGGTTGCTGGCCACGTCGACAAAGGCGTTGAGCAGCTGACCGGCAGCAAAGCCCAGGCCCGATTCGCCCATGCGAAATGCCTTCTCCATGCGCTGCAGATAGTCCAGGCGCGTGGCATCGCCGGCCGCCACGGCGGCGGTGTGGGCCGCCTCGGCGCTCAGGAAGGCGTTGTGGGCGCGCTCGACGGTGGTGATGTTCACCCCCTTGCCGAAGAAGCCGGCCCCGCTGAACTGTCCGCCAGCGGTTTCGAGCTGCACCGTCTGGCGAGAATAGCCCGGCGTGTTGGCGTTGGAGATGTTGTTCGCCGTGGTGTTGAGCTGCGCCTGCGCGGCGAACATCGTGCGCGTGCCCAGGCTGATGAGTCCGCTCATGATGGATCCTTAACTCATGGCGCGCTGCAGCCGCAAGGTGGTGTTGATGACGCGCGTGAGCTTTTCGGCATAGGCCGGATCGGTGGCATAGCCGGCGTCCTGCAGTCCTTGCGCGAAGCCTTGGGCCGTGTGCCCCTGTTCGATCACGCGGGCGTAGCGCTGGTTGTTCTTGATCAGTCGGGCGTAGTCGCGGTAGGCGTCGTTCAGCGAGTCGTAGGCGCGGAACTTCTGCACCATCTTGCGCGGCTCGCCGTTGACGTACTCCGTGGTGACGACCTCGGCCACCTTGCCCTGCCAGCCCGCCGTGGCCTTGATGCCGAACACGTTGTGCGAGGAGGTGCCGTCGGCGTTCCGGATCTCACGACGGCCCCAGCCCGACTCGTGGGCGGCCTGCGCCAGGATGAAGTGCTCCGGGATGCCGGTCTCTCGCGAGGCGAGCTGCGCGGCCGACCAGTGCTCGCGCAGGAACTCGCCCTGCGGCCCGGCCGCCCGCGGTGCGGACAGCGCCGCCGGCAGCGGGCGCGGCGCCGAAGGGCCCGGCCCCGGGGGCGTGGCCGGCGCGCCGATGTGCCGCTCAAGCTGTCGCGCGATCAGGTCGGCCAGGCCGCCGGGCAGGCCGGTGAGCCGGGCGGCGTATTGCTGGTCGAGCAGGTCGGTGCCCAGGTCGGAGCCGGCGTTGTCGATGAGGCCGGCGGCCATCGTGGTCGCGCGCATGCTCTTGAGCAGCTCCTGCATGAACACGGCCTCGAATTGGCGTGCGGCCTCTTTCACCGCCGCACGCGGGTCCTGTCCTGCCCGTGCGCGAAGCGAGTCCAGCGACTTGACGTCGCCGGACAGGCCATGCTGCAGCGCCAGGGGCGAGTTCATCAGATCACCTCGAGTTCGGCCTGCAAGGCGCCGGCCGCCTTCATGGCCTGCAAGATGGCCAGCAGGTCCATGGGCGTGGCCCCCAAGGCGTTGAGGGCACGCACGACATCGGTGAGCTGGGTGCCGGCCGGCACCTCGATCAGGGAGCCGCCGTCTTGCTTGATGCGAATGTCGGCCTGCTCGGCCACCACGGTCTCGCCGCGAGACAACGGCGCCGGCTGGCTGATGACCGGCGTGGAGCTGATGGTGACCGACAGGTTGCCATGCGCCACGGCCGCCGGCAGCAAGGTGACGGCCTGGTTCATCACGATGGAGCCGGTGCGCGCATTGAGCACGACCTTGGCTGCCGGCGCCGCCCCCTGCACGCTGAGGTTCTCGATGTCGGCCAGGAAGGCCACACGTTCGCCGGGCGACTGGGGGGCGCGCACGCGCACGGTGCGACCGTCCAGCGCCTCGGCCACGCCTTCACCCTTGGCACGGTTGATGGCCAAAGCCACTTGGCGCGCGGTGTGGAAGTCGGCGGCGTTGAGGTCGAGCTGCAGGAACTCGCCTTGGTGCAGCGGCGTGGGCACGCTGCGCTCGACCGTGGCTCCGCCGGGAATGCGACCGGCGCTGAGGTGATTGACCTGCACCTTGCTGCCGCCGGCCGAGGCACCGGCGCCACCCACGATGAGATGGCCCTGCGCCAGCGCGTAGATCTGACCGTCGGCACCTTTGAGCGGCGTGGCGATCAGCGTGCCGCCGCGCAGCGATTTGGCATTGCCCAGCGACGCGACATTGACATCGATGGCCTGCCCGGGCTGCGCAAACGGTGGCAATTGGGCCGTGACCATCACGGCGGCCACATTCTTGAGCTGCATGTTCACCCCGGGCGGGATGGCCACCCCCATTTGCTGCAGCATTGCGGTGATGCTTTGGGCGGTGAACGGGGTCTGCGTGGTTTGGTCACCGGTGCCGTCCAGCCCCACGACCAGGCCATAGCCCACGAGCTGGTTGGGCCGCACGCCCTGGACGGAGGCCACTTCCTTGATGCGCTGGGCCTGTGCAGGCAGTGGCCACCACAGCGCGGTGCTCGCCGCCACGGCAGCCACGGCGATGGCGATGCGCAGGAATCGGTCGTAGCGGGTGTTCATTTCGGCCCAAGTCCCAAAAACTTGAGGCCATTGTTGGCCGCGTTCAGAAGGGGATAACGCTCAAAAAGAAGCGTGCAAGCCAGCCAATTCCCTGCGCCTCGGCCTGCTGGCCGCGGCCGCGGTAGTCGATGCGCACGTCGGCGATCTGCGAGGAGTTGACGGTGTTGCCGGGCTGGATCGCGCGCGGATCGACGCGGCCCGTGAAGCGCATCACTTCCACATTCTGGTTCAGGCCGATCTGCTTTTCCCCGCCGATGATGAGGTGGCCATTGGGCAGCACCTCCAGCACGGTGGCACTGATGGTGCCGGTGAAGTTGTTGGCCGCTTCCGTGCCGCCCTTGCCGGAGAAGGTGTTCTCGGATTTTCCGCCCACGCTGGCGCGGCCGAAGGAATTGGGGTTGATGCCCGGCAGCGCCGTGATGCTGCCGTTGATGCTGCCGGTCTTTTCCACCGTGGAGGCCGAGCGCTGGCTGGCTTGCACGCGCTCGACGATGTTCACCGTCAGGCTGTCGCCCACCAAGCGTGCGCGGTGGTCTTCGAACAGCGGCCGATAGCTGGCCGCTTGGAACAGCCCCCCGTTGTTGGCCGGCGCGTAGGCCACGGGCTGAGGACGGGCCGTCATCGCTTCGGGCATCTCGACCTTGGGCGCCATCGTCTGGCAGCCGGCGAGCAGGCCGGCGCCCAGGACCACACCGCAGGAGATCAGGCGTTGCATCATGGATCCTCGACGGTGGGCATCAGAGCTGGGCCAGGCGCTGCAGCATCTGGTCGGAGGTCTGGATGGCCTTGGAGTTCAACTCGTAGGCCCGCTGGGTCTGGATCATGCCGATCAGCTCCTCGACCACGTTGACATTGGAGGTCTCGAGAAAACCCTGCTGTAAGGTGCCCAGGCCTTCGCTGCCCGGCACGCCGGCCGTGGGTGGACCGGAGGCGGCCGTCTCGATGTACAGGTTCTGCCCGCGGGGATCCAGGCCGCCCGGGTTGACGAAGTTCACGAGCTGCAAGGTGCCCAACTGCACCGGCTGGGCCGAGCCGGGCACCACTGCGGTGACCACCCCGTCGGACCCGATCGTGATGCTGAGGGTGTTGGGTGGAATGGTGATGCCCGGGGCCACGGGAAAGCCGTTGTTGGTGACGAGCTGGCCGTTGGCGTCGGTCTTGAACGAGCCGTCGCGGGTGTAGGCCGAGGTGCCGTCGGGCATCTGGATCTCGAAGAAGCCGTTGCCGTTGATCGCCACGTCCAGCGGGTTGGTGGATTGCTGCAGGCTGCCTTGCGCGAAGCTGCGCGCGGTGGCCACGGCCCGTGTGCCCAAGCCCACCTGCAATCCAGTGGGCAACTGGGCCTGCTCGGCGGTGTTGGCGCCGCTTTGGCGCAGGTTCTGGTAGATCAGATCCTCGAACTGCGCGTGGGAGCGCTTGTAGCCGGTGGTGGCCACGTTGGCCAGGTTGTTGGAGACATGGTCTAACTGGACCTGCTGGGCCTCCATGCCGGTTTTCGAGATCCACAGCGAGCGCATCATGGCAGGGGCTCCTTCAGGCGTTGGTCGACAGCAGCTTGGCCGACGCGGTTTCGTTCTGCTCGGCGGTCTTGAGCATCTTCATCTGGTGCTCGAACTGGCGGGCAGCGGAGATCATGGCCACCATGGTCTCGATGGCACTCACGTTCGAGCCTTCGAGTGCACCGTCTTGCAGGCGTGCGTTCGGGTCGGCGGGCAGTTCCTCGCCGTCGGCACTGCGGAACAGGCCGTCGGGCCCGCGCTGCAGCGGGGCCTCGGGCGTCACCATCTTCAGGCGGGCCACAGGCAGGTTCTGTCCATTGGGGGTGCGGGCGCTGATCGTGCCATCGGGCGCGATGCTCAGCTGTGCATTGGGTGGGGCTTGCACCGGGCCGCCGTCGCCGATCACGACCAGGCCGCCCTGGGTCATCAGCGTGCCGTCGGCGGCCACCGTGAGCGCACCGGCGCGGGTGTAGGCTTCGGTGCCGTCCAGGGCCTGCACGGCCAGCCAGGCGTTGCCCTGCATGGCCACATCCAGCGGCCGGCCGGTGTGCTGCACCGGGCCCGGCGCGGCGTCGTAGCCGGTGGTGGTCTCCAGCGCATAGACCCGGGTGCTGGCACCGTCGCCGCGCACCGGCACGGCCCGGAAAGCCTGCAACTCGGCCCGAAAGCCGGTGGTGGACACGTTGGCCAGGTTGTGCGCGAGCACGTCCTGGCGCTGCATCGTGGCCTTGGCGCCGGACATGGCCAGGTAGATCATGCGGTCCATGGAGGCTCCTGCAGTTAAGGCATCAGGGTCAACGCAGGCTCACGAGCGTCTGCAGCACCTGGTCTTGCGTGCGGATGGTCTGGGCGTTGGCCTGGTAGGCCCGCTGCGCGGTGATCATGTTGACCAGCTCGGCCGTGAGGTCCACGTTGGATTCTTCCAAGGCGCCGGCCTGCAGCACGCCCATGTTGCCCGAGCCTGGGGCACTGACGGTCGGAACCCCGGAGGCATAGGTGGCGGCCCAGACGTTACCTCCCAAGGGCTGCAAGCCTTGTGGGTTACGGAAGGTGGCCAATTCGACCTGGCCGGCCGGGCGCGATTGGCCGTTGGAAAAGCGGGCCATGATCACACCGCTGTTGTCGATGGTCACCCCCACGAGCTGGCCGGCCGCGAAGCCGTTCTGCGTGAGGTTGGTCACGCCGAAGGTGGTGCCGTACTGGGTGGAGTTGCCCATGTTGAGCTGGATGCCGGCGATCGGCAGCGTGGAGCTGCCGTCGGGCCGCACGGTGGCGGGCACGTCGATGGGGATGCGTCCATCGGTCGAGGTGCCGCCGCCGCCCATGTAGTAGGTGATCGAGCCGCCGCCTGCGGCGGTGGGGTTGCCGCCCGAGGCGGGCGGATAGTTGATCGTGGCCACCGGCGCGGGGCTGGCGCTCGTGCCTCTCAGCGGCACACCGTTGGCGGTGGCGTACACGTCCCAGGTGTTGGCCGCCGTCTTCTGGAAGTAGTAGGTCACCGCAACGTCCTGACCCATCGTATCGAACAGGGTGACCGAGGTGGCGTTGTTGAAGGTGGTGGGGTCGTTGAAGTTGATGCCGCCACCACTTGGGCGGGTGATGCCGGCACGGGAGTCGAGGTTGAACTCCAGCTCGATGGCGCTGGTGGGGTTGGGGTTGATCCCGGCCGTAGGCAATTGGATGGGGCGCGCCTGTTGAGGCGTGATCACCCCATTGGCATTGGCCACATAACCCAACAAGACCTGGCCTTGATTGTTGACGATGTAGCCATTGCGGTCGACCTTGAACTGGCCGTTACGCGTGTACAGCGGCGGCCCGTCCATCGTGGGCGGTGTATTGGGTGCGGCATTGGGGTCGCGCACCACATCGGCCACCTGGAAGAAGCCCGAGCCGTTGATGGCCAGGTCCAGCGGGTTCTCGGTGGTGGTGATGTTGCCCTGGGTGAACTGCTGGGCCACGGCGGCCAGGTTGACCCCGATGCCGATGTTGGTGGTGCCGGCGCCGTTCATCGCGGCCGCGTACATGTCGGCAAACTCAGCGCGCGCGGTCTTGGCCCCGAAGGTGCCTGCGTTGGCGACGTTGTTGCCGATGACGTCCAGGTTCTTGCTGGAGGCGTTCAGACCGGAAAGACCTTGCTGGAAGCCCATGGTGCGTTGTCCTTGTGGGTGGAAAAGCGTGAGCGCTTCAGTGGTAGACGACGGCGGCGACCTTGTTGTAGGGCACGGTCTTTCCGCTGAAGAGGTCGAGTTCAAGGCCGTTGGCCGTGGTGCTCACGGCGCCGACGGTCTCGCGCGCAAAGGTGTCGGCCTGGATCGGGGTCTTGCCCGAAGCGGCACTCACTTTGAACGTCACCTGCGAGGGCTGCGTGCCCTCGGGCGCCGTCCAGAAGAAGTGATGTCGGCCCTTGCCCATGGCGCCGAGGCTGAGACGGTCGATCACCTGGCCCGAGGCATCGGTGATTTCGACGTTGACCAGGTCGGCATCGCCGTGCAGCTCAAAAGCCGCGCGCCCCTGGCCATCGACGATGTTCATGTGATTGCCGGTCACCAACACATCGCGCCCGATGAGGGCCGCGCCCTGCAAGGCCTGCGCCTGGGTGAAGGAGTAGGCCATGGTCTGCAAGCTGCCATTGAGCTTCTCGATGCCGGTGACCGTCTGGATCTGCGCCATCTGGCTCGTGACCTGCGCGTTGTCCATCGGATTGAGGGGATCCTGGTTTTGCATCTGCGCGACGAGCAGCTTCAGGAAACGATCCTGGGCACCGACCTCGTTACTCGCGGAGATCCCGGAAGTGCTGCTCTTGGTGGTGCCGTTGATGGAGGATAGGTCCATGGTGTGCCTTCATGAGAACGGGGTCACTGGCCCATCTGCAAGGTCTTGAGCAGCAGGTTCTTGGCCGTGTTCATGACCTCGACATTGTTCTGATAGGAGCGCGAGGCAGAGATCATGTTGACCATCTCCTCGACGGCGTTGACGTTGCTGTAAGTGACATAGCCTTCGGCATCGGCCTGGGGATGGGCCGGATCGTGCACGCGGCGGCCGGGGGTGTTGTCTTCGGTCACTTGCACGACCTTCACGCCTGCGGCTGAGGCGTCGCCCGAGCGGGCGCCCATCAGCACGGTCTGAAAGACCACCTGGCGGGCCTTGTAGGCCTGACCGTCGGGCCCGGCCACGGTGTCGGCGTTGGCCAGGTTGCTGGCCACGGTGTTCAGGCGCTGGGACTGGGCGCTGACCGCGCTGCCCGAGATGTTGAAGATGTTGAACATCGACATGGAGATCTCCCTCACTGCCCGGTGATGGCGCTGAGCAGGGTGCGCACGCTGCCGTTGATGAAGCGCAGCGTGGCCTCGTAGCGCACGGCGTTGTCGACGAAGTTGGCGCGCTCGCGGTCCATGTCCACGGTGTTGCTGTCCAGGTTGGTCTGGGCCGGCCGGGCGTACAGCAGCGTGGTGGGCGCGCGCGTGCCCTGGGAGGGCGCGATGTGACCGGCATGGGTGGTGGCAACCGTGCGGGCGCTGCCCTGGCCGCCCTGCCCCGCCGTGGCCTGCTTGAGCGCAGCGGCGAAGTCCATGTCACGCGCCACGTAGCCGGGCGTGTCGGCATTGGCGATGTTGCTGGCGATCACGCGCTGGCGCTCGGCCCGCAGCACCAGGGCCTCGGACTGGAAGTTCAGCGATTGGGTGAGTCGGTCGAGCATGGCGCCATTTCCGTGCGCCCATGCGGGGCGCGGCGTCCGGCTCGGCAACCCGGTGGGGATGCAGGGCCGGCAGGTTGGAGGCCATTGTTCTGCTGCGAGCCGTCGAACATTAGCGGGAATAGCCGCCGAAAACCTGTCCATTTCCCGCCCTGTGCCCAGCGGGTCGGGCCTACAGTGCGAAGCGTCGAACCGCTCAACGCCATGCACCCCACCTGCGCGCCCTCGCTCCGCCTGCTGCGCCGACCGACGGTCGGACGCTGGCTCGTGTGGGCCGCCTGCGTGGGGATGCCGGCCACGGCTGCCGAGATCGACAAAGATCTCCAGACTCACGTGCGTTCACTGGCCCAGGCGCATCACCGGCAACTGTCGAGTGCCGCGGGAGCCCCCGCAGCCCGCCCCACCCGCATCGAGGTGGAGGTGGGTGCGCTCGACCGCCGGGTGAAGCTGGCCCCCTGCGCACGCATGGAGCCTTATCTGCCGGCCGGGGCGCGGCCCTGGGGCCGCACCCGCATCGGGGTGCGCTGCCTCGAAGGACCCACACGCTGGAATGTGTTCCTGCCGGTGACGGTGCGTGTGTTCGGTCCTGCCATCGTGGCCGCCAGCGCGCTGCCGGCTGGCACGCGGCTGCAGCCGTCGCTGCTGCGCACCGTCGAGGCCGACTGGGCGGCCGAGACTTCGCCGGTGCTCGCCGACCTCGACGCACTGACCGATCGGGTGCTGGCGCGGCCGCTGCCCGCCGGCCAGCCCTTGAGGGACGGCCATCTGCGGCCGATACAGTGGTTTGCCAGCGGCGACACGGTGCGCGTGATCGCCCGCGGCGAGGGCTTTGCCGTGAGCAGCCAGGGCCGGGCCTTGACGCCAGGACTGGACGGGCGCATCGCCCGCGTGCGCACCGACAACGGCCGCATCGTCACCGGCGTGGCCAGCGCCGAAGGGGTGCTGGAGGTGAATTTGTGACAGAACGTAAAAATTCCGGAATCCAGGCTCAAGTTGTCGGTCCGAGGGTCGATACATCGATCATGTCGGACCGGATCCGGTCCAGGAGCAGGTCATGAAGATCGTTCACACCACGGAATCCGCTGCCATCGCGGCAGGCCAGGCTCGCCCGGCCGCTGGCGAGGCACGACCGGCTGCCGCAAGCTCTACCGCGGCGGCGGCTTCCACCCCCAGCGAAAGCGCCACCGTGAAGCTGTCCAGCACCGCGGCCGGTCTCATGGCCAGCACCCCCGAATTCGACGCCGAGAAGGTGGCTGCGATCCGCCAGGCCATCGCCGACGGCACTTTCAAGCCCAATGCCGAGGCCATCGCCGACAAGCTGATCGCCAATGCACAAGAGCTGCTGAACCGCATGGGCCGTTGAGGCCCGGCGCTTGGCTGCCCGAAGCCCGACGGCGGCCCCTTCGGGAGGCGGGGCTCCAGCCCCCCGGGGGTCGAGAGAGACGAAACCCGGCCCTGCGGGCCCCATGCCCGCGCTTCTGCTCCTGACTTTCGATACGGACTGCGCCACCGATGTCTGCACATGCCCTGACCTTCCCGACGGCCGCCCCGGCGGCCACCGTCCCCCGCGACCTGGAGCCGGCCGTTGCCGATGTGGAGACCCGGCTGCAGGCCCTGGGCGATGCGCTGCTGGCCCGCGACGCCGTGGCGCTGGAGCGCTGCGCGGGCGAGCTGCACCGCGCGCTGACCGAGGCGGTGGCGCGCTTCAGCCAGGCGGCGCGCAACGGCTCGCAGGTGCCGACTGCGCTGCGCCGGCGTCTGGTGCAGGCCACCGGTGCCGTGGCGGCCCAGCGCGAGAGCCTGTCGCGCGCGACGGCCGCGCTGGATCGTGCGATGGAGGTGTTGATGCCGAGTGAGCCGCAACCCGTCTACCGCGCCGCCCCGGGGCGCGCGTTCGGCCCGGCACAGCGCGGCTCGCTGCACGCCTGATCGCCCGCAAGCGCCGCCTCGGCGGCGTGCTCGGCAGCGCCGGGCTTCACGCTGAGGGCGGCAATTGCGCGAGCAGTTCCCGCACATGGGCCGCCAGCCGGTCGACCTGGGGCGCGCGCAGGATGCCCAGATGGTCCCCGGGCACCTCGCGCACCACGAGCCGGCTCAGCAGGCTGTGCCAGCCCAGGTCCGGTGTCAGGCCCTCGGTGTCGAGCGCGCGCACGAGCATCACCAGGCCGTCATAGGGGCGCGGGCGGTACAGCCGGCGCGCCCGTTGGTACAGCCGGTCGCGCGCACGGATGAGTTCGGGGTCCGGACCCTGAGGGACCTCGGCGGCATGCATGGGGCCGACTGCCACCGGGCTGCGGCCCAGCAGGCGCCCGGCCAGGGGCAGACGGCCCCGGGCCAGCCGCCGGCCCTGGCGGTGCAGCCATTGCAAGCTGCTCGGCAGGACGCCCAAGGGCCGGGCCGTGTCGAACATCAGCACACAGTCGACCACTTCGCCGAGCGCGCGCAACTGCCTTGCCATCTCCAGGGCCAGCAGTCCGCCGAAGGACAGACCGGCCAGGCGGTAAGGTCCGGTGCCCTGGCGCTCGCGCAGCAACCGCACATAGTCGGCAGCGATGCGCTCGACGGTGATGCCTCCGTGCCGGGGGTCCACGTGCGCATCGAGGAAGCCGAGCTCGGCCGGCACGAACAGGCCGTACACAGGCACCTGCGGCGCCAGCGCGTCGGCCAGGGGCTGATAGATGTGCACGCCGCACACGCAGTGCAGCGCCGGGGCGGTGCCTTGCGGCTGCAGACACACCATCGAGGCCTCGTGCAGCCGGCGGCCGGTGTCCAGGGCCTCGCACAGCGTGGCCACGGTCGGGTGCTCGAAGACCTGCGCCAGGCTGCAAGGCAGCCCCAGCTGGGCCTCGATGCGATGGACGAGCCGCGCGGCCAGCAGCGAATGCCCCCCCAGGTCGAAGAAGTCCTCGTGCACACCGAACCGGCGGTGCCCGAGCACCTCGGCCCAGACCGCCCACAGAGCCTGTTCGGCCGCGTTGCGAGGGGCCACGCGCTGCACGGACGCCGCCGGCTCGGCCGGCGCCGGCAGGCTGCGGCGGTCGAGCTTGCCGTTGGGCAGCACCGGCAGGTGGTCGATGAAGACCAAGTGCTGGGGCTGCATGTAGTCGGGCAGGCGGGCACGCAGCCGCTCGCGCAGGACGTCGCGCAGGTCCTCGTGCGCCGCTGCCGGGGCGTTGGTGTGGATGTAAGCCACCAGGCGGGCATCGCCCGGACGGTCTTCGCGGCGCACAACGACGGCGCGGTGCACCTGCTCGTGGGCGGCCAGCACCGCCTCGATCTCGGCCGGCTCGATGCGGTGGCCGCGCAGCTTGATCTGGTCGTCCAACCGGCCCAGGTGCTCGAGCCGGCCGTCGCGGCGCCAGCGCACCCGGTCGCCCGTGCGGTACAGCCGCAGCGGGGGGTGGCCGGGGTCGGCGGCCCATTCGATGAACCGTTCGGCAGTGAGTTCGGGACGGCGCCAGTAGCCCAGGGCCAGACCCGCCCCCCCGAGGTGGAGTTCACCGGCCACGCCCCAAGGACAGGGCTGGCCCTGTGCGTCAAGCACCCAGGCCTGGGTGTTGGCGATGGGCCGGCCGATGCTCAGGTGCTCAGGGCGCGCGGACATGATGCGCATGCAGGTGGACCACACCGTGGTCTCGGTGGGGCCGTACATGTTCCAGACCTCGGCCCCATGCGCCAGCAGCTGCGCGGCCAGCTCCTGCGGCAGGGGCTCTCCGCCGACCAAGGCCTTCAGCCCGGCAGGGCCCGTCCAGCCGGCTTCCAGCAGCATCTGCCAGCGCGACGGCGTGGCCTGCATGCCGGTGATGCGGCCGTCTTCGAGCAGGCGTCTGAGTGCGCTGCCGCTGGCGGCCTGCTCGTCGGTGGCCAGCACGACGCAGGCGCCGCGACCGAGGGGCAGCAGGGTCTCGAGCACGGCAATGTCGAAGCTCAGCGTGGTGACGGCCAGCCAGCGCTCGCCTGGCCCAAGGCCGGGCTCGCGGGCCATGCTGGCCAGGAAGTTCACCACCGCGCCATGGGGCACGACCACCCCTTTGGGGCGCCCGGTCGAGCCGGAGGTGTAGATCACGTAGGCCGGATCGCCCGGCCCGGCACACGAGGCGGGCTCATCCGGGGGCATGGTGAGGCCCTCCTCCACCAGTGCCAGCACGCCGGCGGTCGCCAGGCCCGCCGCCCAGGACGGCGCCGTGTCGCCAGCGATCAGCAGGGCCAGCGCCGCGTCGTCGGCCATGTCGGCCAGACGGGCGCTCGGATAGGCGGGGTCGAGAGGGACATAAGCCGCCCCCGCACGCAACACGCCCAACTGAGCCACCAACAGGTCGGCATCGCGCGGCAGGCTCAGCCCGACGCGCTGGCCCACCCCGATGCCGCGCCGGCGCAGGGCGCACGCCAGCGCCGCGCTGCGCCGCTCGAGCTGGCCATACGACAGCGCCTGGCCAGCGCATTCGAGGGCCGGCTGCGCGGCATGCTGCTCGAAGGCAGGGGCCAACCAGGACCAGACCTCACCGGCAGGCAGCGGCAGCACCGGGCCGCAGGCCAGCGTGCGCAAGGTCTCCAGCTCGTCGGGCGCGAGCATGGGCAGCGTGGCCACCGGCTGGCCCGGCGTGCGCAGCACGGCCTCGAGCAGGGCTTCGTAGTGGCGCGCCAGGCGCTGCACGGTGGAAGGCTCGAACAAATCGACCGCATACTCAAAGACGGCAGAGCGGTCCAGCTCGGGGTCGATGGTGACGGCCAGGTCGAACTGGGCGGCTTGGCGGTCGAAGTCCACCCGGGACCAGGTGAGCCCCGGGAAGTCGATCCCGCCCAGCGGGGCATTGACCATGTTGAAGAGCACCTGGAAGAGCGGGGAGCGGCTGTTGTCGCGCACGACGCCCAGTTCCCTGACCAGCAGCTCGAAGGGCATGTCCTGGTGGGCATAGGCCTCCAGCGCGGTGTGGCGCACCTGATCCAGCAGGGCCTCGAAGCCCAGGCGTGCGTCGAGCCGGCTGCGCAACACCAGGGTGTTGACGAAGGTGCCGAGCAGATCTTCAGTGGCCAGGTGGTGACGGTTGGCGATGGGCACACCGATGGCCAGGTCGGTGTGACCGCTGTGGCGGTACAGCAGCAGCTTGAAGACGGCCATCATCACCATGGCCAGGCTCGCGCGGTGGCGCGCACCCAACTCGGCCAGCCGCTGTAGCAGGGCCGGCGCCAGGGGCAAGCGCACACGCGCACCGCGGTGGCCCTGCTGCGGCGGTCGGGGGTGGTCGGTGGGCAGCTCCAAGGGCTCCAGAGCGGCGAGTTGCTCGCGCCAATAGGCCAGCTCCTCGGCATGGCGCTGGCCGGCATACCAGCGGCGGTGCCAGGCGGCGTAGTCGGCATATTGCAGCGCCGGGGCGGCCGGCACGCCGCCGGCCTGACCGCCAAGCCGCCGGGCATAGGCCGCCGCCAGCTCGCGGGCCAGCACGGTGAAGGACCACTGGTCGCCGATGAGGTGGTGCTGCACGATCAGGAACACGTGCTCGTCGCCCCCCAGCGGCAGCAGGTGCAGGCGCATGAGCGGCCCGCGCGCGAGGTCGAAGGGCTGCTGGGACAGGCGCGCGAGCAGCGCATGGACGGCCGGGTCGTCGGGACCGCGGGCCTGCGGGGGCGGTGTCACGGTGTCGATGGCGATCGCCGCCCTGGCCAGGACCCGGGGGCGCACGGTCTCGCCGTCGAGCACGAAAACGGTGCGCAGGATGTCGTGCCGCGCCACCACCTCGTCCACCGCCGCCTGCAGGGCCGGGCCGTCCAGGCGGCCGCGCAGGTGCAGGGCCAGCGGCATGTGGTAGGCCGTGCTGGCCGGTGCAAGCTGCTGCATGAACCACATGCGCTCCTGGGCGAACGACAGCACCGCCTCCTGCGCAGCCCGCGGCAGCGGCAGGTCCAGCGCCGGCGAGGCCGCGGCGGCGCCTTCCAGGCAGCGGCTCAGTCCGGCCGGGGTGGGCGACTCAAACAGTTGACGCACGGACAGCTCGACCCCGGTGAGGGCCCGCAGACGCGATACGAGCTGGGTGGCCGTGAGCGAATCCCCGCCCTGGTCGAAAAAGTGGGCCTGCGGATCGGCCGCCCGCCCGGCCCCGAGGACGGCCTCCCAGGCAGCGGCCACCGCCGGGTGCACCGCGGTGCCAGCCGGCGCGCTTGCCCCGGGCCGTGCCGGCCAGGCCTGCGACTGCCAGCGGTCGTGCCGGTAGCGCTCGCGGGCCAGGGCGCGCTGGGGCTTGCCGCTGGACGTGCGGGGCAGGACGCCGCCGCGCAGGACCAGGACGTCGGCCACATCGACCTCGAAGGCCGCGGCGACGGCCGCGCGCACGGCCTCGGCAATGGCCGCCGCGGCCGTTGCAGGGGGCCGGCCACGGACTTCGGTGAGCAGCACGACCGCCTCGCCCGCAGCCCCCTCCACACCGAAGGCCAAAGCGGCCCCGTCGGCCAGCGCGGGGTGGGCGGACAAGGCCACGGCTTCGAGGTCCTGGGGATGCAGGTTACGCCCGCCCACGATGATGAGGTCCTTCAGGCGTCCGGCCAGGTAGAGCTCGCCGTCGGCGAGGAAGCCGAGATCGCCGGTGCGCAGCCAGCCCCGATCATCGTCATCACCCTGGAGCCGGGCCGAGAAGAGCTCGGGAGCCGCCTCGCGCCAGTAGCGCTGCGCCACACTGGGGCCGCGCACCCAGATCTCGCCGACGCGGCCCTCGCCGAGCGGGGACAGGCCTGCCGGGTCCACCACCCGCACCGCCAGCCCGGGCAGGACCGGACCGCACGACACCAGGCTGCGGGCGTCCGGCGCACCGGGTTCGGCAAGGCGCACCTGCCCCTGTTCCAGCGCGGCGGCCGACAGCACCAGGCGGCGCGGGGGCGCGGCCTGCGGCGAGAGGCTGACCGTCAGTACCGCCTCGGCCAATCCGTAGGCCGGGGCCCAGGCCGCAGGGTCGAACCCCTGGGGGCCGAAGGCCTGTTCGAAGGACGACAACGTGGGCGGGCGCACCGGTTCGGCCCCGCAGGTGGCCAGACGCCAGCTCCGCAGGTCGGCGGTCCATCCCGGCTCGCGCGACAGGGCCCGCACGCAGGCGGCATAGGCAAAGTCCGGGGCACCGCTGACGGTGATGCGATGACGCGCAATCGCTTCCAGCCAGCGCAAGGGCCGGCGCATGAAGACCCGCCGCGGCATCAGGTAGGACACGCCGTCTTGCAGCAGCGGCTGGATCAGGCCCAGCACGATGCCGTAGTCGTGAAACCAGGGCAGCCAGCTCAGGGCGCGCGGGGGCGGCGCCACCCGGCGCCCGACGACGGCTGCCAGCGCCGCGCCATGGGCCAGCACCTGGGCATGGGTGATCACGACACCCCGCGGTGCCCGGGTGGAGCCCGAGGTGTACTGCAGATAGGCCGGATCCTGCGGGCGCACGGTGGAGCCGTGCGCGGCCTCGTCCGGCGAGGTGGGCTTTCCGGCCTCGTGCAGGAGCTGCGGTGTCGTCCAGGCCACAGGCCCGCAGGCTGGCGTCGCCCCGGGGCCTTCGGCCGGGTTGCACACCCCCAGGACGGCGGCGGCATCTTCGGCGATGCGGCTCAGGCGGTCCCAGCCGCGCGCGCCCAGCCGCAGATCCGGCGGCGGTGCCGGCACCGGCACCAGGCCGGCCAGCAGGCAGGCCCAGAAGAGCTCCACGGCTTCGACACCGCCTTCAAAGGCCAGCAGCACGCGCTCGCCCGCGGCGGCCCGGTCCCGCAGGGCCCGCGCGAGGCAGGTGGTGCGCTCGAGCAATTCGGCACGGGTGCGCGTCCAGGCGATCGCCCCTTGCTCGTCGAGCCCGGCATAGGCCAGCGCCTGCGGATCGGCCCGGCAGCGCGAGAGGAACAGGGCTGGCAGCGTCGCGTCAGGCCCGACATCGGCCCCCCACGGGACAGGACTGGAGGCGGGAGATTCGACGGAGGGTGCGGACAGGAACATCGGGAGCGGGTGCGGAGGGTTGCCTGCGCCGCCCCCCTACTTCTCGGTCAGCGCCGATGATGGGGCAGCCGCCCTCCGGTTTCATCCTCCATCCGGGGGATTGGGCCCCACCCGGTCACCACCACAGGCCCAACGGCACATCCAGCGGCAGGCCGTGGACGCGGTCGCGCGCCGGCAGGGGCTCCAGCGGGCGCAGTTGCACGAGCAGCCAGGCCGTGCGCGGCGACAGCGGCGAGACCCGCTCGGCCGGAAGCCGCCCTTTCGTGCGCCCGTTCACGAAAAAGGGCGCCTGCTGCGCCCTGTTGGTCTGTCCGATCAGAACTGGTAGGCCAAGCGCAGCCCGCCCCAGTGCCGCCCTTGCACCTCGATCGGCGCCGAGGCTTCCTTCATCAGGACGAAGCGGCCGCCCCCCATGTCGCGGCGGTAGGTTTGCAACAGGAAGGGCCGACGGTTGCGGGCGCTGGCCAGGCCGGTGCGGTCGTCGAAGATGCGGCGGTAACGGCTGTGGGCGGTGTTCCAGACCACGTCGCCGGGGCGCTGCGGCTGGCAGTACTTGCGGTTGTGGGTGGGGACATAGCCGTTGCGGTCCACGGCAATGCAGTAGACCACCTTGGGCGACAGCTCCAGCAGCTTCTCCTGCACCTGCGGGAACAGCCGGTCGGCCAGGGCGACGAAGCGGGTCTCGAACTGGGGCGGGTTGGTGCCGGCGATCGGGCGGTACTGCTCGTCGAAGAGTTCGGCCAGGCTGATCGCACCGGTTCGCACGGCGTCCTCCAGCAGGAGGGCGATCTCAGCGGCCGCCTGCTGGGCGGCATGGATGTACGGGGTGTCTTCGGTCTCGATGCCGCTGGCGGCGGTGAGTTCCATCAGGTGTTCGCTGACCTTGAGGAAGGACTCGCTGCGCTGCAGGGCCTGCTGCAGCGCCTGGGCGGTCTGGCGGGTTTCGCGCTCGATGAGTGCCATCTCCTCGTTCATGCCTGCGCTGAGCTGCCGGCTGTGGGCCGCCGCCTGGGCGATGCGCCCCACACCGCCTTCGACCTCAGCCAGCGCGGCATGGAAGGCGCCTTGGCGGCCTTCGCTGCCTTCGCTGCGGATCTCGCGCGCCAAGGTGCCGATGCGCTCGTCGAGCGTGCCCACCGTGCCCATGATCTGCTTGGACGAGGCTTCGACCCTGGCGGCCAGGTCCTTGACGGCGTCGGCCACCACGCCAAAGCCCCGGCCGGCCTCGCCGGCCCGTTTGGCCTCGACCGAGGCGTTGAAGGCCACAAGCCGGGTCTGCATCGCGATCTGCGTGATCTGCTGCGCGGCCTCGGCCACCTCGCGCAGCGTGTCCACCACGCCGGCCACGCCTTGGCCGACGCCTTCCACCGCCTCGCGCGCACGGCCCACGGCTTGCAGGCTGTGTTCGGTGACTTCGCCGATGCCGTCCTGGGCCTTGACGATGGTGCGCAGGTGTTCGGCCAGCGTGGACACGGCCTGCTGCTGGCGCTCGGCGCTGCGGATGCTGTCGTCGAGCACGCCGCGCACTTCGGCCGCCTCGCGGCCCAGGCCGGAGGTCTCCTGCTGCAAAGACTGGATCAGCGCGCGCGCGTCCGCCACGCCGCCAGCGGCCGGAGCCGGTGCCTGTGCGGGCTGGGCCTGGCCTTCACGGCCTCGAAACAAGGTCAACATGGCTCTTCTCCTCGCACTGTGGTGCCGGCCTTCCCGGGGCGTTTCACCATTCGCGCAGCTTCACGCGCAGGCGGGCGATCGACTGGCTGTGCAACTGGCACACCCGCGATTCGGTCACGCCCAGCACGGCCGCGATCTCCTTCAGGTTCATGTCCTGCTCGTAGTACATGCTCATCACGTACTGCTCGCGCTCGGGCAAAGTCTTGATGGCCGCCACCAGGGCCTCGCGCAAGCGCCGGTCGTTGAGCTGGCTCAGCGGGTCGGCCTCCTTGTCGGCCACGTGGCGATCCAGGAAATCGTGGTCGCCCTCGTCGCCGCTCATGTCCTCCAGGTAGACGAGCTGGGTGCCGCGCACCTTGTTGAGCAGCTCCTGGTAGTCGGCCAGGCTGATGCCCATTTCCTGGGCGATCTCGCTTTCCAGCGGCGCGCGGCCCAGCTTCTGTTCGAGCCGGTGCACGGCCGCCTCGATGGAGCGCTGCTGCTTGCGGTCGCCACGGCTCATCCAATCGGCCCCACGCAGTTCGTCGAGCATCGCACCGCGGATGCGCTGCGTCGCGAAGGTCTCGAACTGCACGCCCTGGCTGGTGTCGAAGCGGCTGAGCGCTTCGTTCAGGCCGATCATGCCGACCTGGATGAGGTCGTCGATCTCCACGTTGGCCGGCAGCTTGGCGATCATCTGGTGTGCCAGACGGCGCACGAGGGGGCTGTACTGCTGCAGCATCGCGTGGTTGTCGAGGCGGCCTTTGGCGGTGTACATGGGCAAGCGCTCCGGAATCAGTTGAACGCGTGGGGGCGGGCCGGGGCCGTCGCGGATCCGGCGGGCCCAGCCCAGCCTGCGCCTTCGCCGTCTGGCAGCGAAAACGGCAGGGCGTGGTGCAACAAGGTGGTGGACAGCGGGTGCAAGGCCCGGGCCAGATCGGCCTCGGACTGTACCGCCGTGCAAGCGATGGCCTCGAGATGAACCGTGCCCCCCAGGAAATCCTGCACACACTGCGCCAGGCGGGCCGCCGCGACGGGCATGCCCAGGGTGGGGGTGGCCAGATCCATCACGACGGCGTGCTCCCCCAGGCCGGCGTACTGCAGCAGGATCTTGATCGCCGCATAGGCCTCGGTGAGGCTGGGCGCGTCGTCGCCCGCAAGGATGAGCGGCCGCACGCGGCGTCCGGCAAACAGCCCGCTGAGCAGCGCCGCATCGGCGTGGAAGACGATGACATCGGCGCTGGGCGCAGCTTCGCGCAGGGCCTCGAAGAGCAGTGCGGCCGAGCCGGGGGCCTCGCCGAACCAGGCCAGCGTCGGGCTGGCGGCCAGCACGCTGGTGTGGGCATCGAGGGGGTCGATCCACTGCCCCAGGTCAAGGTCGCGGGCCACGGCCTCGGCCACGTCCACGCCGGTGGTGTAGGGGCTCGGGGCCGCATCCACCACCAGGGTGTGCAGATCCTGGGCTGCAAAGCCGTGGCACAGGCCTTCGAGCAGCATGTGCGCTCCCCGCGCGAACGGGTTGGCAGCCACCGGCAGCAGATGCACGGTGTGGTGGGCAAACAGGCGTCGCAGCCCGTAGGCCTGATCGTAGGCGCGCTCAGACATGCACCGCCCCCTGGGCCGCTGCGCGTGGAGCTGGCGGCGCGGTGAAGACGAGGTTCACGTCGTCGCGGTCCAGGCGGTAGGCCGCGCTGCCCCCGCCCCGCAAAGCGCGATGCACCAGGGCCTGAGCCGACATGCGGTGCCAGTCCTCGGGCACGCGCTGGCCGTTGGCCACGCCCAGCACCGGCAGCTTGTGGCGGATCACGGCGTCCAGCGCCGGGCCGAGCTTGACGGCCTCGTCGATCTTGGACAGGACCACCCCCTTGCACTGGTGGGCACGGTAACCGATGAGCACATCCTCGATGGTCTCGCCCTGCGCGGCGGCGTTGACCACCAGCACGCGCTGGATGCGGCGGTGGCTGACCATCTCCAGCAGCTCCTGCGTACGGGTGTCGCGCTGGGCGATGCCCGCCGTGTCGATCAGGACCATCTTTTTCGACGACAGCAGTTCGAGCAGGTCCTCCAGTGCGGCGCGGTCGTGCGCGGTGTGCACCGCCACGCCGATGATGCGGCCATAGGCACGCAACTGCTCATGGGCCCCGACGCGGTAGGCGTCCAGCGTCACCAGGCCCAGGTTCGAGGCGCCGTAGCGCGCAGCAAAGGCCGCGGCCAGCTTGGCCGTCGTGGTGGTCTTGCCCACGCCGGTGGAGCCCACCAGGGCGTAGACGCCGCCTTCGTCCTCCAGGGCCGGCCCCTCTTCGAGCGTCAGCAGGTTGCGCTCGAGCACGCCGGCCACCCAGGCGTTGAGATCGGCCGCGTCATGCGGGATGTGGGATGCGAGCTTGCGGATCAGCGCCGGCGAGAAACCGCAATCGAGCAGCTTCTGCGTGAGCTGGGCCTGGGCCGGGTTGCGCTGCATCTTCTCCATGAAGGCCAGGGCACCGAAGCGCTCCTCGATCAGCCCCTTCATCTCGCGCAGCTCGGCGAGCATGGCACGGTCCTCGGCCGCCGGTGCGGCCGGCGCCGGGACGCTGCAGGCGGCCTCGTCGGCCAGCGCCGGCACCACCGGAGCCGGCGCTGCGGTGCGCACCGGGGCGCCGGTCTCGCCGGCCTGGGCGGCCGTGCGGCCGGCCTTGCGTTGCGCAGCACGCTCGGCCAGGCGTTGCTCGACGGGCAGGCTCGATGCCAAGGGGGCGGCCACGGTCGGGGCTGCCGTGGGCATCGCGGCCGGATGCGTGACGGCTGCGGCCGTCTGGGCCTGCTGTTGCAGGGCCGCCTGACGACGCTTGAGCATGCGCTCGCGGACATAGTCCTGGAACGACAGCGTGCTCATCGCGAGCTGTTCCACATCCTTGGCCACCGCGGGGGCGGCGGGAACGGCCTTCGGCGCGACACCACCGGTGGTGGCAGGCGCCTTCGCAGCGGCCGCCGCCGGCGCCGGGTGGCTGAAGGTCTCCAGCGCGGCAACGCTTTCGGGCGCCATCGCCAGCACCTCCACACCTTCCTTGCAGGGGCGGGTGGACAGGATCACGGCGTCCTCGCCGAAAGCCTGGCGCACCTGCACCAGGGCGTCGCGCGACGTTCTCGCGACAAAGCGTTTGACGTTCATGCGGTGCCTCCAATCACGGAGCCGATGCGGATGGTGTGAGTGTCAGGAATCTCGCTGTGGCCCAGCACCGCCAGGCGGGGCGCGGCACGCTTGAGCAGCCGGGCCATGGCCGGGCGGATCGCATCGGGCACCAGCAGGCAGGCGGGCACGCCCAGGTCTTCCTGCTTCTTGCTCGCGCGTGCGGCCGACTGGGTCAGGTGATCGGCCACGCCGGGGTCGAGGGTGGCGCCATGCGGTGACGTGAGTGCCTGGGTGACCAGCCGCTCCAGCTCGGGCTCGATGGCGATCACGTCGAGTTCCTTCACGGGGCCGTAGATCTGCTGAACGATGGCCGGAGCCAGATTCACTCGGATGCGGCGCACCAGCTCGGCCGGATCGGTGACGGTGGCGGCATGTTCGGCCAGGGTCTCGACGATGGTGCGCATGTCGCGGATGTGCACGGATTCCTCCAGCAGCATCTGGAGCACTTTCTGCAGCGTTGGGATGCTGACCATCTTGGGTACCACGTCCTCGATGAGCTTGGGAGCCAACTTTGTCACGTGATCCACCAGCTGTTGCACTTCGGTGCGGCCGAGCAGCTTGGCGGCATGCACTTGCATCAAGTGTGAGAGATGGGTGGCCACGACGGTCGAGGAATCAACCACCGTATAGCCGGCCATTTGGGCGCTTTCGCGCTGAGCTTCCTCGATCCACACCGCAGGCAGGCCAAAGGCCGGGTCGGTGGTGGTGGTGCCGATCAGCGGAGTGCTGGCATGGCCGGGGTTGATGGCCAGGAACAGGCCGGGAAAGCACTCGCCCTCGCCCACCACGGCGCCGCGCAGCGTGATGCGGTAGACGCTGGGCTTGAGCTCGAGGTTGTCGCGGATGTGCACCGAAGGCGGCAGGAAACCCACTTCCTGCGCGAATTTGCGGCGCACGCCCTTGATGCGCGCCAGCAGGTCCCCTTGGCGGTCCTTGTCCACGAGCTGGATCAGGCGGTAGCCCACCTCCAGGCCCAGGATGTCCACCGGCTGCAGGTCGTCCCAGCTCGCCTCGGCATTCGGGCTGGCCTGCTGGGCCGCCGCTGGCGTGCGCTGGGCCTGCAGCCGCGCCAGCTCCTGGCGCCGGTGCAGGCGGTAGGCCGCATAGCCCAGGCCGGCGGCGATGGCCATGAACACCAGGTGTGGCATGCCCGGGATCACGCCCATCACGCCGATGACACCGGCCGTGATGCCCAGAGCCTTGGGCGAATGCAGCACTTGACCGGTGATCTGCGTGCCCACGTCCTGCTCCTTGCCCACGCGCGAGACCACCATCGCTGCGGCGATCGAGATCAGCAGCGCCGGGATCTGCGCCACCAGCGCATCGCCCACGGCCAGCAGGATGTAGGAGTTGGCCGCCTGGGACGCATTCAGCCCATGCTGGACCATGCCGATGGTGAGGCCACCGACGATGTTGATCAGCAGGATGAGGATGCCGGCTATGGCATCACCGCGCACGAACTTCGAGGCGCCATCCATCGAGCCGAAGAACTCGGCTTCCTCGCCCACCTCGGCGCGGCGGCGCTTGGCTTCCTTCTCGTCGATCAGGCCGGCGTTCAGGTCGGCATCGATGGCCATCTGCTTGCCGGGCATTGCATCCAGCGTGAAGCGTGCGCCCACCTCGGCGATACGCTCGGCGCCTTTGGTGACCACGACGAAGTTGATCACCACCAGGATGGCAAACACGATCAGGCCCACCGCGAAGTTGCCGCCAATCAGGAAGTGGCCGAAGCTTTCGATCACCTGGCCGGCCGCGCCCGTGCCGGTGTGGCCTTCGAGCAGCACGACGCGCGTGGACGCCACGTTCAGCGACAGTCGCAGCATCGTGGTCAGCAGCAACACCGCGGGGAAAGCCGCAAAGTCCAGCGGCCGCACCATGTAGGCCGACACCATCATCACCATCAGCGCGCAGGCGATATTGAAGGTGAACAGCAGATCCAGCATGAGGGGCGGCAGCGGCAGCACCATCATCGTCAGGATCAGCACCACCAGCAGCGGTGCGGCCAGGGCCTTCAGCGGCAGACCGCCCAGGAGATCCTGCAAGGGGCGTGGCAGGGCGGGGGTGGAAGCGTTGCTCATCATTCAGCCTCGGCGGTATCGGCCGGCGTCTTGCCGTGGTGCGGATCCAGCTCCTGCGGCACCTGCAGGGCCGGCAGCTCGCCTGGCATCGGCGCCTGGCCGGCCATTGCGGCACGCAACTGGTACACGTAGGCCAGCACCTGCGCCACGGCGGCATACAGGGCAGCGGGAATCTCGCGGTCGAGTTCGGCATGGGCGTAGAGCGCGCGCGCCAGCATCGGGGCCTGCAGCACCGGGACCTTGGCCTCCCGGGCCACGTCGCGGATGCGCAGGGCCAGCAGGTCTGCGCCCTTGGCCACCACGCGCGGGGCGTTCATGCGGCCCTCCTCGTACTTCAGCGCCACCGCGTAGTGCGTGGGGTTCATCACCACCAGGTCGGCCTTGGGCACGGCGGCGATCATGCGGCGCTTGACGTTCTCCCGCATCAAGGCCTTGACCTTGGATTTGACCTCCTGGTTGCCCTCGAGCTCCTTGTGCTCGTCCTTGACCTCGCGGTGGCTCATCTTGAGCCGGTTCTTCAGCAAGTGGCGCTGCAAGGGCACATCCACGGCGGCGAATACACCCAGGGCCAGCAGCAGCAGGGCCACGCCCACGATGATGAGATGCGTGGCCTGCGACACCGCCGCCGGCAGGGCCATGCCCAGCACGGCCGGGAACGCGTCGAGCTGGCGGTAGAGGTAAACCGCCCCGATGAGGCCCAGGACGAGTGCCAGCAGGCTGGCCTTGATCGCCTGGATGAGGTTGTCCTTGGAGAAGAGCTGCCCGAACCCCTGGACCGGATTGATCTTCGAAAAACGGGGCGCCAGGGCCTTCATCGTCCAGTTCCACCCGCCTGACAGCACGGCGCCCAGGGCAGCCACGCCGGCCACCACCAGGCCCAGCGGGACCGTCACGGCCAGGAACTTCGCCGCCGCCCCGGACAGTCGCTCGGCCATGCGTGCACTCTCACGGACATCGGCCCCTGCAAAGCGCAGTTCGGTGGCCATCATGTCCAGCATCCAGCCCGTCATCCAGGGGCTGGCCATCGTGACCACGGCGATGCCGCCGGCCACGATGAGGAAATGCCCCAGGTCGCGTGAGCGCGCAACCTGGCCGTCCTCACGCGCCTTGCGGATCTTGCGCTCGGTGGCTGGCAGGTTGCGGTCTTGGGCGTCGCTGGACATGGCGATGGGCAGATTGCGTCATCGCCATTGTGAAAAGCCCGGCTGAGAACTTGAGCCGAAATAGCGGCGGAATTCCCGCCAGTTCGCGCTGCGCGAAGCGGCCGCGCGCAGGGCCTCAGGGCCGGTCCAGGGCCATCAGGCGGCGCTGCTTCTGGGTCTGGTCGATGAAGCGCTGCAAGGCCCGCAGCGATTCGCCGCTCATGCCCTCCATCTCGCAGCCCATGCGCACCCCCTGGGCCGCATCGTTCACGGCAGAGATGTGAGCGACCCGCAGGCTCGCGTTGAAGCGGGTGTCGTCATCCAGCTCGATCAGCGACTGGCTGATGAAGGTACCGGGCTGCAGCAGCGGCGTGCCCTCGGGCACGAAGACGGCCAGGCCGCCGATGCTGACGTCGAGGATGCGCAGGTCCAGCCACACCTCCTCCAGGGCCGGATGACGCAAGCGCAGCGAAGGCCCCTCCTTCGACAGCGGACGCACCCGGTAGCTTGCACGGCGTTGGAAGCGGAACACCTCACGCGGCAACCGTCCGTTCAGGGCGCTTTGCCCCTGACCGCCGTGCACGTGCACCAAGCCGTCCAGGTCGAACTGGATCTTCACGCTGTCCAGGTAGCCCACCGCCACCACCTCGTCGGAGTCGAGCACCCGCTCGAGCTGGGGCTCGTGGGCGTCGACCGCAAAGCGCACCACCCCCTTGGCCTTGTTGACCTCGAAGATGGTGGTGACGAAGCTCGCCCCGCGCGGCGTGGCGATCGTCAGCAGCGCGTTCTGCTCCTGCATCTGGCGCAGCAGGGACAGGATCTCGAAGGGTTCGGTGATGCGGAAGTCGTCCAAGGCCGAGCGCGCTTCGGGCTCCTCGGGCGACAGGGGCATGGGCATGGTTTCCATGGCAAGCTCCCGTGGCGCGTTCGCGACACCCGGACGCCCGGATGCCGACGCGCTCAATGCAGTGTACGCGGCGATGCAGCCAGGAGTCGATCCAGGTCGTCCAACCAGGGTTCGGCCAGGTGGCGGATCTGCGCGTCGTTGTGCAAGATGCGCAGCATCACGCGGTGCTTGGCGCGGACCTGCTCGGGGTCGAGCTGGCGCCCGGCGGCCGCCTGCTTCAAGTGCGAGATCAGCACCGCGCAGGCCCCTTCCAGGTGCACCACCCGGTCCCAGTCGCCGCTGCGCGCCGCTTCGAGCATCTCCTGGCTCGCACGCTCGATGGCCTCGTAGCACTCCAGCAGCGCGTTGTCGTCCATGGAAGGCTCCGGTGCGGGGCTTGCGTTCGTGAGGGTTGTGGGCAGCATCGCTCGGTCTGCTCCCCTCAGGACTTGATCGATGGCTTTATGGCCACCCAGGCCTCGCGGATGGGTGCAAGCAGCCTGATGCATTCCTGCAGGGCCGCATCGTCGTTGCGCAGGTTGGCGTGGGTGAGGCGGGCGGTGAGGTAGAGATAGGTGTGGTTCAGGTTCTCGGCCACTTCGCCGCCCTCCTTGCGGTTCAAGGCGCTGCGCAGACCTTCCTCGATGATGCGCACGGCTTGCCCGATGGCCTTGCCCTTGGCCTCGATGTCGCCCCGGGCCAGCGCGCCGCGGGCGCGGGCCATGGCATCGAGGGCCCCGTCGTACAACATCTCCACCAGTTTGTGCGGATCGGCGGTGGCCACACCGGTTTCCACCTGGACATGCCCATAGGCAGTGGCTTGGCTTCGGAAGGGTGCAAACATGGTCATTGCTCGCTGGGATGGATGCGTTTGCACTGATATCGGCCGGACCTACGCCCCACTTGAGCCGGAAATGGGCCCCAGCTTCCCCCTCAAACGCAGGGGGCCCGCACAGCGGGCCCCGGCGAGGTGTGGCGAGCTCCGAGCGGCCTCACTTCGCCTTGTTCCAGTTGTTGATCGCGTTCATCTGCTGGCTGACATAGTTGCTCAGGCTGTTGAGTTGCCCGAGGCTGGCGTCCAGCGACTGGTACTGCCGCAGCAGGCGCTTTTCCACCAGAGCCACGCGATCCTCGTAACGTTCCTGCTGCTGCTCGTTGCGCCGGATACTCGCTCTCAAGCCTTCGGTGCGGGCGGTGAGCATGCCCTCAGTGCCCACGATCGAGTTGGTCAGCAAACGAAATCGCTCACCAAAGCCGTTGACGCTCGGATCCAGCGTGTCGGCGCGACTGAAGGCTTGCGCCAGCTCATTGCGCTGGTTCAAAGCGCTTGCGAAGCGCGATTCATTCAATCTGAGCGTTCCGTCGCGCTGCAGCTCAACACCGGCGCTGGACAGGGTGGCAAACACACTCGACGCCCCCGAGGTCTGCGACACCAAGGTTCGTAGCTGTGTCACAAGCCCCACGGCCGTGCGGTCGCCTTGCAAAGCCCCGGCCTTCTTCGAGGCTTCGTCGTAGGCGGTTTCTTTCGCCACGAAGCGGCTGAGGTCGTTATAGGCATTGACGAAATCCTGCACCGCTTTCTTCACGGCCTCGTCATCGGCCGACACTTTGACCTCGACGGCGGACGTCGTGGTGCGCGACAGCGTGAGCGTCAACCCGTCGACCACGTCGCTCAGCGTGTTGGAAACCGATTCGATGTCCAAGCCGTTGATGCGCGCCAAAGCATTGCGGGCCTGCTGCGTCTCTTCCACGTCGCCTGGCACGCCCTGCTCGTAGGCCAAGGCTTGCAACCCTGGGTCACCGGTCACGTCGATGCGCGTGATCGCCGCATCCAGGCCGGTGGCGGTCGTCGTCAATACCAGACGGGCGCCCGACGCATCGCGCACGATGGACGCGCTAAGACCCACCCCGGCCGCGTTGATGCGATCACGGATGCCAGCCAAGCTTGTGTCGGACGCGCCGATGGTGACGCTGGCCGTGCTGCCGTCACCTTTGGTGAACGTGAGCGTCCCCTGCCCGAGCACGACCGAGCTGTCTGCATAGGCTGACGAGGCCAGGGACTGCGAACGCGCCAGCTGCGAGACTTCCACGCTGTAGCTGCCCGCCGCAGCTCCGGAGGAGGCCGCCACACTCACCGCCGCGGCGTCCGAGGACGTCGCCGCCGTTTGACTCCACAGACTGGAGCGTGTGAGCTGCGTGGCCGCCGATTGCAGGTTGCTGACGTAGCTGCGCAACAAACCGAACGACGACAACTGCGTCGACAGACGGCTTGCCTGCTGCTTGAGCAGGTCGATCGGCCGCCGTTCGAGCGCCACGAGCTGCGACACGATGCTTTGCACATCCAGCCCGCTGCCTATGCCCGGGGACGAGATGGTCGCCATCCGTCAAACTCCTCATCGCAAGGAACCGGCTTGCGGCGCCCTTCGGGCGCAGCGTGCCTCGTGAAGCGGATTATCGGCAGACCGCAACCCGACTTGAGCGGTGATTTTTAACGCTGCAGCAGCGACAGCACCTGCTGCGGAAGCTGATTGGCCTGCGACACCATGGCCGTGCCGGCTTGTTGCAGGATTTGCGCCCTGGACAGCGCCGCCGTCTCGGCCGCAAAGTCGGCATCCATGATCCGGCCTCGGGCCGCCGACTGGTTCTCCGCGGCCACCTGCAAGTTGGAAATCACGCTCTCAAAGCGGTTTTGCGCCGCACCGAAAGTCGCCCGCAAGTCATTGATCACATCCAAGGCGCGGTCAATCACATCGATCGCCTCGTCGATCTCATCCCCGGGGTTGGCCGGCACCGTGGTCCACCCGCCGATTGCGATACCGCTGGCGCCAGAGGCTGTGGCCGTGGTCGTCACCGTCGCGACCACATCGGCGGCGGAAGATGCACTGGTGATCGTGCTGCCTTCGGCCGGCGTTCCTGACAAGTTCACCGAGTTGACATCGATGCGATCGTTGGCCGTAGTGTTGGCCCCCACTTGAAAGCTCAAGGTCGACTCGAACGTGGCATCGGTCCCATCGAACAGCGACTTGCCATTGAACCGAGAGGATTTGACGGTGCGGGCGATTTCTTCCTGCAGCTCGGCGAACTCTTTTTGGAGATTGGCGCGATCGCCCACACTGTTGGTGGCGTTGCGCGACTGCACCGCCAGCTCGCGCATGCGCTGCAGCATGTCGCCGATCTTGCCCAGCGCGCCTTCGGCCGTTTGAGCCAGCGAAATGCCATCGTTGGCATTGCGGATCGCCACGTTCATGCCCTTGATCTGGGTATTCATGCGCTCGGCAATCGCCAATCCGGCAGCGTCGTCTTTGGCACTGTTGACACGCAGTCCCGACGACAGGCGCTGCATGGCCGTGGCCAGCGAGGACTGAGAAGCATTGAGGTTGCGCTGCGCGTTGAGCGAAACCACATTCGTGTTGATGGTCTGAGGCATGGCAGCTCTCCTTCAAGAATCACAACGGACTCCGGCTTCGAGCGCCGGCGCTCCACCAGTACGGTCAGCTTGATTGTGAGAGCGCACCCCTTCAGACAAAGCCCCAAACAACAGCCTTTTTACCCCCCAGATCGATAGGCCGGCCAACGAGCAAAAACCCGGCCGAAGCCGGGTTGTGTTGAGGTCCGCGTGCGTGGACGTCAGCGCAGCAGCGACAGCACTTGCTGGGGCAGCTGGTTGGCCTGCGACACCATGGCCGTACCGGCTTGCTGCAAGATCTGGGCACGGGAGAGATTGGCCGTTTCTGCCGCGAAGTCCGCATCCAAGATCCGTCCTCGAGAGGCGCTTTGGTTCTCCACGCTGACCTGCAAGGTCTGGATCACCGCCTCGAATCGGTTTTGCACCGCACCGAAGGTTGCCCGCTGGTCGTTGATGACATCGAGCGCGCGGTCGATCACGTCGATGGCTTCATCGATTTCGTTGCCAACGTTGGCCGGGTCGGTGGTCCAGCCGCCGATGGCGATGCCACTGGCGCCCGACGTGGCGGCTGTGGTGGTCACCGTCGACATGACGACGTCGGCCGATGTCGCGCTGGTGATCGTGCTGCCCTCGGCCGCCGTGCCAGACAGGTTCACCGAGGTCACATCGATGCGGTCATTGGCCGACGTGTTGGCGCCAACCTGGAACGACAGCGTCGCCTCGTAACCCGCGCCGTTGGAGTCAAACAGCGCCTTGCCGTTGAAGTTCGACGACCGGATCACGCGACCGATCTCGTCTTGCAGTTCCGAGAACTCTTTCTGCAGATTGGCGCGGTCGCCGCTGCTGTTGGTGGCGTTACGCGACTGCACCGCCAGCTCGCGCATGCGCTGCAGCATGTCGCCGATCTTGCCCAAGGCGCCTTCGGCGGTCTGGGCCAGCGAGATGCCGTCGTTGGCGTTGCGGATGGCCACGTTCATGCCGCGCACCTGGGCGCCCATGCGCTCGGCGATGGCCAGGCCGGCGGCATCGTCCTTGGCGCTGTTGACGCGCAGGCCCGAGGACAGGCGCTGCATCGAAGTCGCCAGCGAAGACGCCGTGCTGGAAAGGTTGCGTTGCGCATTGAGCGAAACGACGTTGGTATTGACGGACATAGCCATGATGTGTGCTCCTTCAATGTCGATGACTCCCGGCATGGACGCCGGCTTTGCCTCAGCCCAGCGGCCTTGCAGCCGCTGCGCCTTGCCAGCTCGCGCTGGCTGCGTCCGGCGGCAGTCACCTCAGATGCGAGCGAAGATCGGCGCTTCGCGTCGAACCGTCGGCCGGCTGTTCCCCGGACCACGGGTTGCCGATTGCTCGGGCCCGTTGAGCGAGTTATCGACAGGTGCGATACCAACTTTAGGGCTTTGTCAAGCCGAAGAAGAAGGAACTTCTTCGCGCTAAGGAGCGGATCGACCGTCCTGATCTCTTGGACTATCGGCCGCCCGCCCCGCCGGCTTGAGCAAAACTTGTCCACACCGCATCGTTGGCGTAGAAGAGAAGGTGGAAAAGTTCAGCTAATTCCATCTTTGGATATGACGCTGGCGCCTATAGTGAATGCAGATCCCCGCGCAGACAAAGACCGCCCCTCCCCTCCTCAGGCAAGAAACCATGACGCAACCGTCGGCCGAACACCATTTGATGATCCTGTGGGAGCACGCCCGTCCCAAGCAACAGCGCATCGTCGAAGATGTGGGGCGTCGGCTGCAGATTCTGGCTGCCTTCGAGATCACCTGGAGCCCGCCTCGGGTTTCGGAGAATTTCACGCGCTTTTATGGGCAGAACCTGCCTCCCGGATCGTTCAAGGAAGATCACTGTGGCCGCGGCCCCTTTCTTGCCCTGATTCTGCGGGATCCGCAACCCCGCTACGAGATGCGCGAGACGTCCAAAGGACCGCGTCTTGTCAACGTCAACACCTTCGATGCCAAGCAGCGCTACCGTCAATGGACGGGCGGTGGCCATCGCGTACATGCCACCGACAGTCAAACCGAAGCGCGGCACGACGTTGCCTTGCTGTTCGGCATGCCGATGGCCGCGCTGATCCAGCGATTGCCCAAGCGCTGGAACGGACAAATTGCACCGATGCCGGTAGACCTCGTCGGCGCCGGGGGATGGAAAGATCTGCGCCAGTTGTTCAGCGTGCTCAATGAAACCATCCCATACGTGGTGCTGCGCAACTTCGAGGGGTTTCCAGAAGCTTACAAATCAGACGCGCACGGCGACATTGATCTGCTGACGACGTCCGACGCGGAGATGGCATACGTGATGAATGCGCGCCGGGTGTTTGCTCAGCCTTGCCGCGTCCACTATGCCGCCTTCATCGCAGGCGAGGAACTTCGTTTCGATTTTCGCTTCGTTGGCGATGGGTATTACGAAAAGCGCTGGCAAACCGAGATGCTCGAGCGACGCACCTTGCATGAAGGCGGGTTCTTCGTGCCGTGCGCTGGCGACCATTTCTACTCGTTGCTGTACCACGCTTTGATTCACAAGCCTCGAATCTCGGACGAGTACGCGCAACGATTGGCCCAACTCTCGACCCACCCCGACCTGCGTGCGCATTTGCCGCGCACACCGTTATCCGCCGCCGACCTTCAGGAAGCACACCAGGCCAAGCAACTGCTCGATCAGTATCTTCAGTTGCACGGATATGTCTACGAACGGCCGGCCGACACGTCGGTGTACTACAACGCCAAAGTCCTTGGCCACGAGTCTTCGCAGCCAGTGGATCAAGTCTCGACGGGCACGCAAGACGCAGCCGGCTCAAGCAGCACCGAAGAGCGAGTCCTCGTCGCCTTGCAGTCGGTGCAAGACCGCTCGATCGCCTCGGAAGACATCCGCGCCATCTGTATCGATACCCTCCTGGCCAAGAGTCTCGGTGCGGCATGCGTCAACGCCTTGCGCCCCTTGGAAACGCTTCTGACGGGACGGACGGTTTTGGAGATCGGCGCTCGCTTCGGCACCTCAAGTCGTTACATCGGGGAGCTTGGCGCCCGGGTGACGGCTTACGAAGCTCACGCCGTGATGGCGCAAGCTGCAGCGCTGCGCTGCGCCGACCTTCCCAATGTGACGGTCACCTCGGATCTCGAACTCGCCCTCGAGACAGACACTGGCTACGACGTGGTGCTCATCTCCGATCCTGGAGCCCGTGCGCAACTGGACGATGCGCTGCGCCAAGCCCGACAATGCCTCCGTCATGGCGGCTGCCTGATTGTGATGAGTGCCAATCGCCTGGGACTGCGGCACTGGGCGGGAGCCGCGCAATCCCATGCGCCGTGGGACTTCGCTGGCATCCAGGGCCTGCAGGTCAAAGGTCTGCCCGGCGCCCCCGGCCGGGAGGAACTGGTCCGGGCCTTACGCAAGAACGGGTTGACGCATTTCAAGTTCTACTACCCCTTCCCCGACCACCATTCTTCGCAACTGGTGCTCAGCGATGATGCCTTGAGCGCACCGCCTGAGCTGCTTTACAACCTTCTGTCGTCGATCCATACCGTCGGCTTTGGCGCAGGACAAGGACCGCTGTTTTCCGAAGCCTGCGCATTCCGATCGCTGGTCGACAACGGACTGGTTGGCGCGCTGGCCAACGCGTTCGTCGTCGTAGCCTCGGATGCGCCTGTGCCGGCAAAAGACCATGAGGATCTGGCATTCACCTACTCGGTCGCTCGCCGCAAGGATCTGTCCAAAGAAATCGCCATCCGTCGCATCGACGGCGAACTGCGCGTTCAGCGACGCCTGTTGTATGCAACGTCGACACCGAAGTGGATGACGGTCGAGCCCGACGAGCCACTGCTGGAGGGCGAACTGCTGTTCAACCGCCTGCTGCCCTTGGTCAATCAGCCCGGCTGGCATGCTCGGTTGATCGCGCAATGGATGCAGCCTTTGTATCAGCATTTGTCGTCGCACGCGCGGCTCGTCCGGGGCGAGCGCTACTTGGAGGGTCGGTATCTGGATGCCACGCCCTTCAACTTCATTGGATACGACGGTAGATATCGCCTGTTCGATCTTGAATGGTCGTATTGGCCACAGGTTCGCCTCGACTATGTGCTGCTGCGCGGTCTTTACTACAGCTTTGCGAAACTCGGCTCGGTGGCGCAACCCCGCCCTGACACGCCCCTGGGCCTGATCCCCCTGGCCGAAGAGGTCATCCAGCTGCTGAGCGGACAGCCGTGCAATGCCCGTGCACTGTTGCAGCAAGAAATCGAGCTGCAAGCAGCCGTCACAGGCATCAAGTTCAGCGTGGAAGGGTTCTACCGAACCCTTCCCGTGCGCCCGCACGCCAAGTTTGAAGGCGAGCCAGCGCAACCCGACACCATCAAACGCTGGCTGGAACAGCGACGCTTGACAACCTTCCACGAGCAACACATACGGAACAAGCTCCGTGAACACGGTGGCGGCCCGCGCTTGTTGCTCCTGGTGCAGGCGCTCGGCGACACGCTGCACGAGCCGCTGGCCCGGACCCTGAGGAGCTTGGACGAAGCGCTTCGCTTCGGACTGAATGTCGAGGTGTGCGTCCTCGCGGACGATGACACCCACGCGCCTACCCTGCCCACCCCCTACCGTGTGCACTACACCAAGGCCCAAGAGTGCATATCGGCCATCAACCGGATCGTTGAGCAATCCGACGCACAGTGGGTCTTGTTGACTCGCGCCGGCGATTCGTTCACTTCCAATGGTTTGACCCTTCTTGCGCTGGATCTCATCGGCGCCGACCACTGCCGGGCCGTCTATGCGGACGAGCTTTATCGAAGCCAAGACGGATCGCTGGGAGCCGCCTTCCGGCCTGACATCAACCTGGACCTATTGCTGAGCTTTCCAGCGGCCATGGCCACGCACTGGTGCTTCAAGCGCGAAGTGTTCTTGGATTTGCATGGCTTGGATGCGCAAGCCGAAAGCGCCGCGGAACTGGACCTGGTGCTGCGCATGATCGAGCAAGGCGGATTGGCCGGTCTGGGCCATGTGGCCGAGCCGCTGCTGATCAGCGATCCGCCAAGCGTTGCCGATCAGCCGCACGAAAAGGCCGTGATCCTCAATCATTTGATTCGACGCGGCTACAGCAACGCAACGGTTCACCAGGAACTTGCGCGTCAGTACCGCATCGAGTATGCGCATCCTCATCAACCATTGGTGAGCATCATCATTCCCACGCGTGATCAGCTCGATCTGCTGCGGCGGTGCGTCGAAAGCCTGCTGGAGAAAACGCGCTATCCCCACTACGAACTGCTCATCGTCGATAACCAAAGCACCACCGAGGAAGCCCGCCAGTGGCTCGATGCCGTGGCCTCCTTCGGAGAAAACCGCATCCGGGTGCTGCGCTACGACCACCCGTTCAATTTTTCGGCGATGAACAACCTGGCGGTGGAGCATGCGCGTGGGGACGTCGTCGTGCTGCTCAACAACGACACAGCCATCATCGAGCCGGGGTGGCTCGATGCCATGCTCAATCACGCCCTGCGTCCGGAGGTGGGCGCGGTGGGCGCCAAGCTGCTCTACCCTGACGGCACGGTGCAACACGCCGGTGTGGTGCTGGGCCTGCGAGGGCCCGCCGACCATCCTTTCCTTGGCGAGCCGATGGACGCTGCAGGCACGATGCAGCGCCTGCGCGTGGATCAGAACTACAGCGCCTTGACCGCAGCGTGCCTGATGATCCGCAAATCGGTCTACCAAGAAGTCGGCGGCATGGATGAGGTCGCCTTCAAGGTGTCTTACAACGATGTGGATCTGTGCCTGAAGGTTGCGGCTGCAGGATACCTGAACGTGTGGACACCTCACGCTTTGGTCGTGCACGAGGGTAGCGTGAGCCAAAAGCAACTCGATCCGCAAGCTCACGAAGCCAAGCGCCAGCGGTTTGCGGCCGAACAAGACGCTTTGTATGCGAAATGGATGCCTCTGATCGCCAACGACCCGGCCTACAACCGCAATTTGTCGCTGAACGACAAAGGCTTTTCTTTCGAATCAAGAGTCGACTTGGTGTGGCATCCACTGACATGGCGACCCGCGCCCATTGTGCTGGCCCACATGGCCGATCATTGGGGGTGCGGTCACTACCGGGTGATCCAACCCTATGAAGCGATGCGCCACAGTGGTCGCATCGAAGGGCTGCTGTCGGACACCATGCTGCTGCCTTCCGAGCTGGCGCGTCTGGACCCCGACGCCATCGTTTTGCAACGTCAGCTCAGCGAGCCGCAATTGGAGTCGATGCGTCGCATCAAAGCGTTTTCCAGGGCGTTCAAGGTCTACGAGTTGGACGATTATCTGCCCAATCTTCCGCTCAAGAGTGCGCACCGCCAAGGCATTCCGAAAGACGCGGTCAAGTCTTTGCGGCAGGCATTGGGCTACGTCGATCGATTCGTGGTATCGACCGAGGCACTGGCCGAGGCTTTCGAAGGCTTGCACCGCGACATCCGAGTGGTGAAGAACAAGCTGCCCTCGGCATGGTGGTCCAACCTCCAGCCGCAACGACGCCGCGGACGAAAGCCACGGGTGGGCTGGGCCGGTGGAGCGGGCCACGCAGGCGACCTTGGCTTGATCATCGATGTGGTCAAGGCGCTGGCGCACGAGGTGGAGTGGGTGTTCTTTGGTCTGTGCCCGAAAGAAGTATCGGCGGTGGTCCACGAAGTGCACCCGGGTGTTCCGATCGAGCAGTACCCGGCCAAGCTGGCCAGCCTCGATCTGGACCTCGCCTTGGCCCCCTTGGAACACCATCTTTTCAATGAGTGCAAGAGCAATTTGCGTCTGATCGAGTATGGAGCCTGCGGCTACCCCGTGGTTTGCAGCGACATCCGCTGCTATCAAGAGGACGCGCTTCCCGTCACACGGGTGAAGAACCGCTACAAGGAATGGGTCGACGCCATTCGTATGCACATCCATGACCTCGATGCGGCCGCACGTGCAGGCGACGCGCTCAGGCAGGCGGTTCGCTCACAGTGGATGCTCGAAGGCGCCGCGCTCGATGAATGGAAGGCGGCCTGGACACAGGCGTGAGCACGTACCCCCTTGTAGGAATTTCTCCGACACCCGCTCGGAAATCCGCGACACTGCGAACAGAAAGGCCCTGATATCGGCTCATTTCCGGTCTGCCTAAAGTGCGTTCCACGCAGTCAGCGAAAGCAAGCCCGGGAACACCCCGCACATCGACAGACTGAAGAACGGAGCCGACCATGAACCCGCAGACCGAACAGATCCTCGCCGAGATCCGCGAAGCCAACCTGTCTTACCTGATGCTGGCGCAGAACCTGATCCGCGCCGACCGTGCCGAAGCCTTGTTCCGCCTGGGCATCTCCGAGGAGACCGCCGATCTGATCGCCGCCCTGAGCCCGGCCCAGATCATGCGCATCGCCTCGGGCAACACGCTGCTGTGCCGCTTCCGCATGGACGACGACCTGGTCTGGGGCCTGCTGACCAACCATGGCAAGTCGGCCGCCAACGACGCCACCGCCCGCCTGCACGCCAGCATCCTGATGGCCGGCCGCCATCAGGAAGCCGCCTGAACGAGCCCTGCCCGCCGTTTCCACCAAAAGCCACGGAGCCCGTCATGCGCACCAAGAGCATCCTCACCGAAGCCAAGCAGATCGAACGCGCCGTCACGCTGATCCGGCTGGGCGCCCGCCTGCAGGTGCTCGAGTCCGAGACCGACCTGTCCTACGAGCGGCTGCTGCGCCTGTACAAGGAGGTGGCCGGCAAGTCGCCGTCGAAGGGCCAGCTTCCGTTCTCGACCGACTGGTTCATGACCTGGCAGCCCAACATCCACGCCTCGCTGTTCCTGAACATCCACGAATACCTGAACAAGGCCGTCGAACTCGACGAGATCGACGTGGTCATCAAGGCCTACCGTCTGTACCTCGAGCAGACCCAGTCCCAGGGACTGGAGCCGCAACTGTCCATCACCCGCGCGTGGCGCCTGGTGAAGTTCATCGACAACGGCATGCTGAGCATGACCCCGTGCTCGAAGTGCGGCGGCCACTTCGTCACCCACCCCCATGAGATTGCCAAGCATTTCGTGTGCGGCATGTGCAACCCGCCGGCGCGCGCCGGCAAGGGCAAGTCCGGCGGCCTGCAGTTGCACTGAGCCTGGTCACGCAGCAGGACTCTCCGTCGTCTCCTCCTGAGCGCCCGCGCGGCGCCTTGACCACGGGCTCCCTGAGAGCCCGTGCTTTTTTTCCGGGACGGGACGACTCAAGTCGGCCGCGCGGCGGTCGATATCCCCGTGGAACCCGGTTCGAGCGCGAGCCCCCACAGCGCGCCAACCCCCGCTGGAAAGACCTGCAATATGTTCGTCATCATCGGCTACATCGTGGCGCTGGGCTGCATCTTCGGCGGCTTCATCATCCACGGCGGCAACATGGGCGTGATTCTGAAAGCCCTGCCCACCGAGTTGATGGTCATCGGTGGGGGCGCTTTCGGCGCGTTCATCGTCAACAACCAACCCAAAGTGCTCAAGGCCACGTTTGGCGCCATCCCCAAGCTGCTCAAAGGCTCCAAGTACACCAAAGCCCGGTACATGGAGTTGATGGCCTTGCTCTATGACATTTTGCAAAAGGCCCGCAAAGAGGGCTTGATGTCCATCGAAAAGGACGTCGAGGCCCCGCACGAATCTCCGTTGTTTAAAAAATACGCGACCGTCGGCAGTGACCATCATGTCGTGGAGTTCATCACGGATTACTTGCGCATGATGGTCTCCGGAAATCTCAATGCCCATGAAATTGAATCGCTGATGGACAGCGAGATCGAGACCCACCATCACGAAGCGCACGCACCGGCGGCAGCGATTCAGCGAGTGGCCGGTGGCTTGCCCGCTTTTGGCATCGTGGCCGCCGTGCTGGGTGTGGTCAATACCATGGGCTCGGTGGGCCAGCCCCCGGCGGTGCTGGGGGCCATGATCGGTTCGGCGCTGGTGGGAACCTTCCTGGGCATCTTGCTGGCCTACGCCATTGTGGAACCCCTGGCCGGCCTGCTGGAGCAGAAAAACGACGAGGCCACCAAGGAACTGCAGTGCATCAAGACCACCTTGCTGGCCAGCATGCAGGGTTACGCGCCGCAGATCGCCGTGGAGTTCGGCCGCAAGGTGCTGTACTCCACCGAGCGCCCCAGCTTCTCGGAGCTGGAAGGCCACGTCAAGGGCAAGAAGGCCTGATTGGGACTCACCATGGCCGGCGACTCCAAGAAGCTGCAACCGATCATCGTCAAGAAGATCAAGAAGGGCGGTCATGCCCACCATGGCGGCGCCTGGAAGATCGCCTATGCCGACTTCGTGACGGCGATGATGGCTTTCTTCTTGCTGATGTGGCTGCTGGGCTCGACCACCGAGGGCGACCGCAAGGGCATTGCCGACTACTTCTCCTCACCGCTGAAGATCGCCCTGCTCAGCGGGGGCAGCGGCGCAGGCGACGCCTCGCACGTGATCAAAGGCGGCGGCACCGACCTCACCCGCACCACCGGTCAGGTGCGCCGTGGCGACATCGAAGCCGAGCGCAAGACCATCAACCTGCAAGCCCTGAAGGAACAGATCGAGCGCGCCGAGGCGGCCAGCCTGGAAGGTTTGAAGCAGCGCATCGAGCAATCCGTCACGAACAATCCGCTGCTGGTGCAGTTCCGCTCGCAAATCCGCTTGGACATCACGCAAGATGGACTGCGCATCCAGATCGTCGATGAGCACAACCGCCCGATGTTCGATTCCGGCAGCGCCCTGGTGAAGGACTATATGCGCGCGATCCTGCGCGAGATCGGCAAGGTGCTGTCGGAAGTGGACAACAAGGTGACGCTGGCCGGTCACACCGATGCGGCTCCTTACACCAGCGGTGAGCGGGGCTACAGCAACTGGGAGCTCTCGGCCGACCGGGCCAATGCCTCGCGCCGGGAACTCGTGGCCGGCGGCCTGAGAGAGGGTCAGGTGGTGCGGGTGCTGGGGCTGGCGTCCAGCTCGCTGCTGGACAAGGACAACCCGCTCAATCCGATCAACCGGCGCATCAGCATCATCGTGATGAACAAGGACGCACAAGAGCGCTTCGAACGCGGCGGCGATGTCGAGGCCGGCACGGCCCCGGCGGTTCAAGAAGCCGTCGCACCGGCATCGGCCGCACAGAGCTTCAGTTTTCCGGCGCCCGGCCGATAAGCCTGCGAACCCTTGTTTTCTCCTCGCGAGGACACTTCCCATGAGTACCGCCACCGACCTGAAATTCCTCATCGTCGATGACTTCTCCACCATGCGCCGCATCGTGCGGGGCCTGCTGAAGGAGATCGGCTACAACAACGCAGAGGAAGCGGAGGACGGCGCCGTGGCCCTGCAGATGCTGCACAACGGCCATTTCGACTTCGTGGTCAGTGACATCAACATGCCCAACATGAACGGCTTCGAGCTGCTGTCGGCCATCAAGAAGGACGACAAGCTCAAGCACCTGCCGGTGCTGATGGTCACGGCCGAGGCCCGCAAGGAAGACATCGTGCGGGCCGCACAAGACGGCGCGGCCGGCTATATCGTCAAGCCCTTCACCAAGGCCACGCTGGAGGAGAAGGTGCAGAAGATCCTCCAGAAGCTGGGCAAGTGAGGCAGGCCATGAGCGAGACCCACAGCCCCCACGGCGCCACCCCGCCCCTGACCACATCACCCGAGGTGTTCCAGCGCATCGGCGAGATGACCCGCAACCTGCACGACACGCTGGCGCAGCTCGGCTTCATGCCCAAGCTGGGCGAGATCACGGAAAGCCTGCCCGATGCGCGCAGCCGTCTGACCTACATCGCCACCAAAACCGGCGAAGCCGCCGAGAAGGTGCTCAACCTGGTCGACCAGGCCAAGGCCGAGCACGAACACATCGCCGCCGAAACGCGCCGAATTGCCCAGGCCATCGTCGCCGATCCGGTGCGCGCGGTGGCCAGCGGCAGCGTGATGAACTTCGTCAGCGACGTCGAAGCGCGCTCGGCGCGCATCGACCAGCACCTCACCGACATCATGATGGCCCAGGACTTTCACGACCTCACCGGCCAGGTGGTGGCCCGCGTGGTGAAGCTGGCCGCCGACATCGAGGACCAGCTCGTCAAGCTCCTGCTGCAGACCGCCCCGCCCGACCAGGTGCACAAGGTTGAACAGACCTTCCTGAACGGGCCCGTGGTCAACCCCGAAGGGCGTACCGACGTCGTCACCAGCCAGGAACAGGTCGACGATCTGCTGGCCAGCCTCGGGTTCTGAGTCCCCACCGGGCCGGCCCGCGATGCGAAGCCTCACACCGACATGTTCATGATGTCGGTGTAGGCCTGCACCAGGCGGTTGCGCACCTGCAAGGCGGCCTGGAACCCGATCTGGGCCTTCTGCATCGTGACCATGGTCTCCTCCAGGGACACCGTGGGATTGCCCAGTTGAACCTGCCGCTGCATCTCCGAGGCCTGCAACTGGGTGGCACTGACCGTCTTGAGGGCCTGGTTCAGGGCCTGTGAGAAGCCCACGGCAGGAGGCCCCGGCTCGACCTGGCCCGGCCGTGCAGCCTGCGACGGCAGCACCACGCCGCTCTTGGCCAGGGCCTGCTGGAAGTTGAAGGGCTTGAGGCGGACGTCCATGGTGCAATCTCCTGCACGCAGGGCTCCAGTGCGAGCCCCACCTGCCGATACACCGATGGTAGGCACGCAGGGTCTGCGCGATGCGTCGAACTGGCGGCCGTTTGCCGTCCTCTTCCGCCCTTGAGCGAGGCTCCCCCCTCCGAATAATCGGTCCCCAACGACACCCTGGGGACCGCAGGCCGGCGCCTGGCAGGCCGGGGTCTGCCCAGAACCACGGGAATCCGCACGATGGACAACGCCGTCGCCCTGCCTCAGAACCTGCCGCCCGCCCTGGCCGCCCAACCCGCCTCCGGCGGCCTCGTTCAGCGCATCCAGGCCTTGCCGACCCCACGCAAGCTGTTGCTGGCCGCTGGACTGGCCGGACTGGTGGCGGTCGTCGTGGCACTGTCGCTGTGGTCGGTGAAGCCGGACTACAAGGTGCTCTACGCCAACCTGTCGGACAAAGACGGCGGCGCGATCATCGCGCAGCTTTCCCAGATGAACGTGCCGTACCGCCACGCCGACGGCGGAGCCGCCATCTTGGTGCCGGCCGACCGCGTGCACGACGTGCGGCTGCGTTTGGCCTCGGCCGGATTGCCCAAGGGCTCGACCGTGGGGTTCGAGCTGATGGACAACGCCCGCTTCGGCATCACGCAGTTCCAGGAGCGCCTGACCTTCCAGCGAGGCCTCGAAGGCGAGCTGACCCGCTCCATCGAAGCCCTGGCCGCCGTGAGCAGCGCCCGGGTGCACCTGGCCTTGCCCAACCAGAACGGCTTCTTCCGTGAGCAGCAAAAGCCCTCGGCCTCGGTGCTGGTGCATCTGCACCCGGGGCGCAGCCTGGACCATGCACAGATCGCCGGCATCGTGCACTTGGTCTCCAGCAGCGTACCCGAACTCTCGCCCAAGGCCGTCTCCGTCGTGGACCAGAACGGCAATTTGCTGACCGAATCGCCGGACAGCAAAACCCAGGGGCTCGATGCCAATCAGCTCCAGTATGTGGCGCAGATCGAGTCGACGCTGACGCGCCGCATCACCGACATCCTGGAACCGGTGGTCGGCCGTGACAACCTGCGCGCCCAGGTCACGGCCGAGGTGGACTTCTCGCAAAGCGAATCGACCTCCGAGCAGTTCCGCCCCAACCAAGGCGGCGAGCCGGCGGCCGTGCGCAGCATGCAGCACTTGGAATCGACCCAGACCGACGCCGGCACCCCCACGGGCGTGCCTGGCGCAGTCACCAACCAGCCGCCGGTGCCGGCGCAGGCACCGATCAATGGCCCGGCCCAGGCTTTGCAAGCGGCCAACGGCACCGGCACGGGCAACGCCCAAGTTCGCCGCGAAGCCGTGACCAACTACGAGGTGGACAAGACCGTGCGCGTCACCCGCAACGCCACCGGCACGATCAAGCGCTTGAGCGCCGCGGTGGTCGTCAACCACCGCACCTCGACAGACGCCCGCGGCCGCACGACGCAGGCGCCGCTGAGCGAAGAAGAGCTCCAGAAACTGACGACCCTGGTGCGAGAGTCCATCGGATTTTCAGCCGAGCGTGGGGACTCCGTGCAAGTGATCAACGCCCCGTTCCAGGTAAGCAAACCTGAAGAGCCCGTCGAGCCGCCGCTGTGGCAACGGCCCGAGATCTTGGACTTGCTGCGGCAAATCGCTGTGCCTGCGGCCTTGAGTGTGGTGGCGCTGGCGCTGGTGCTGGGCGTGGTACGTCCCGCGCTCAAGGCCGCGATGGCTCCACCGCCGGCCCCGGCCAAGGTCGATGCCATCGTCGACGAACCTGAGGCCCTGCCCGCGCTGATCGGTCCAGAGCAAGCCGCCGAAATGCCTTTGCTGTCTGCTTCGCACAACCACAACAAGCTCGAAGCAGCCCGCCAGCTGGCTCGCGAGAACCCCGCGGCCGTGGCCAACATCGTGCGCAGCTGGGTCACCAAGGAGGCCGCCGCCTGAGCGGTCGGTGCCGCCTGCCACTGAACCGAAAGACACCATGGACGAAGACGGACTGCAGGACTCGGCCATCCTCCTCATGTCGCTCGGCGAGGAAGAGGCCGCCGAAGTGTTCAAGCACCTCTCTCCCAAAGAGGTGCAACGACTTGGCGAGACCATCGCCAAGATGAAGGTGATCCCGCGCGAGCGGGTGGAATCGGTGCTCGAACGGTTCACCGCCGACGCCTCGGACCAGAGCATGCTGGTCAACGACACCGATGAGTACGTCAAGTCCGTGTTGCGCAAGGCCCTGGGCGAGGACAAGGCCAATCTGTTGATCGACCGCATCTTGCAAGGTGGCGATGTCTCCGGCATCGAGAGCCTGAAATGGATGGACCCCGCTTCGGTGGCCGAACTGTTGCGCAACGAACATCCGCAGATCATTGCAGCCATCATCGTGCATCTGGAGTTCGATCAGGCCGCCGAGGTCCTCAAACACTTCACCGAACGACAACGCCACGAAGTCATGATCCGTGTGGCCACGCTCGATGGCATTCAGCCCTCTGCTTTGAAAGACCTCAACGAGGTGCTCTCCAAGGTGCTGGCCGGCGGTGACAAGCTGCGCAAAGCCTCACTCGGCGGCGTCAAGACGGCCGCCGAGATCATCAACTTGATGGGCTCCACCGTCGAAGGACCGATGCTCGACTACATCCGCCAGATCGATCCCGATCTGGCGCAGAAGATCATGGACAACATGTTCACCTTCGACGATCTGATGAAGATCGACGACCGAGGCATTCAGACGCTGCTCAAGGAGGTGCAAACCGAGTCGCTCATCATTGCCCTCAAAGGCGCCTCGCCGGAGCTGCGCGAGAAGATCTTCAGCAACATGTCTTCGCGCGCTGCCGAAACACTGCGCGAAGACCTGGAGTCTAGGGGTCCGGTGCGCTTGTCCGAGGTCGAAGCCGAGCAGAAGGAGCTTCTCAAGATCGTGCGCCGCCTGGCTGACGAAGGCCAGATCATTTTGGCCACCGGCGGCGATGACGGCTTCATCTGATCCAGTCGCTACAGTCCATGGGAACACCGCTGTACAACCGCTTCATCCCGCGCGAGGAGCTGCACTCCTTCTCCGCCTGGAGCCCGGACTCTTTTTCCGGTGAGTCGGCCGCCGCGCCGGCCCCGGGCATGCCGCCGGCGCCCCCGCCCGCGCCCACGGCCGAGGAACGCGAGGCACAGCTGCAGGCGCAGATTGCCGAGGCCCGGCAGGCCGGCTACAAGGACGGTTACCGCGACGGGCTGGTCGCACTCGATGGTTTCAAGCAGAGCTATGCCACCCAGGTCACGGCCCAGGTGGCCGCCGTGGTGGCAGCCTTCCAGGCCCAGCTCGACGCGATCGAGCAACAGCTCGCCCAGGGCCTGTCGAAGGTGGCCGTGGAGATTGCTCGCCAGGCGGTGCGCAGTGAGCTGAGCACCCGGCCGCAGCTGATCGAGGCGGTGGCCCAGGAGGCCCTCAATGCCCTGGTGCATTCGGCCCGTCACATCCGCGTGCGCCTGCATCCCGAGGACCATGAGTTCCTCACCCAGCAAGGCCAGCTCGACCTGGACAGCCGCGGAGCGCGGCTGCTCAGCGACCCGAGCATCCGCCGGGGAGGATGCATCGTCGAATCGGACATCGGTCTCATCGACGCCACCGTGGAGACCCGCTGGCGCCGGGCCGCCGCCGCCTTGGGCCACGACAGCCCCTGGCAACCCGACGACACTTCTGAGCGCGGGGAGGACAAGGCATGAGCGGCCCAGACAGCGCTGCCGTCAAACTGGGGGCGTGGCACCAGTACCTCGAGGACTTGCGGGCCTTCGCCGCCGCGCCGCTGGGCCTGGAGGCCCAGGGCACCCTGGTCAAGGTGGCTGGTCTCGTGCTCGAAGCCGCCGGCATCCGGGTGCCCGTGGGCTCAGTATGCGAGGTTCGCATGGACGGCCAGCCTCCGGTGCAGGCCGAGGTGGTGGGCTTCGCCGGCGACCGCGCCTACCTGATGCCCACGGGCGAAGTCCACGGCCTGGCCAGCGGGGCCCGCGTCGTGCCGCTGGCCAGCCCAATCACGCCACCGAGGCTCGGTCAGGTCAGCCACCCCTGGCGCCGCAGCGAAGACCGCAGCCTGCACCTGCCCATGGGTGACGGGCTGCTCGGCCGGGTGGTCGACCCGCATGGCCGGCCGATGGACCGCAACGGGCCCATCGCCGATGTGCACAACGAACCCCTGGTGCGCCGTCCCATCAACGCGATGGACCGCGACCCCGTGCGCGAGCCGTTGGACACCGGGGTGCGTGCGATCAACGCCTTGCTGACGGTGGGCCGCGGCCAGCGCATCGGCCTGTTCGCCGGCTCCGGCGTCGGCAAGTCGGTGCTGCTGGGCATGATGGCGCGCTACACCCGTGCCGACGTCATCGTCGTGGGCCTCATCGGTGAACGCGGCCGCGAGGTCAAGGAGTTCATCGAGGACATCCTCGGCGAAGAAGGCCTGGCCCGTTCGGTCGTGGTGGCCGCACCGGCCGATGCACCGCCGCTGATGCGCATGCAAGGCGCCACCTACGCCACCGCGATCGCCGAACACTTCCGAGACCGCGGCCGGCACGTCCTGCTGCTGATGGACTCGCTCACCCGCTACGCGATGGCCCAGCGCGAGATCGCCCTGGCCATCGGAGAGCCCCCCGCCACCAAAGGCTACCCACCGAGCTGCTTTGCCAAGCTGCCGCAGCTCGTGGAGCGCAGCGGCAACGGGCTCAACGGCATGGGCTCGATCACAGCCTTCTATACCGTGCTCAGCGAGGGCGACGATCAGCAAGACCCGATCGCCGACGCCGCCCGGGCCATCCTCGACGGGCACATCGTGCTCACCCGCGAGCTGGCCGAATCCGGCCACTACCCCGCCATCGACGTGGAAAAGTCCGCCTCGCGCGTGATGCACAACGTCGTGAGCCCCGACCACCTCGAGGCCGCCCGCCGCCTGCGCCAGATGCTCGCCCGCTACAACCGCAGCCGCGATCTGCTGCAACTGGGCGCCTACGTGCCCGGGCAGGACACCGAGCTGGATGCAGCCGTCCAGGCCTGGCCGGCCATCCGCGCCCTGCTGCAGCAGGACATGCACGAGGGCGCCACTCTGGCCGACAGCGTGCGCCGGATGATGGACTGCCTTCCCCCTCGCTGATCGCCCGCCTTGCGCACAGGACCCGCCATGCACCCCAAGCTCCACCCCTTGAACCTGGCCCTCGAAGTGGCCGAGAAGGACTGCGAACAGGCCCGTCAGACCGTGCTGCGCCTGCAGCACCAGGTGGACGCCGCCCGCGCGCAGGCCCGCCAGCTCGATGACTACCGGCGCGACTACCAGCAGCGCTGGGGCGAACGCTTTCGCATCGAAGGCACGGTGCCGATCATGCAGTGCTACCAGAGCTTCATGGCACGCTTGGACCAGGCCGGCACCCAGCAGCAGGCGGCTGTGCAACGCCTGCAGCACCACCTCGACCAAGCCCTGCAAGTGCTGCGCGAACGTGAGACGCGCGCCGCATCCATCCGCAAGCTGATCGAGCGACGCCAAGGCGAGCTGGCGCTGGCCCTTCAGCGCCAGGAGCAAAAGCTCACCGACGAACAGGCCTCGCGCATGGCCTGGTCCCGCCGCCCCGCCGGCCCCGGCGACCTGGCCTTGGCTTGAGAGACCTCGCATGTCCGTCACCGCCCTGCCCTTTGCGCTGACGCCCTCCCCGGGCGGCGTCGGCGCCACCCCACCCGTTCGCACCGGCCATGCCCGCACTGAAGCGGCCACGGCCAGCTTCGGACACTGGCTGCAACGTGCACAACCCAGCCCCTCACCGACACGCACTGGGCCGCAGACAGCCCCCCAGACCTCGCCCCCACCATGCAGGCCGCCAGCGCAGCGGCCAGACGCGAACGAGCCCAGCCCGCCACCGCCGGTCCCCGCTTCGAGCGCTGATGCCGAAGGCCAAACCGAGGCCCCTTGCGAACCGAGCGAGCGCGACGAACCCACAGCCGCCGGCGAGCCGTCCATCGCCTGGTGGTGGCGTCCGCCTGAGCCTGAAGCACCCGCCACCGTCGCACAAAGCGACGAAGGGCCCGTCGGCACCGATGACACCGGCTTGGAAACGGTGGAATCGCTGGGCTCGACGGCCAAGTCTGGCACCCACCGTCAGGCCCAGCAGTCCGACGCTTCTCGGTTCGAACCGGCGGCGCACACGCCTGCGGCCGCCTCTCCTGACGAACTCGGTCAGCCGCTGCTGGACACGCAGCCTCCCACCGATGACTGGGCCGCCGCGTCGATGAGGGCCACAGCGTTCCACAGCACGCCGCTTGCCGAAAGCCCAGCCAGCCCCCCGATACCCTGGGTCAGCGCGGCGACATCGGCCGCGCCCACGATGGCAGCCCACACAAGCGCCGGTGTGGCCACGCCGAGCACCGCGGTGCCCACGCCCGTGTACGACCCGGACTTCCCGCAAGCCCTGGCCCAGCACATCACCGTGCTCGTCCGCCAAGGCATCCAGGAAGCCCAGCTCCAACTCAACCCGGCAGATATGGGCATGGTAAGCGTGCACATCGCCGTCGCCGGCCAGCAAGCCCAGGTTGAATTCGCCGCCAGCGCCAGCGCCACCCGCGCCGCCCTGGAAGCCAGTTTCTCCCACCTGGCTGCGGCCTTGCATGAGGCCGGCCTCACCCTCACCGGCGGCGGCGTGTCCCGCGATACCCTGCCGCGCCGCCAAGCCCAAAGCGCGCAGCCCGTGCCCGGCGTCGACCGCAGCAACGACACGCCGCCGCCCACCGCCGCCTTGCGAACCCACATCGCGTCTGCGGCGGGCCGGCTGGATCTGTATGTCTGAGCATCCCGAGGCCAGAACCGGGGAAAGCGCACGCCAAACCCGAATTTCCCCCCCTATTCCTGGTTTCGCCCCGCGCATCGCGCCGAATAATCGGAGCCACATCCGCCAGACCACCTCGGTGACCCGAACCCCGTTTCGAAGGAACACACCATGTCCGCTGCCGCAGCCACCGATGCCGCCCCGGCCAAAGGGGGCAAAAAGCTCATACTGTTCGTCGTCATTGGCGTGGTCGTGCTGGCGCTGGCTGCCGTGGCGGCCGTGCTCCTGCTCAAGAAAAACAACGCCGAAGACGACGAGGAGGCCTTGGATGAGCGGCCTGCAGCCACGCAAAGCGCCAAGAAGAAAAAGGCCGCCGTCGTTCCCACCTTCTTACCGCTGGACACCTTCACCGTCAACCTGGCCGATCGTCCGGCAGAACGCTACGCCCAGGTCGGCGTCACGCTCGAAGTCGAATCTCCCGAAGTAGTTGAACAGCTCAAAGCCTTCATGCCGGCCATCCGCAGCAACATCCTGATGCTGCTGTCGCAGAAAACCTCCACGGAGCTGCACGATCGCGCCGGCAAAGAGCAACTGGCCATGGAAATCATGCGCGAAGCAGTCAAACCGCTGGGCATCGATCTGGAAGACGAAGCAAGCGAGGCCAACAACGGCAAGAACCGCAAGCGAGCGGCCGTTCACAACCCGATCCTGGCCGTGCATTTTTCCAACTTCATTATTCAGTGAGCCCCCGGCTGCCCGCAGTGCGCATGGAGATGCCCCGATGAACCAGCAGATCCTGTCGCAAGACGAGGTCGATGCCCTGCTGCAGGGCATCACCGGCGAGAGCCAGAAGCTGGAGGAAGAGGAGGTTCCGGCCGGTGGCATCCGCGACTACGACATCGCCAGCCAGGAACGCATCGTGCGTGGGCGCATGCCCACGATGGAGATCATCAACGAGCGTTTCGCACGCAACATCCGCATCGGCCTGTTCAACCTGATCCGCAAAAGCCCCGAAGTGTCCGTCGGGGCCATCAAGGTGCAGAAGTACAGCGCCTTCCTGCGCGAGATCGTCGTGCCCACCAACTTCAACATCGTGTCGGTCAAGCCCCTGCGCGGCTCGGGCCTGGTGGTGTGCGACCCCACGCTGGTGTTCGCCGTGATCGACTCGCTCTTCGGCGGCAATGGAAAGTTCCACACCCGCATCGAGGGCCGCGACTTCTCACCCACCGAGCAACGCATCATCAACCGTCTGGTCGAGGTCATCCGCGAGGAGTACAAGAAGGCCTGGCAGGGCATCTACCCGCTGGATCTCGAATACCAGCGCTCGGAGATGCAGCCCCAATTCGCCAACGTCGCCACGCCCAGCGAGATCGTCGTCACCACCTCGTTCACACTGGAGATCGGCGACACCACCGGCACGGTGCACTTCTGCATCCCCTACGCCACGCTGGAGCCCATCCGCGACATCCTGTACTCCACCGTGCAGGGCGATTCGGCCGAACCTGACCGCCGGTGGGTCAAGCTGCTCACCCACCAGATCCAGGCCGCCGAGGTCGAGCTCGTCGCCGAGCTGGGCACCGCCCCGGCCACCGTGGAGCAGCTCCTGTCGCTCAAGCCCGGCGACTTCCTGGAACTCGACCTGGCCCCGGCCATCGAGGCCAAGGTCGACGGTGTGCCCGTCTTCGAATGCCAATACGGCACCTCCAACGGCAAATACGCCATCCGCATCGAGAAACTGTTGACCGGCCAGGACTTCGGCTGGTTGGGAGAACCCCATCATGTCACTTGAGAATCAGCAGACCACCGACGAACAGGATGCGATGGCCGCGGAATGGGAGGCGGCCCTGGCCCAACAAAAGGGCTCGGGGGGTGCGGCCGACGAACTGATGGCCACGCCCGCCGAGCAGGTGGCGCCGGCGTCGTTCACGAACTTCACGCCCACCACCTCGAACGCTGCGGGCAATGACATCAACATGATCCTGGACATCCCGGTGCAGCTCACCGTGGAACTGGGACGCACCCGCATCCCGATCAAGCACATCCTGCAGCTCGCCCAGGGCTCGGTGATCGAACTCGACGCCCTGGCCGGCGAACCGATGGACGTGCTGGTCAACGGCTACCTCATCGCCCAGGGCGAGGTGGTCGTCGTCAACGACAAGTTCGGCATCCGCCTGACCGACATCGTCACGCCGTCGGAGCGCATGCGCCGCCTCAGTCGCGGCATGTGAGGCCGAGGAGCCCCGTGACGCAGTGCACGAGCCGCTGAGCAAAGCCAAGAGCAAGGGGCCATCGGCCCCTTTCTTTTTGGCTTCTGAGGCGAACCGGGCTGCCGACAATGGCTAACCACGGTCCACTGTCGGTGCTGTCCATGCCCTCTGCCGGCTCCTTCCTCGTCTGGTTCATCCTCATTGTCGCGGCCATCCCGCTGACGCTGTGGCTCCTCAAGCGCAGCCCCGTGGGTGCACTGGGCGGCGTGCAGACCACCCGCATCATCTCCAGCACCTCCGTGGGCCCCGCCCAACGGCTGGTGACGGTCGAGGTCGGCCAGGGCGAGTCGCGCCGCTGGCTGGTGCTGGGCGTCACTGCCCAGAGCATCCAGACCCTGCACAGCCTGCCCGCGCAAGACCTGCCGGCCGCAGCGCCGGCGCCCCAGGCCCCGACATTTGCCACCTTGTTCCACAAGGCGCGCAAGGATCGCTGATGCAGCCCGAACCCTCCCCCGCCCTGCGCCGCCTCGCATCTCTCGGGATGCTCGCGGTCCTGTCGCTGGTATCGGCCTTTCCTGAAGCCGCTTTAGCCCAGGTTGCCCCCGGCGTGAGCGGCGGCTCGCTGCCGCTGGTGATCGGCCAGGGCCCTGGCGGCACCAGCTACTCGGTGCCGATCCAGACCCTGCTCTTCTTCACCGCCCTGAGCTTCATCCCGGCCGCGCTGCTGCTGATGACGAGCTTCACCCGCATCGTCATCGTGCTGAGCCTGCTGCGCCAGGCCCTGGGCACCCAGTCGGCGCCGCCCAACCAGGTCATCATCGGCCTGTCGCTGTTCCTCACGTTCTTCGTGATGGGCCCCACCATCGACCGCGTCTACACCGACGCCTACCAGCCCTACTCGGCCCAGCAGATCGACTTCAACACCGCCTTGCAGCGCGCCGAGGTGCCGGTGCGCGAATTCATGCTCAAGCAAACGCGCGAATCCGACTTTGCGCTCTTTGCCAAGCTGGCCAAGCTCGACCCGTCGGTGACAGCCCAGGACGCTCCCTTTCGCGTGCTCGTGCCGGCCTTCGTCACCAGCGAGCTCAAGAGCGCCTTCCAGATCGGCTTCATGATCTTCATTCCCTTTCTGATCATCGACATGATCGTCGCCAGCGTGCTGATGAGCCTGGGCATGATGATGCTTTCGCCCGTGCTGGTGGCCCTGCCGTTCAAGCTGATGCTCTTCGTGCTGGCCGATGGATGGAACCTGCTGCTCGGTTCTCTCGCGGCCAGCTTCGTGACCTGAACGACACGACACCCCCATGGATGCCACCCACGTCTTCACCCTCGGCCAGCAGGCGCTGTACATCCTGCTGATGCTCTCCGCGCCCCTGCTGCTGACCGTGCTGGCCATCGGCCTGGTGGTCAGCATCATCCAGGCGGCCACCCAGATCCACGAGGCCACGCTGTCCTTCGTGCCCAAGCTGGTGGGGGCGGTGATCGTGCTGGGGGTCGCCGGCCCATGGATGATGACCACGCTGGTCGAGTTCATCCAGCGCACGCTCACCGGCATTCCCGGCATGGTGCAGTGAGCCGCCCCGGCCTGCACCATGCTGACCTTCACCGATGCCCAGCTCAGCGCCTGGCTCTCGCCGGTGCTGTGGCCCTTCTTTCGCGCGCTGGCGCTGTTCATGACCGTGCCGGTGTTCTCGCAGCGCTCCGTGCCCGCGCGCGTGAAGGTCGCGCTGGCCTTCTTCGTGGCACTGGCCGCCCAGGCCTCGATGCCGCAGGTGGCCCCGATCCCGCTGGATGCCCCTGAAGCCCTGCTGGTGCTGGTTCAGCAGCTCCTGATCGGCGCGACCATCGGATTCGCCGTACGTCTGATCTTCGCGGGCGTCGAGTATGCGGGCGAGTTGATCGGCTTGCAGATGGGGCTGGGCTTCGCCGCCTTCTTCGACCCCGCCCAGGGCGGCGCAGCCAACGCAGTGAGCCGCTTCTTCGGCGCCACCACCGCCTTGCTCTTCGTGGTCATCAACGGGCATCTCATCCTGGTGGCCGCCGTGGTCCAGAGCTTCCAGGCCTTCCCCGTGGGCCCCGAGCCGATGGCCTTCGTGCGCATGCTGCAGGTCCACACCTGGGGGGCCGAAGTGTTCAAGCTCGGCCTGTGGATCGCCCTGCCCCTCATGGCCATGCTGCTGTTCGTCAACCTGGTGCTGGGTGTGATCTCGCGCGTGGCCCAGCAGATGAACATCTTCGCCATCGGCTTTCCCATCACCGTGTCGGTGGGGCTCGTCGGCTTGTTGCTGACCCTGCCTTGGATGCGCCAACCCTTCGAATCGGCTTTGATGGCCGCCCTGGGCCGGTTTTAGCCCCCGTTTGCAACTCAAGGCCGCCCGCAGCCGGCCGATATCCGTCAAGCCCCATTTTGCAGGAGGAGTGGCTTTGATCGAGTTCTGGACGGCTCAAAGCGGCAATGCTCCCGTCGCGCCGGTGTACTACAACGCGTGGCTGGTCGGCCTGTCGGTGGTCATCGCGACGCTGGGCGGCATTGCGTCCATGCAAATGGTGGGCATCGCAAGGCACCCGGAAAAATTCGGCCCGCGGCTGAGCGCGACGGCGCGCTGGGTCTCGGCCATCGTGCTGGGCGGCAGCGTGTGGTGCATGCACTTCATCGGCATGCTGGCCACGGACATCTGCCAACCCGTGCGGTTCGACCCTTGGGTGACGGCAGGCTCCGTCGTGCCATCTGTCATCGCGTCGGCCATCGGCCTGCGGGTGTTCATCGATCGATGGAATCGACCGCTGGCCATCGTCGGCGCCGGCCTGTGCCTGGGCGCTGGCATCGGCGCCATGCACTACACCGGCATGAGCGCCATGCGCATGCAAAGCAGCTTGGCCTATGACCCGCTGCTGTTCGTCGCCTCGCTCGTCGTGGCCGTCACGTTAGCCATAGGCGCGCTGGCGTGCCGCCAGCTCCTGAGCAACCACACCCGCTGGCCACGCTGGCTGATCGTGGGAAGCAGTGGCGCGATCCTGGGGCTGGCCATCAGCGGCATGCACTACACGGCCATGGCCTCGGCCGTCTTCGTCGGGCCGCTGGACACGCCCTTCTTACGGGGAAGCGGACGTCATCTGGAACTGGCCTCGATCATCGCGTCCATCGCCGTGGCGATCTTCGGCTGCGCCTGGGGGGTGGTCGGCATCGCCACCTACCAGCACCTGGCCCGACGCTTCAAAGAGCGCGGCAGTTTGCTTCAAGACATCCTGGACCACATTCCCAGCGGCATCATTCGCTTGAGCATCATGGGCAATGAGTACCACAGAGTGCTCGCCTCGACATCCTTGGAGCATTTGCTTGGTCGCAGCGCTCAAGCCTACCAAGCCGGCCAGTGGTCCTTGTTCGACGCCATCGATGCCCACGACGTCGAAGCCGCCCATGAACTGCTGCGCGCCGCCATCGAGCAGGGCCAAACGAAAAGCGCCACGATCCAGATGCTCACCGCTGAGGGCCAACGCCGATGGGTCGACGTGCGGGTGCATGCGCGAAAAGTCCGGCCAGACCGTACCGTGGTGGATTTGTATCTGACCGATATCACCGCGCAACACCTCAGCCGCCGGGAACAAGCCGAGCTGGTACAAGCCATCGACCAGTTGATCGGCCGTGCACTGTTGAGCACCGATGGTTATTTTCTCGACGTCAACCCGCCGCTGTCCGCCAGTTTGGGTTACACCCCCACAGAGCTCCTTGGCCAGCACCACCGTCTCATTTGGCATGAAAGCCAAGACGGCGAAAGCATGCGTCAGTTCTGGGAGGATCTTCGTCACGGGCAGGCACGCAGCGGCGAGTTCGTACGGCGGGCCAAAGACGGCAGCGCCCGACATTTGGTGGGCTGGTACCAGCCGCTGATCGACCCGGCAAGCTCACAAGTGCGGGCGATTCTCAAGCTGGCCATTGACCGCACCGAACGCGCACGATACCTGCAAGAGCTGGTGCAGAAAGAGGCGCAATTGCGACAGGCCATGGAAAGTCGCAGCGCATTCTTCGCCAACGTCAGCCACGAGATCCGCACGCCGATGAACGCCATCGTCGGATACGCGCGCTTGCTCGCCGAAACGCTTGCGCCTGGTCCAGCCCAGCAACAAGCCCAGGCCATCGTCGATGCCTCTGGCAGTTTGTTGCGCATCCTGAACGATCTGCTCGATGCAGCCAAACTCGAGCGGGGCGAGTTTTCCATCGTCGAAGCCCCCTTTGGCATCCATGCGCTGGCGCATGGATTGATCTCGCAGTTTGGAGCGATCGCCGGCGCCAAAGGGCTGGATCTGAGACTGCACATTGAAGAACACCTGCCCACCCGTTGGTTGGGCGATGCCGACCGCATCCGGCAAATGCTGGCCAATCTGCTGGGCAATGCCATCAAATTCACACAGGCCGGGCACGTCAGCCTGAGCATCGGGCTGCACGAGGGCGCACTGCTGCTGCAAGTGGACGACAGCGGCATCGGCATTGCGGCCGATCGACAGCAGGCCATCTTCGAACCCTTCGTGCAGGCCGACAGCGGCACCTCACGGCGATACGGCGGCACCGGGCTGGGCATGAGCATCGTCAAAGGGCTTTGCGAGCGCATGGGTGGCCGCATCGAATTGCACAGCCAGCCCGGACAAGGCACCACGGTGCGCCTTCACCTGCCTTTGACCCCATTGCCCGAAGAAGACCCCGGCGACTATTCCTCGAGCGGGTCATCCGAAGCCCAACGGCCGATCCTCCCCCGCTTGCGGCTGCTGTGCGTAGACGATGTCGCACAGAACCGGGACTTGTTGCAGACCCTGCTTGCGCGCAGCGGCCACACGGCGTGCATCGTGGCCAGCGGCCAGGAGCTGCTGGCCCGGTATCGCCAAGACCCCGGCGCGTGGGATGCCGTCTTGCTCGACTTGCAAATGCCCGAGCTCGACGGGTTCGACACCTGCCGGCTGCTCAGAGACTTTGAGCGCGAGCAGGGATTGCCTGCCATCACCGTGTTGGCCTTGTCGGCCAGCGTCATGGACAACGACCGCCGCAAAGCCCAGGCCAGCGGGATGAACGGCTTTCTCGAAAAGCCCATCAATGTGGACGCCTTGCACGAGGCGCTCGCACGCGTCGCCCACGCGCCGCTTGACAGGCCCACAGCCGCGCAAGGTGACGATGCCTCCTCCCCCCCGCCGGCGGTGGTTGACGAGCGGCGGGGAACGTCGCTGTGGGGGCAGGACTGGCGGCCTCAGGTGCGCCGCTGGGTTCGCCAAACCGAAGCCGAATGGCCGCAGCGGCAGCACTGGGGACATGCGCAGTGGCATCGCATCGCCGGCGTGGCCGCCAATTTGGCACTGCCAGCCCTGACGCTAGCCGCCCGCCAGGCCGAACGAAGCGCCGCCCAGGGGCACGATGTCGATCTGACGCTGATCGACCACGCCTGGGACGAACTGCGCACATGGTTACAGCGGCACGATCCACTTGCCCCCGAGCCGGCCGCGCAGACACCCAGCGGGCCGGTGGTCTCCACTGAAGACGCTCCACGCTGGATCGACCGCTTGGAAAAAGCCTTGCAAAGGGGTCAAATCGACGACGATGCCCTCGAGGCGCTGTGCGCCCTCGGCAGCGGCCATGCCCATGCGCTGCGCCAAGCCTGTGAAACGTTTGACTTCGATGCTGCGCTGCAAATGCTGACCGATTGGCGCAGTGCTCTGGAGCCGAAGGAGGCCCGATCATGATGATGTCCGACCTGCCGATGCATGCGCACCCAGCCGCAGACGTGGACTGGTCCGCATGGCAGCCGCAATCGCCCTTGCTCTTGGTCGACGACGAACCGGCCAATCTTCAACTGCTCAAGCGGGTGTTGGGCGATCAGTATCCCTTGTCGTTCGCTCGCAATGGACCGCAGGCCCTGCAGTTGGCGCGAACGGCTCGTCCGCGACTGATCGTGCTCGATGTGATGATGCCGGGCATGAGCGGCCATGAAGTCCTGATCGAACTCAAGCGCGATCCTTCGACGGCCCACATCCCTGTTCTGTTCTGCACGGCTTTGGGTCAGGACGAAGACGAAGCTTACGGCTTGTCTTTGGGCGCGGTGGACTATGTCACCAAGCCGATCTCACCAGCGGTGTTGCGCTGCCGCATCGCGACTCATTTGGCCTTGGTGCAACGCGAAGAGTTGGAGCAAACCCGATTGGCCGTCATCCACCGTTTGGGGCGGGCGGCCGAGTTCAAAGACAACGAAACAGGCCGACACGTATTGCGCATGGCCCGTTACAGCCGCCTGATCGCCCAGGCCTTGGGCGCGCCACCTCGCTACTGTGAGCTGCTGGAAGCGGCCGCACCCATGCACGACATTGGCAAGATCGGCATCCCCGACCAGATCTTGCTGAAACCCGGCAAGCTCGATGAACGCGAGTGGGCGGTGATGAGACAACACCCCCAAATGGGTGCAGACATTTTGGGCGACGATCCCAGCGATCTGATCCAAATGGCCAAGCGCATCGCCTTGGAGCATCACGAAAAATGGGATGGCTGCGGCTACCCCCGCGCGCTACGCGGCGACGCCATCAGCATCGAGGCTCGCATCGTGGCGGTGGCCGACGTTTTGGACGCCCTGACCAGTCAACGCCCCTACAAACCCGCTTGGCCCTGGGAAAAGGCCCTGCAATGGCTGCAAGAGCAAAGCGGAAAACACTTCTGGCCGCTGGCCATCGATGCCTTGCTGCGTCAGGAATCGGCGTGCCGTCAGATCGCCATCGAATGGGCCGACGCGCCGAGCGATACACCCTCCAGCCCAACCACTTGAGATCTTCGAGACCCGCCGCAGCACCCGCTTGGGCGGTGCTCACACCAACCCATTGCGGATGGCGTAAACCGTCAGTTCCGAATTGTTGTTCAGGCCGAGCTTTTCGAGCACCCGCGCGCGGTACACGCTCACCGTCTTGGGGCTGAGCGTCAGTTCCTCGGCAATGTCGGACAGGCGCTTGCCCGAGGCGATCATCACCAGCGTTTGCAGCTCCCGGTCCGACAAACGCTCGTGTGGGGCCTCGGTCGTGGGGGCCGTGAGGCTCTCCACCAGCGTCTGCGCCATCTCGGGCGTGACGTACTTGCGGCCCTGCGCCACCATGCGCACCGCCGCGACGAGCTGGGCCGGGTCGCCGCCCTTGTTCACGTACCCGTAGGCCCCGGCCTTCAAGGCACGGATGGCGTACTGGTCTTCGGGGTACATCGACACCACCAGCACCTTCACCGGCGAGCCCTCTTCCTTGAGCGCATGCAGCACGTCCAGCCCGCTGCGTCCGGGCAGGTTGATATCGAGCACCAGCACATCGCAGCCCTGGCGCCGCATCAGGGCACGCAACTCCCCGTAATCGCCCGCCTCGCCCACCACCTCGATGTCCGGGGCATCGGACAGGGTGTCTCGGATCCCCCGGCGGATCAGTGCGTGGTCGTCGCACAGGATCACTTGAATCACAGTTCCCCCCAGAAGGTCGGGTCTTCGCCCGAGCGTACATCATGCAGACGCGGCATGTCTTCCTCGTGCGCGCGGGCCGCCCCACCCCGCAGAGGCACCGACAGGATCAGCGTGGTGCCGTGCGGCCCGCTGCTGAGGTCGACCCAGCCCCCCACCGTGCCGGCCCGCTCGTGCAGCCCGCGGATTCCGAAGGAGCGGGCCTTGGCCAGGTCGGCGCGGCTCAGGCCCCGCCCATTGTCGCTGACCTCCAGGGAGAGCACGCCGGCGGCGATCGTCAGGTCGACGTTCACCCGCGTGGCCTGGGCGTGCTTGGCCACATTGGTCAGCGCCTCCTGCGCGGTGCGGTAGGCCACCAACGGCACGCCGGCCGGCAGGCGCGGCTGCTCCTGGCTCGAACGGAAACGCGTCTCAATCCCGGTACGCTTCTCGAACGTGGCCGTCATCCACTGCAGCGCGGCCACCAGGCCCTGCTCCAGGATGGCCGGGCGCAGGTTGTGCATGATGCGCTTGCTGGACTCCAGCGCCTGGCTCACCGTCTCCAGGGCCTCATGGGCGCGTTGCACGATGGCCGGCTCCTGGGCATGGCGGGCGATCCAGGCCAGGTCGAACTTGAGTGCGGTCAAGGAACCGCCCACGTCGTCGTGGATTTCACGGGCGATGGCCGCGCGCTCTCGCTCCACGCTGGTTTGCAGATGCTGGGCCAGTTCGCGCAAGCGCTCCTGAGACTGCGCCAGCGCCGCGTCCGCCTGGCGCTTGTCGCGCAGGGCCTGGTGCGCTTCGATGGCATGCAGCATGGCCGGCACCAGCCGCGCGAGGTTGTTCTTGAGCAGATAGTCGGCCGCGCCGTTGCGCATGGCCTGCACCGCCGTGTCCTCGCCAATCTCGCCCGAAACGATGATGAACGGTGTCAAATCATCACGGGCTTTGAGCATTTCCAGCGCCACCAGTCCCGAAAAGCCTGGCAGGCTGTAGTCCGACAGAATCACATCCCAGCACGGTGGCGCCCCCTCGCACAACGCCGCCTCGAACTGCGCGGCCGTCTCCACGCGGCGCGCCTGCACCGTCAAGCCGGCGCGTTGCATCTGAATCAGCATGAGCTCGTGATCCAGCTGCGAGTCCTCGATGTGCAGAACCCGGATCAAGCGCGGAATTTCCAAGGTGGGCATGTGAGAAGTTTTCCCGCTCGAGACCTACAGTGGACCACTGGGCGGCCGAAAAAGCACACAGGTCCGGACCGCCAGGTCCGCGCTCAAGTCGTGCAATGGACTGCCGAAAATTTTAGCGCCGGCCCTCATGAATGCCATCACGCCTCGTCCAAGCCATGGAGACCCCATGCTGATGAACCCACCGCCCAGCTCCGAATCGAGCCCCGCCCTACCCCTGCTGGTGGCCGCCGACTTGCAGGACCATCTGATGACGGCCACCAACGACTTGGAGCGTCTACAGGGTCTGCTGGCCGACGCCTGCGACAACCTCATGCTGCGTTTCTCGACCGCCGTACAGCAGATGGAAGGGCTCATGCACGCCGCCAGCGACCATCGCATCCAAACGAGCGAGCTGGCTCCCGTGCTGCAAAACCTGGGCGCGGCCGTCACGGCGCTGCAGTTCCAGGACATGGCCTCCCAGCTGATCGCCCACACCAACCGCCGTCTGCGCAATTGCGCCGATCGCATCGCGCGCGAGTCCATGGGCGATGACGAAGACGGCCAAGCCGTCGTCGAGGAGCCCCCCCTTCGCCCCAACCCGGTCACCCAGTCCGAGATGGACGCGGGCTCGATCGAACTGTTCTGATTCCTGATTCCGAGCTCAAGTTTTCGCCCCAGGCACCGATACCCAGCCAGACATCCCGGAGAGAAAGCCATGCATTCCATCCTTGCGGTAGACGATTCCGCCTCCATGCGCCAAATGGTCGCCTTCACTCTGAAGAACGCCGGCTACCACGTGGTGGAGGCCGTCGATGGCCAGGATGCCTATGAAAAGGCCGGCAGCCGCAGCTTCGACCTGGTGCTCACCGACCAGAACATGCCGCGCATGGATGGCATCAGCCTGACGCGCAAGCTGCGGGAAAACCCCCAGTTCAAGAGCACGCCGATCCTGATTCTGACCACCGAGTCGAGCGATCAGATGAAGCAAGCGGGCCGCGCTGCCGGGGCCACGGGTTGGCTGGTCAAACCCTTCGACCCGAACAAGCTGATCGAAGTGATCCAGAAAGTGATCAAGTAAATCAGCCGCGCGCCCATTCGGGCCCCCCGTTCACCCAACCGACCGCATCAGGAGTACGCCGTGGGCGAAATGACTTCCGAAGGCTCCCAACTGAGCGCCGGCTTCGATCTGAGCCAGTTCTACCAGGTCTTCTTCGAAGAAGCCGCCGAGAACCTCGAACGCATGGAGCAGCTCCTGCTCGACCTGGACATCGAGGCGGCCGACGACGAGGAACTCAATGCCATCTTCCGCTGCGCCCATTCGATCAAAGGCGGCGCGGCCACCTTCGGCTTTTCCGACGTGGCCGAACTGACCCACCAGATGGAGACGCTGCTGGACAAGCTGCGCCGCCACGAACTGCAACCGACTGCAGCCATGGTCGATGTGCTGCTGGCCTCGGGCGACGCCCTCAAAGCGCAGATCGCCCGGCATCAGACCGGTGCCGGCGACGAAGTCGACACCACCGAGCTGTTGTTCAACATCCGGGCCATGGCCGCCGGCGAAGCCCCGCCGGTGCCCGTGGTCACGGCCCCGGCCGTTGCTGTGATGCCCGCCGTGACCGCTGCGCCGGCGCCGGCCAGCGCCCCCACAGATGGCGAGCGCACACTGGAGCTGCGCGTGGGCCCCTTGCCCGACCCTTCGGTGGCCGACAACCTGGTCGAGCTCTTCAAGGAAATCACCGACCTGGGTCACATCGAAGCCCTGGACGGCGGGGTCGCGCAAGAGGGGGTGCGGCGCTTCAAAGTCGTCACCCGCAGCGCCGAATCCGAGCTGTTGGATTTGTTCACGTTCCACGTCTCGAAAGAGCATGTGCGCTTTGTCCCCCTGAGCGAAGCGGCCAAGCCAGCGGCCACCCAGCCGCCGGCGGCGAGCGCATCGGCCGACCCCGGATACGGATTCTTCGACGACGCGCCCGGGGCGCCGCAGCCGCGCGCGGCTGCGGCCGATCCTGGCTACGGCTTCTTCGAAAACGCACCGGGCGCCCCTTCGGCCAACCCAACGCCGGCAACGGCCAAACCCGCGGCAAGCCCGCGCCAGCCCGCCGCACGCAGCGAAGGACGCGCCAGCGCCTCGCTGGATGCGTCCACCATCCGCGTCTCGGTCGAAAAAGTCGATCAGCTCATCAACCTCGTGGGCGAACTGGTCATCACCCAGGCCATGCTGGCGCAAACCAGCCGCGGTCTGGACCCGGTGCTGCACCAGCAAATGCTGGCCGGCTTGACCGATTTGGACCGCAACACGCGCGACCTGCAAGAAGCCGTGATGTCGATCCGCATGATCCCCATGTCCACGGTGTTCAGCCGCTTCCCTCGCATGCTTCGGGATCTGGCCAACAAACTGGGCAAGAAAGTCGAGCTGGTCACCCACGGCGAAGCCACCGAACTGGACAAAGGGTTGGTCGAAAAAATCACCGATCCACTGACACACCTGGTGCGCAACTCCTGCGATCACGGCATCGAATTGCCCGCCGAGCGCGTGGCTGCCGGCAAGCCGGAGACCGGAACGATCACGCTGTCGGCCTCGCACCAGGGTGGCTCCATCGTCATCGAAGTGCGCGATGACGGTCGCGGCCTCAATCGAGAAAAGCTTTTGAAGAAGGCCCGCGAGCGTGGCATCCATGCCCCTGACACGCTCACCGACCAGGAAGTGTGGAACCTCATCTTCGAGCCAGGCTTTTCCACCGCCGAGCAGGTCACCGACGTGTCCGGCCGCGGCGTGGGCATGGACGTGGTCAAGAAGAACATCGCCTCGCTCAACGGAACCGTCGAGATCGACTCCGCCGAGGGCTACGGCATGCGTGTCTCGGTGCGCCTGCCGCTCACGCTGGCCATCATGGACGGCATGAGCGTTGGGGTGGGCGATGAGTGCTACATCCTGCCGCTGTCGTCGGTGGTCGAAAGCTTCCAAGTCGAGCCGGGCATGATCAAGACTGTGGGCACCAGCGGCCGGGTGGTCGAAGTGCGCTCCGAATACATGCCCGTCATCGAACTGGAGCAGGTCTTCCAGGTTCCGCGCTTCGACTTCGAGCATGTGAGCTCCATCATGGTGGTGGTCGAGGCCGAAGGCGGACGCGTGGCGCTGATGGTCGATGAGCTGCTGGGCCAACAGCAGGTGGTGGTGAAAAACCTCGAAGCCAACTACCGCAAAGTGCCCGACGTCTCCGGCGCCACCATCCTGGGCGACGGGCGTGTGGCCCTCATCCTCGACGTGGGCAGCCTGGTGCGGCGCTCGCGCCACTGACGCGCCCGCCCCCCGCGCCCCCCTCAGGGCTCCCTCACGTTGACGCACTCCCCATGAAGATCGGAACCAAGCTGTGGTGCGCCACGGCCCTCATCGCCACCTGCCAGCTTGGTCTCGTGGCGGTCTCGGGCGTGCGCTCGGCCTCGTCCACGCAGTTCTTCGAAACCCACCAGGCGGCCCATGAAGCCAAGCTCGACGCGGCCATGCAGTGGCAAGCGCAACGCGAGGCCTTTGCGGCCCGCCTGCAGGCCCTGGCGCTCGCACCGGCTGAAGCCCCCCAGGCCAAGGACCTCCAGGCCGCCATCGGTGCGAGCCACCGTGACATCGAGGCCCTGGCCGCCCGGCTCGATGCCGCCACGCTGTCGGCGCAGGAGCGGGCAGCCCTGCAGCAGGCCCGCGAACACCATGCACAACTGGCCCGCCTGAGCGAGCGCGTCGTCCAGCTGCGCACCGGCGGCGATGCCACGGCCCTGGACGGCCTGCTGGGTGGCGAGATCGCGGCGTCGGCCGTCCGCAACCACGACATCCACCAGGCCCTGCTCAAGGCCATCGCCTCCTCGGCCGCCCAGTTCAAGGCTGAGTTCAAGGCGCAGCGCCAGGCCACGATCGCAATGGCCGGTATTGCCGCCCTGCTGGTGTTGAGCCTGCTGGCCGCCGGCACGTGGTGGCTGGTACGCTCCATCCGCGATCCGCTGCACCGTGCAATTTCCGCTGCGCGCAACATCGCGCAAGGCGACCTGGCCACCCCCGTGCACAGCGGCCGTGCCGATGAGATCGGCCAGATGATGCAAGCCCTCGCACAGATGCAGCAAGCGCTGCGCGACACCGTGACTCAGGTGCGCCTGTCCACCGACAGCATCGCCACGGCCAGCGCCGAGATTGCGCAAGGCAACCAGGACCTGAGCAGCCGCACCGAGCAGGCCGCCAGCAGCCTGCAGCAAACCGCCTCGTCCATGGAGCAAATCGCCGGCACCGTCAAACACTCCGCCGACGCCGCCCGCCAGGCCAACCAGCTCGCCGCAGGAGCATCCAGCGTCGCCCAGCGC